>DATDAH010000157.1:0-53841 GCA_036525535.1 Acidimicrobiales bacterium
CGTGTTCACCAAGGACCTGGGCAAGGCGCTGCAGGCCGCCGACACCCTGGACTTCGGGGGCGTCCTCATCAACGAGGTCCCGACCTGGCGGGCCGACCACATGCCCTACGGCGGCCTGCGGGACAGCGGCAACACCCGCGAGGGCCCCCCCTACGCCGTCCGCGAGATGACCGAGCAGCGTCTCATCGTCATGCAGCCGTGAGGGAGACCTAGCCCAGCTCCGGTGCGGCGATCATGTGCACGTTGGTCACGAGCAGGTCGGGCTGGACCTCGCCGGACAGGTCGCCGCCACTGGAGCCGAGGCTCATCCGCCAGCCCGCCCCTTCCCTGGACACCACGGTCAGCACGCCGTCGTCACCGGACGCCGCCACCATGGCGGCCACCGTCGGATCGGCGAGGAAGGCGTCCACGGCCTGGTTGACGGTGGGACCATCGGCGTCGCCCAGGGCCGGGAAGGGAACCACCAACCGGAGCCGGTCCACGGGTCGACCCGTCCGGGTGGCCTCTTGGATGACGAAGACGGCCGCCACCTCCGACGAGCGGTCGACGGGGAGGTCGACCGTCCGGTAGTCCCAGCTGACGGTCTCCTGGGGCCCGACCTCGACGAGGCCGTCACTCGTCTCGCAGAACGAGCCGTCGGCCCGGCCGAAGCTCACCCGTCGGGTGGCCTCTCCCGCCGCGATCAGGCGCTCCCGGATCGAGCCCTCCTCGAGGACCGTCACGGACTGGGGACGCATGCCCTCGGGGCCGATGGCGGGGTCGCCCGGCCCCTGGCACTCGCTGCCCTCGTACCACGCCGGTTGATCCGAGGTGTTGGTCAGCCGCAGGGTGGCGGTGGCCTCAGCCAGCGGGCGATCGTCGAGCTCGACCACCAGCCGGGCCTCGAGACGCCGGCCGGTCGCCGAGTCACTGGCCTCGGTCGTCGACCCACCGCCGCCGAAGGCCACCGCGAGGCCGCCGGTCGCGGCGATGCCCACGAGGGCGACCACGGCGACGGCGCGCCAGGGAACGGGGCGACGCGGGGAGTCGACGTCCATGGTTCCTGATCGGCCGGCCGCCCCTCCGGCATGAGGCGATCGGACCGCTGGGTCTGTCAGCCTGTGCTGGACCGGAGCGACCACCACCCGCGGAGCCATGTACCTCTTCCGATTGAACACCTTGGTCCTCACCCTGATCGTCTTCGTCGCGATGTTCGCCACGGCGGCCGTCGCCTTCGAGTGCGGCCGGCGCCTGCGCCATCGCTCCGAGCACCTCCGGGAGCCCTACGCCGTGCTGCAGGCCTCGCTGTTCGGCGTCGTGGCCCTCATCCTGGCCTTCGGCCTGGCCCTGGCCGTCGGTCGCTACGACGCCCGACGGGCCGCCGTGGTCGACGACGCCAACACCATCGGCACCACCTACCTGCGAGCCCAGACCCTGCCCGAGCCGGAGCGGACCGAGTCCCTCGAGCTGCTCCGGCGGTACGCCGACACCAGCATCCGACTGGCGAACACGACCCCGGCGTCGGCAGCCTTCGACGTGGCCGCGGCCGACGGCGACGAGCTCCAAGGTGACCTGTGGGCCTTGGCGGGCGAGGCGCTCGACCAGTCGCCGGAAGGCAGCGCCGTCCGGCTCTACGTCGAGAGCCTGAACCAGATGATCGACCAGGAGACCGTCCGGACCTCGGCCCTGAACAACCGGGTGCCCGACGCCGTGCTCGCCCTCGAGGCGCTCGCCGCAGCCTGCGCCGTCGCCCTCCTGGCGTTCCTGCTGGCCCTGCTCGGCCGGGGGATCGGCCCCGCCCTGATCGCCGCCACCCTGGTCGCCCTGCTCCTGCTGGTCACCTTCGACCTCGACCGCCCCACCCGGGGCACGATCAAGGTCCCGGACAAGCCCCTCACCGACCTCCGGACCTCCATGGACGAGCCCCCGGCCGCCGCCGCCCCCACGGACCCCTGACGCGGGCTCAGGCGTCGGGCCGGAGGGCGGTCTCCCGGAGGGCCCGGAACCAGAGTCTGGCATCGCCGAGGCGGCGCTTGAGCTCCTTCTCCAGCCCGCCGATCGGGTAGAGGTTCTGGGGGGCGCGGGGGTCCTTGTGACCCTCGCTGGCGAACCTCGGGAGGGTGGCGGTGACCCGGTCGGCCAGGGCGAAGAGCTCGGGGCCGCTGACCTCGTCCGCAGCCTCGCAGCGCACGACGCCCGACCAGCCGTGGTCGATCGGCGTGGGCAGGCGGACGTACCAGGCCGGGCGGCCGGCCCCGAGGCGGAAGACCGGCGTGCGCTGGCCCGGGAGGAGCGCGGTGACGACGCGCTGGGACAGATCCTCGGGCAGGTAGGCCACAGGGTGGGTCTTGACGTAGCCGACGGCGTGCTTGACCCCGTGCCGGCGGCCGCTCAACGGACCGTCGGTGATGAGCAGGTCGTCGGCGCCGGGGGCCGCGGACCGAGCCACCTCGGCCTCGAGGTCGGCCATCCGGTCGTGAAGGGCCTTGGCCAGGACCCCCGAGTCGTCCGAGGTGACCCCGTAGTGGGTGAAGGTGCCGTGGCGGGTGGGAATGTCCTGTGCCGCCTTGTCCGGGGCCAGGAACTCGTGGCGAGCCTGGGCCTCCACGACGGTGGCCCGGCCGTCGCAACGCACGACCCCCGCGCCGTAGGAGACGCAGCGGCCCCGGCGGGCCTCGCCGGAGTCCAGCGTGACCACGACGCTGGCCTCGATGCGCTGGACGCCGTCGACGAAGTAGACGGTGCCGACCGGCGCACCGCCCGGGGACATCGGTTCCCAGTCCCGGGGGGCGAGCTCGAGATCCAGCACGGGCGGGTCCTGGGGCGTGAACCCTCCCTCCTCGGTCGGCGACCCGTACTCCGGCGCCCAAGGCTCGACCGCCAGCCTCACGTCGACCTCGAACTTGCGTCGATCGCACTACGGATCTGTGGTGTGACCCACGCAAGTTCGCACTTTGGGGTCACGCGTCGACCCGGGTGACCGTGCTCGTGGTGGGGCCCTTGCGGACCTCGAAGCGAACGGGTAGGCGCTCGGCCAACTCGCGGACGTGGCTGACCACCCCGACCATCCGGCCCGACGCCCCCAGCTCCTCCAGGGCCGTGGCCACGATGTCCAGCGTGTCGAGGTCCAGGGAACCGAAGCCTTCGTCGCAGAAGATCGACTCGAGGCGGGCGCTGCCGCCGGCAGCCAGGTCGGCAACCTGGTCGGCCAGAGCCAGCGCCAGCGCCAGCGACGCCAGGAACGTCTCGCCGCCGGACAGCGTCTTGGCCCCCCGCACGGCGTCGGCGTTGGCGTGGTCCACGACGGCGAAGTTCGCCCCACCGGCGTCCAAGGTGAGCGAGTAGGCCCCCGACGACAGCTCGCGCAGCATGTCCGCGGCGCCCTCGACCAGGCGCTGGAGGGCCTCATCCAGGATCCACTTCTCGAAGCGGTCGGCTCGGAGGTGGCGACCCAGTTCCTCGGCCACCTGCCGTCGTTCGACCAGGCCGCGGCGCTGCGCCTCCAGCTCGACGGCCCGCTGACGGTCCTTGGCCAGCCCTTCGGCGCGGGTGCGGGCCCGCTCCCGAGCCTCGGTGGCCGCGTCCCGGGGGGTCCGGTCGCCCACCGTGACGTCCAGCTCGGCGCACGTCTCGCGGATGCGGTCCTCGATGGCCGTGCGCTCGGTCTCGGACTGCTCGACCCGGGCCCGGGCCTCGGCCGCCTGGACCTCATGGGCGGGCCGGGCCTCGTCGGCCCAGGCGACCAGGACACCCCACGCGGCCCCAAGATCTTCCCGGGCGGCGGCCGGGGGGCCGAGGGCGACCAAGGCGTCGCGAGCCTCGTCGAAACGGACCCAGAGCGCCTTCTCGTCGTCGGCCAGGGTGACGGCGCGGCGCTCGGCCCCCTCCAGGTCCCGGCGGCGCTGCTTCTCCGTCTCGCGGGCGGTGCGCAGGTCGGCCTCCCGTCGGTCGAGGTCGACCAGGGCGGCGTCGATGGCGACCTGGTCGAGGCCCTCGCCCAACTGCTCGTCGAGATCGGTCACGGTCTGGCGGACCTCCGTCAGCAGCGCGGTCACCTTGTCCAGCTCCCGCTGGGCGTCCCGCTCGGCGTCATGAGCGGTCCGCATCGCCTTGGTGGTGTCGGCCAGGGCCTTCTCGGCTGCGGTCAGATCCGGGGCGTCGCTGTGCGACGGCACGTCGTGCACGACTTGGCGGCACACGGGACAGGGCGCGCCCGCCACCAAGTCCCGGGCGATGGCGGCCGCCCGGTCCCGGTCCTTGGCCGTGACCACCGCGACCTGGGCCTCGGCGTAGTCGGCGTCGGCTTCTTCACGGACGGCCACCGTGGCGGCCAACACCTCGGTCCGTTCGCCCTCCAGGGTCGCGCCGGTCCGCATGCGCTCGGCCTGCTCGGCCCGTCGGGCCAACAGGGTCAGGCGCTCCCGCAGGGCCACCCGGTCGGGTAGGTCGCCGGTCGCGGCTTCGGCCTGCTCGAGGAAGGCGGCCGCCACCTCGTGGTCCTTGCGGGCCTGGTCGAGCTCCTTGCGGGCGGCGTCGGCCTTGGCCGCCAGCCGGGCGACGTCGTCGGGCACGGCGAGGTCGGTGAGGGTGGCGACGCGGCGGGCGGCCTCCTCGGCCTCGGCCTTCGCCGCGGCGATGACCGTCACCAGCTCCTCCAACCGGGGACGGGCCTCGTCGATGCGCTCGACGAGACGGTCGAGCACGCCCACCCGGCGTTCGGCCTCCTCGAGGGTCTCCTCGGAGGCGTCGGCCAGCTCGGCCACCTGACGGTCGAGGACCTCGACCTGGGCCGCGGCCGCCGTGGCCCGGGAGCGGGCGGCCTGACCCATGACCTCGTAGAGGCCGAGATCGAGGAGGGCGAGGAGCATGTCCTGACGCTTACGGGGCTCGGCGTGGAGGAGAGCGGCGAACTCCCCCTGGGGCAGCACCACGCACGTGCAGAAGTGCTCGAAGGAGAGCCCAAGGAGATCCTCGATCTGGGTGGTGAGAGCCTTGGCGTCACCGGCGATCGTCTCGACCGCGCCGTCGGCGTCCCGCCGCTCCAGCCGGGCTTCCTTGGTGGTGGCGCCGCCCGCGCTGGTGGCCCGGACGACCCGGACCGCCGTGTACCCGACGTCGCCAACCGTGAAGTCGAGCCGGACCCGGGCCTGGAGCAGGCCCTGGCTGATGACCGGCGCGACGGCCTTCTTGTCCAAGCGCGGGATCGAGCCGTAGAGGGCGAAGGTCATGGCGTCGATCAAGCTCGACTTGCCTGAGCCCGTCGGTCCGGTGAAGGCGAAGAGGTCGGTCCCGTCGAAGTCGACCGCGACCGTCTCCCGGAACGCGGTGAAGCCCTCCACCTCCAGGCGCTCAGGCCGCATCGGCACTCCCCGAGTCGCTGAGCTCGTCGTGCAGCTCCCGGAAGAGAGCCAGCAGCCGTTCGTCCCCCACGTCCTGCTCGGCCAGGTACTCGGCGAAGAGCTCGTCGGGCGAACGGCCCAGCCGGGGAGCACGGGTACCGCCCTCGGCGGCTTCGGCGCGCCGGGCCGACACCTGTACGGCGTGGGGGAGGAGCTCGCGCACCTCCTCCGCCAGGCCGGCTCGAGCGGGCTCGTCGACCTCGACCCGCAGCCAGGCGTCGCCGACGTCGCTCGCCAGCTCCCGGAGGTCGGTGAAGGACCCCCGCAACGTGCGCAGGGCGCGACCCGACTCGAGCGGGACCGGCCGCACGGTGGCGGGGCCACCCGGCTCCGCCTCGACGACCAGCACGGCCTTGCGATCGGTCTCCTCGCCGAAGTCGAGGGCCAGCGGGGACCCGGCGTACCAGGCCGGGCAGGCCGCACCCGCCACCGCCTGGGTCCGGTGGAGGTGGCCGAGGGCGGCGTAGTGCAGCGAGCCGGGGAAGGCCGCACCGGGCAGCTCGTACTGGAAGATCGTGTGGGCCTGGCGCTCACCCCCGCCCATGACGCCGCCGCTGACCATGGCGTGTGCGGCCAGCAGGTTCACGGCGTCCTCGCCGTCGAGGCCGTCGGTCAAGTGCTCGACCAGGCGGCGCAGGCGTTCGGCGTAGGTGGCTGAGTGGTCGACGGCCTGGCCCGCCATCAGGTCGTCCGCCTTGACGATCCCCCGCTGGGACACGAAGGGCAGCAGGGCCAGGTTGACCGTCTCGCCGCCCGCCGTCTCGAAGCGGACCACCCCGCCGGCGTCGGCCTTCGCCGGCTCGGCCAGCAGCGTGACCTGACCCAGCGCCAGCAGGGGCGTGACCGCGGCCAGGCGGCGAGGGTTGTCGTGGTTGCCGGCGATGACCACGACCTTGGCCCCGGTGGCGGCGAGGCCCAGGAGGTGGCGGTAGACGATGGCCTCCGACTCCGGTGCGGGGGCCGAGGTCTCGAACAGGTCTCCCGTGACCAGGACCAGGTCGACCGCTTCGGCGGCAGCCACCGCGGTGATCTCGGTCAGCACGGCCTCGTGCTCGTCGGCCCGGCTCTGGCCCCGCATGGCCTTGCCGACGTGCCAGTCGCTGGTGTGGAGCAGCTTCACCGGACCTCAGAGCCCTTCGAAGGGGTCGTCGGGCTGGTTGGTGGCGTGCGGGTTCACCCCGGCCTCGGCCGAACGCGTGGCCCAGGCGGGGAACGGGAACCGGGTCACCAGCGGCACCGGCAGGTGGGGCTGGGCCACCAGCATCGTGCCCGGCTTGATGATCGTGGCCCGGTCCCGCTGTACCGGGGGCAGGAAGCCGTACTCGCCCCGCCCGGCCTCGGCCGGGTCGAGGCGACCGACGACCCGGATGGCGCAGTTGGCCACGATGCGTCGCTCGACCTCGCTGGCCGTCTGCTGGGCGCCGATGAGGATGATCCCGAGCGAGCGGCCCCGTTCGGCCACGTCCAGGAGGATCTCCTTGATGGGGCTGGACCCCTCGCGTGGCGCGTACTTGTTGAGCTCGTCCAGGACCACGAACTGCAGCGGGCGGGCGGTGCCTTGGCGCTCCTTCTTGTCGAAGGCCCGGCGCAGGACGACGCCGACGACGAAGCGCTTGGCCCGGTCGTTCAGGTTGTGGAGGTCGACGACGGTGACCTGGGCCTCGTCGTTCACGAGGTGGGCCGCGCCGTCGGGCTGATCGGCCCGGATCAGCCGGTCCAGGTGGCGGATGGAGCCGTGGAGGCGGCGGATGAAGGCGTTGACGGTGCCCGCCCCGATGGCCCGACCGGCCCAGCGGTCGGCCTCGCCCTCGTCTTGGACCCGGCTCGAGATGATCTCGACCAGCTCGCGGAACGTGCGGGCGGTGTCGCCTTCGATGCGCACCGCCCCCTCCCCCGCGGCCTGGGCGTCGGCGGCCAGCCGGGCGGTCACGTTGTGCACGACCATCGTGTACTGCTGGCGGTCGTCCTCGGCGTCGGCGAAAAGGAAGGGCAGCAGCTCGTCCTGGCAGAACTGCTCCAGCGTCCAGAAGAAGGAGGTGACCCCACCGTGGCGGCCGGCGACATCGGGCGTAGCGGACGGGTCGTCGCGCCGGGGCGGGGCCCAGACGGCCATGCTGCGGAAGGCCCCGACGGGCAGGTCGAGGTGGGTGTACTTGGCCCGCTCCTCGTCGGCCAGCTGGGTGTTCTCGTGGTCGAGGAAGAGGAGGTCTTCGCCCTTCACGTTGAAGATCAGGGCTTTGGTGTTGACCGCCTCGCTCCCCAGGACACCGGAGTGGAAGAGGCTGTAGAGCAGGAAGGTGGCGTAGCTGGTCTTGGTGGCCACGCCCGATACGCCGCTGATGTTGACGTGGGCGCCCTTGGTCCCGTCAAGGAAGTCGAGGTCCAGGTAGAGCGGCTCGTCGTCCCGGGACAACCCGGCGGGCAACTGCCGGTCCATCTGATCGAAGAACAGGGCCTGGTCCCGGGCCACGCCCTGAGCCCGGTCGACCGCGGTGCCCGGGAGCGGGGGGACGAAGACCTCGGGCTCGAAGCGGGTGGACTGGATCAGCGCCGCCCGGCTGACCTCGGCGGGCAGGATCCCCTCCTCGATCAGGAACACGTCACTGTCCAGCGAGGCCCCCTCGTGCCGGGCCCGCACCTGGCTGACCATGCCGTAGATCTTCACCGTCCGGCCGTCGGGCAGCCCCCGCTCGAGGGCCACGACGTCGTCCAACTGGAGGAAGGCGTCGGGGCCGATTCCCACCCAGAACTCCAGCGGCGTGGCGTCCTCGGTACCGATCACCCTGCCGACGGTCGCCATCGATCGGACCGTACCGCGCCGCGGTGACCGCACTCGGGAGCCGGGGGTCCCCCTGCGGGGCACGCCCCCGCCGCGGCCTAGCGCACCCCCAGGTTCAGCAGGCCCCGGGTTCCCTCCCCCTCGGCGGTCAGGGACAGCGCCGTCCCGTCGGCCAGGGGGTCACCCGCGATCCCGTCGGCCGCCCAGGTGGTGTCCGGCGGCCCGAACTCGGCGTACTCGCCCGTGGCGAAGACGGCCTCGGTGTACGCCTCGTCGAAGTAGACCTGGCTGGTCAGGACCACGGCATCGTCTCGGTGGACCCGGACGTGGATGTGCACGGCCCGGCCCCGGTACCAGCCCGGGTAGATGGTGGTGAACTCGACGATCCCGTCGTCCCCCGCCGTCTGGGTGCCCCGCAGGAACGTGGTCCCCTCGGCCTCGTCCTTGCCCCCGCCATTGTCGGTGAAGGCCGAGTAGTCCCCGGTGGCATCGGTGTGCCACACCTCGACGGCGGCGCCCGCGACCGGCGCGCAATCGGCGTCCACGACCCGGAGGCCCAGGTGGAGCCGATGCCCCGGGTAGCCCTCGGTGAGATCCCGGCGCTCGAACTGCTCATCGAGCGGGAACGGGCCCGCCGTCTGCTCCGGCGTCAAGGCGCAGGTGCCGAGACCGTCGAAGTCCGCCGCGGTCAGCGTCGCCCCCGTCGCTCCTGTGGTCGGGGCGGCGGTGCTCGCCGGCGGCGCCGTGGTGGTGGGTGCCGTGGCCGGGGCGTCCGCCGTACCGCTGTCGTCGCCCCCGCAGGCGGCCACGACCGCAGCTGCCGCTCCGGCCACCAGCACCTCGCGTCGGGACCAGAGCTTCATCGGTGCCTCCTACTGCGAGCGGGTGACGAAGCGGCACGAGTCCTCGGCCGCGATGGCGGCCTCGAGGTCCTCGTCGCCGAGGTCACCCTGCACGTCGGGCTTGACCAGGGACCGGGGCTTCTCCAACTCCACGACCAGCTGGGCCTTCCGGAAGTTCCGGCCCTCGGGGTCGGGATCCGGGATGGCCAGGATCTCCTCCCGGAAGCCGGCAATGTCCTCGGCCGCCGCCTCCTGGCCACGCGCCAGCTCCTCGGCGAGGGCGTCGCCCCCCTCGGTGTCGGGGTAGGCCACGGCGGCCAGCTCGGTGCCCAGGTCGTCGGTCCGGGCCACCACATCGTCGATGGCGGCGAGCATGAGCGCCTGGAAGTCAGCCCCGTCCTGCATGGCCACCTGGGTGTCGTTGACGATCTCGGCCACGTCGTTGGTCCAGGCCACGAGCACCCCGCAGGCGCCGGCCGCGGCCTCGGCGTCGGTCGCCCCACCCCCGTCGTCACCACACGCGACGACCATCGTGGCGGCCGCGACGAAGAGGGCGAATGGAGCGACACGCACCCGGCCGACGATACTGACCCCCCTCAGATCACGACTCGGGGGAGACGACACCGATGCGGGGACGGATGACGGCGGCCGCTTTGGCCGCGGTGTTGGTGCTGGCGGGCTGCGGCGGCGACGACGGGGGTGGCGGTGACGATGCCGCGTCGGACACCACCGCGGCGCCGGCCGAGGCCACCACGACCACGACGGCGGCACCGGAGACCTTCCGCATCCTCGTGTCCAACGACGACGGCCACGAGGGCGTGGGCGAGGGCCTCGACACCCTGGTCGAAGCCCTCGTCACGCTGGAGGACGTCGAGGTCACCGTCTCGATCCCACTGGAAGACCGGAGCGGCACCAGTGACAACACCGAGCCGGGCGAGCAGCCAACCAGCGAGGTGACAACGCTCTCGGGCTACCCGGCGACCGCGGTCGACGGCTTTCCCGCCGACGCCGTCGAGCAGGGACTGGCTTCGATGGCCGAGCCACCACACCTCGTCGTCACCGGCATCAACTACGGCCAGAACATCGGCCCCCTGACCGAGCTGTCGGGGACGGTCGGCGCCGCCCGCACCGGCGGCCGGGCCGGCATCCCGTCGCTGGCCGTGAGCCAGGGCATCTTTGTCAACGGCGGTCCCGAACCCGATTACCCCGCTGCGGCCGAACTGGCGCTGGCCTGGATCGAAGAGCACCGCGACGAGCTGGTGGCCGCCGACCCGGTCGACGGCGTCGCCGCCGTCACCAACTTGAACGTGCCCACTTGTCCATCGGGTGAGCAAGGCGAGCTGCTCGAGGTCCCCGTGGCCACGGAGGCCGAGGTCGCCGGCATGGACCTGGGCGCCGTGGACTGCGAGACGGCAGTGCCCGACCCCGCCAACGACGTCACCGGCTTCCTCGCCGGCCACCCCGTCCAGAGCGACCTCACCGCCTGATCCCCAGGCCGTCGACACCCCGCCGACCTCGAGGCCCTACCTGTCGGAATTCGCCAGGTAGGGCCTCGGGAATGATCGGCGGGGGACTCGCAAGAATGGGCGGGTGCGGCCGACGGGAAGGGCATCCCTGTCTCCTCCGTACCCGCTCGGCCCCCTGAGGGCGACGACCGGCTCCTCCGCCTCCTGGAGGGCGGGCCGGGGACCAGCCGCGCCCTGAGCGCGGCCTGGGTCGCCGCGTTGCTCTGGGGGTCCCTCCTCCTGGCCTGGGCCACCGGAGGCACCGACCACGTCGCCCCGCACTGGTTCTTCGTCCCCGTCCTCCTGGCCGGTGGGCGCTTCGGCCCCTGGGGCGTCCTCACCGCCGGCCTGACGGCGGGCCTCCTGGCCGGGCCCCTGACCCCGGCCGACGTCGACGCGGCGCAGGCCCAGACGTTCAGCGACTGGGGGACCCGGACGGTGTTCTTCGTCGTCGTGGGCCTCTTCTTCGCCCATGTGCTCGGCCGCACCCGTCGGTCGGCCCACCAGGAGCTGGAGGGCCTCCGACTCGGCAGCGAGCTGGCCGGAGCCGCCGATCGCGGCGAGCTGGTGCTGGAGTACCAGCCCGTCGTGGCGCTGCGCGGACGCGAGGTGATCGCCGCCGAAGCCCTGGTGCGCTGGGAGCATCCCGACCGGGGCCGGGTCATGCCCGACCAGTTCATCCCGCAGAGTGAGTCCTCGGGGGAGATCCACCCCGTGGGGGCGTGGGTGATCGACGAGGCCTGCCGGCAGTTCGCCGTGTGGCGCAGGGGGGAACTCGATCCTGACGGGCCGTTCCGCCTCTCGGTGAACGTGTCGATCCACCAGGTCGAGGACGGTGACCTGGCCGCCGTGGTCGAGCGGGCCCTGCGCCGCCATCGCATCCCGGCGGACGGCCTCGTGCTCGAGCTGACCGAGACCGCCATCCTGACCGAGAGCTCCGACGCCCTGTGGCAGCTGGAACGCCTGCGGGCCATGGGCGTGCTCATCGCCGTCGACGACTTCGGCACCGGCTACTCCTCGCTGGCCTACCTCCGGCGGCTACCCGTCGACATCGTGAAGATCGACCGGGCGTTCGTGCAACGCCTCGGTCACGACGCCCATGCCGACGACCGCCGCATCGCCGCCGGGATCATCGACCTGGCCCACGACCTCGGCCTGACCGTGGTGGCGGAGGGCATCGAGACCGAGAGCCAGGCCCGCACACTCCTCGATCTGGGCTGCCACCGGGGCCAGGGCTACCTGTTCGCCCCGCCGCTGACGCCCGACCGCCTGGTGGACCTCATCGCCGACGAGCGCGCCGACCCGGGCTCGACCTCGACCTCGACCGGGGCGCGGGCGAGGCCGAGCCTCCCCAAGGCCGCCCACCGCTGGTTCGGCCGGGCCCTGCGGACCAAGGACACGACCGGCCCGCACGAGGCCCGCACCGTGGCCCTGGCCGCCCTCTTCATCGCCGGGGCGTCCATGGCCCTGACCACGTCGGTGCTGACCCCGGAGCGGACCCGCGACACGGTGACCGCGGCCCTGGTGGCGTCGATCGGCATCCCCACCGCGATCCTCCTGCTCCGCTTCGGCACCTGGATCCCCCGCTGGGGGCTCCACGTGCTCCTGGCGGGGGGCACCCTCGTCGTGTCCATGGGCGCCCTGCTCAGCGACGACCCCGGCCTCATGGTGGCCACGACCAGCCTCTACATCTGGGTCGTCCTCTACGCCGCCGCCTTCTACGACTGGCCGGCGACGGCCGGTCACTTCGCCCTCGTCGCCGCCTGCCTGACCGGTGTGCTGACGGTGACCGACACCTACCAACCGGTCGGGATCCTCATCATGATCCTCGGCTCGTCGGCGGTGGCTGCCGGGGTGGTGGGTTGGCTGGCCCGCCAGCTGCGGGCGGTGGCGTCGACCGACCTGCTCACCGGGCTGCCCAACCGGCAGGCCTTCGAGGCCCTGCTGCCCCGTGAGATCGCTCGGGCTGAACGGGACGGCTCGTCACTCTGCCTCGCCGTCGTCGACGTCGACGACTTCAAGGAGATCAACGACACCCACGGCCACCAGGCCGGTGACGGCATCCTGGCGACCCTGGCCGGCCAGTGGCAGGGGGTGCTCCGCGCGACCGACGTGCTGGCCCGCGTCGGGGGCGACGAGTTCGTCGTGCTCCTGCCCGGATGCCAGCTGGCCGACGCCGTCCCCGTCCTCGAACGCATGGGCGCGAGTGGCCAGCCGTCGTGCTCGGTCGGGGTGGCGAGGCTCGGCGAGGGCGAGACCCCGGACCGCCTCATGGCCCGGGCCGACCGGGCCCTCTACCGGGCCAAAGCGGCGGGCACGGGCCTCGTCGTGCCCGACCATGTCGACGCCGTCGATCCGGAGGCGGTGGCCACCGCTCGGTAGCGTCAGCCGGGTGAGCAGCATCCTCCAGTACGACCTCGACGGCGCTGTGGCCGTCCTCCGCCTCGACGACGGCAAGGCCAACGCCCTCGGGCCGGACACGGTCGCCGCCCTCGACGAGGCGCTGACCCGGGCCGAGACCGAGGCGGGCGCCCTGCTCATCATCGGTCGCGAGGGCAAGTTCTCGGCCGGCTTCGACCTGTCGGTCATGACCTCGGGCGTGGAGGCGATGCAGGGCCTGGTTCGCTCCGGTGCCGAGCTGTTGGTCCGCCTCTACGCCAGCCCCCTGGCGACCGTGGCCGCCTGCACCGGCCACGCCCTGGCGATGGGCAGCCTCCTGCTCCTGGCCAGCGACACCCGCATCGGGGCCGACGGCCCCTTCAAGCTGGGCCTGAACGAGGTGGCCATCGGCATGGGCCTGCCCATCTTCGCCGTGGAGCTGGCCCGGGACCGCCTGTCGCCCCGGCACTTCACCGCCGCCACTGTCCAGGGGCAGGTCTTCGACCCAGCCGGGGCAGTCGAGGCCGGCTACCTGGACCGGCTCGTCCGTGCGGACGAGCTGGAGGCCGCCGCCCGCGACGAGGCCGGTCGCCTGGCCCAGCTCCGGCGGGGCGCGGTCGGCCACACCAAGGCCAGGGCCCGGCAGGCCACCGTCGACCACATCCGGGCGACCCTGGCTGAGGACATGGCCGCCACCGGCATGCCCGAACCCCGCTGAATTCCCTCGCTCCACCCCACCGGGAAGGGCAGGCTGTCGGAGTGGCCCATCTGACGACCGAAGAGCTCGACGCCGGACTGGACGACATCCGTCGGTCGCCGAAGGACGGAGGCAAGGTCGTGCTGATCGTGGCCCGACCCGACCCCGGCGCACGCGAGGAACTGGCCGAAGCCACCCTCGATCCCGCGGTCGGCCTCGTGGGCGACAACTGGCAGGCCCGGGGCAGCCGGCACACCGAGGACGGCTCGGCCGAGGTCGAGCGCCAGGTGACCCTGATGAACGCCCGGGCCGCCGCCCTCATCGCCGACGACCCGGACCGGCGGGCCCTGGCCGGCGACCAGCTCTACGTCGACCTGGACCTGGGTTGCGCCAACCTGCCCGCCGGGACCCGCCTGCGCCTCGGCTCCGCCGTGCTCGAGGTCAGCCCCCTCCCCCACACCGGCTGCGCCAAGTTCATCGAACGCTTCGGCCCCGACGCCGGGCGCTGGGTCAACATCGGACCGGGCAAGGAGTTGAACCTGCGGGGCATCAACACCCTGGTCGTCGAGGCGGGGACGGTGCGGGTCGGCGACCCCGTCAACAAGCTGTCGTGACGCCCGCGGTGTACGTGAACTCGGTGTCGCGGACGATCCAGGAGCAGGACCCGGCCGCCGCGGCCCCGTCGACCTGGGCCTGGACCTCGGCGACGCCATAGGGCACGTCGGCCGAGTAGTCCTGGAGCCAGGGGACGATCGGGGTGGGCCGGTCGCCGAGCTGGTCCTGCGCCTCGGTGACCGCGCCCTCCACCGCATCACCGGGAGCGGTCTGCGGGTCCGGGAGGTTGAAGTAGCCCGACGAATAGGTCTCCGGGTAGACCTCGGGGGCCAGGTAGTCAACGGCGGTCGCCATCGACGCCAGGTCCTGGTCGTAGAACAAGGGGTCGCGGACCGAGATGCCCGTCGTCGTGGCCCCGAGGTAGGCCCCTTCGGCCCGCACGCGGGCCTGGGCCTCGGCCAGGAAGGCGGTCAGCGTCTCCACGTTCGTGCCCGTGCTGCCCACGGCATTGAGGAAGGTGAGATCCCCGTCGGGTCGGCGGACGTCGTCGAGCAGGACGTTGTCGACGCCCAGGCCGGCCACCTCCTCGGCCAAGGCCAGGTTGTAGTCCCACACGTCGGGGTTTGCGTAGTTGGTGAAGCCACCGGCGATCGGTTCGGCATTGGCTGCCGCCGGGCAGCCCTCGCCGTCGCCGTAGACCGGCCAGGGATCGTTCGCCGTGTCCTGCAGGACCCAGTCCTCGTGCCCGTTGGCCCAGGCCCACCGGGCCAGGAGAGGGTCCCGGAAGGTGACGAGGCGGCCGATGACCTGACCGCCGTGGTCATGGACGGTGGCGATGGCGTCCTCGAGGTCATAGCGGTCGTCCACCGCGCCCACGTCACCGGCGAGATCCACATCGGCAGCGAAAGGCACCACGCCGCACTCGTCCTTCACGTCGAGCACGACCGTGTCGACCTGCCCGTCGTCCAGGAGGGCCAGAGCCCCGTCCCGCAGCGACTCGTCGGCCCAGGCGTCGGGCGAGAGGTACAGCCCGTGGGTGGACGGCGGCGCCACCGACACGGGCACGGCCAGGGGGGTCGCGTTCCCGGCGAGATCCGTGGCCACGAAGTCGACGGACCCCGCGGGCGGTAGCGGGAAGGTCACGGTGAAGTGGCCGTCCTCGTCGACCTCGACCGGCTCCTCCTCGGCGGTGAGGTCCACCCGTTCGTCCACGGTGCCGGAGAGGGTGAGCTCGTCACCGATGCCGACCCTCTCGGGGGTCGGGACGTCGAGCACGGGCGGCGTGTCGTCCACCCCGAAGGTCATCGACCAGGTCTCGATCCCGAAGATCGCCTTCGGCACATCGACCGACAGCTCGTAGGTGCCTTCCTCCATGATGTCCTCGGGTGGCCCCCAGACGAAGCCCGTGTCGGTGATCTCGAGGTCGTCGGTGATGTCGGTGCCGTCGAGGCGGACCGTGGTGTCCTCGATGCGGCTGGACGGCTGTATCCGCACGTCGATGACCAGGCTCCGGATGTCGGCGGTCCGGACGGCGCCGCCGTCCTCGAAGTCACTGGTGACCGTTACCCGGTTCGCCCGCACGAGCCAGATGCCGCCGACGACGAAGAGGGCGACGAAAGCCAGGCCGAGGACCAGGTTGAAGCGGTCGACCTCCCACCGCGGGCCTTGGAAGCGCAGGGCCGGGCCGGTGCGGGCTTTGGCCGCCCGGGGCGGGCCCGCCGTCTTCGGCGGCAGCCAGGGCTTGCCGCCCGGGCCCCGGGCCACCTTGCCGAGGCGGCCCTTCTTCTTGCCCCCACCGGCGCCGGGGATGTCCCGGAGTGATGAACCCATCCTGGCCAGGTTTGTAGCACCGACGGTCCGGGAACCGGGCGCAGGTCCCGCGTCGTCCAACCACCCGACCACGACCCGGGAGACCGTCATGCGTCCTGTCCTGCGAACCGTCACCGCCACCCTGGCCGCCACCTTCGCCCTCGTGGGCGCCTGGGCCGCGCCGGCGTTCGCCTGCGGCGGGCTGGTGGCCCCGAACGGCGCCGTGCAGCTCCTGCGCACGACCACGCTGGCGGCCCATGTGGACGGGGTGGAGCACTACGTCACCAGCTTCGCCTTCGCCAGCCCCGAGGAGTCCTTCGGCTCCATCGTCCCCCTGCCCGGCGAGCCCACCACGGTGGAGCGGGCTGGGCGGTGGACCCTGCAGCGCCTGGTGCAGGAGATCACCCCGCCACGGGCCGTTGCGTTCGACAGCGCCGACACGGCGGGTGCATCCCTCGAGCGCGTCGAGGTCCTCGAGCACGTGCAGATCGATGCCCTGGACGTGACCATCGTGCGGGGGGGCGGTACCGAGGTGGCGGCCTGGGCCGAGGAACAGGGCTTCACCATCTCCGCCGACGCCCCCGAGGTGCTCGACTTCTACTCCGAGCGCTCGCCGTACTTCATGGCCGCCCGCTTCGACGCCGATCTGGCGGCCGCCGAAGACTTCACCGAGGGCGACGGCATCCCGGTGCACCTCGCCATCCCCACCGAAGACCCGTGGGTCCCGATCCACATCCTGGGGCTGGACAAGCCGGGGACCGAGTTGGTCGAGGCCGACGTCTTCCTGCTGACCGACGAGAAGCCGTCACTCCTCGGGCCCGAAGCTCTGCGCCTCGAGCGCTCCGAGCCCGCTTCGGATCTGCTCCTCGACGACCTGCGCTCGGACCGGCACAGCGCCTGGGTGCCCGAAGAGGCGTGGCTGAGCTACCTGCGCATCGACGCTCCGGCGGCGGCCCTCGACGGTGACCTGGCCATCGACGTCGGCGGCAACCACCCGTCGCGGGTGGCCGCGGGACTGGCGCGGGGCGAGCTGGCGGCCGGGCCGACCATCGCCACGGGGTCCGATGATCCCTGGCTGAACTGGGTCCTCGCCGGGCTGGGCGCAGCCGTGGTGACGGGCGGGCTGCTGGTCCTGTTGCGGACCGGGGATCAGGCCGGTCGAGCCAGCTGATCGGGCGGGACCCAGGCGGCCAGCTCGGCCACGATCCGCTCGAGCAGGGCGACGTTCGCGCTGCCCGGGTACCGCTCGGCCAGGAGCTCCCCGACCGACCCGTAGAACCAGAGGTAGTCCTCGGGGGCCGCCTCCCGGTACTCCCAGGCTCGGCTCCCCTCGCGATCCAACCCGGCCAGGAGGGTCCGGGCGTTGTCGAGCTTGTCGGCGGCCGCCACCCGCAGGACGCGCTCGGTGGCCTCGGGGGCACGGAGCTGGCCGAGCAGGCGCTCCTTCCGCTCCCGCCACGGGACCGGGGGCTCGCCTCGGCCGTCGGACAGGAGGGCCACGGCGTCGGCCACCTCTTGGCCGAAGCGGCGTCGGACCTCCGCCAGCGCCACGTCCCCGCCCTGGTCTTCGACGGCGTCGTGGCAAAGGGCGATGACGGCGTCGGTCTCGTCGCCGCCGTCCTCGAGGGTGAGCGCGGCGACCGCCAGGAGGTGGCTGACGAAGGGGACGTCGCGGCCACCCTTGCCCGGCTGATCGGCGTGGAGCTCGGTGACCCAGGCGACGGCGTCGACGAAGCGAGGGCCGAGACGGGTGTGAGGGGGGAACACAACAGAATTTGTACCGCGCTTGACCCTCCGGAGGCCAGCGCCCGGCACCAGGTACGGTCGGGCCATGGCCGACCCGGCGCCCCCAGCGCTCCGGCGCGACGACGCCATGCCGCCTTGGATCCCCCGGGCGATCCTGTGGTTCTTCGGCACCGGCCTGGCCATCGTCGTCGCCTGGTGGCTGGTGGTGCGCCTCCGGGGCCTGCTGGTGATGCTCCTCGTCGCCCTCTTCTTGTCCTTCGCGCTGGAGCCGGCGGTCAACTGGATGGCCGAGCGGGGATGGCGCCGGGGAGCAGCGACCCTCACGGTGATGTTCGTCCTGCTCATCGCCGGCGCCATCTTCATCTGGGCCATGGGGGCGGTCCTGGTCAACCAGGTCACCGACTTCGTCGACGAGGCCCCCCGCTACATCGAGGACGCCGAGGACTGGTTCAACGACACCTTCGACGCGGACGTCGACTTCGAGGACCTGATCGCCGAGTTCCAGGAGGGCGGCTCGGCGCAGGAGTTCGCGGCGAAGCTGGGGGGCAACATCGTCAGCGCGGGGGCGACCGTGGTCGCCGTGCTGTTCCAGATGCTCACCATCGCCCTCTTCACCTTCTACCTGGTCGCCGACGGGCCACGCCTGCGTCGGGCGATCCTCTCCGTGCTACCGCCGGACCGTCAGGTCGAGGTCCTGCGGGTGTGGGAGATCGCCATCGACAAGACCGGTGGCTACATCTACAGCCGGGGCATCCTCGCCTTCTTCTCCACGTTGGTGCACTGGATCGCGTTCGCCATCATCGGCATCCCCTTCCCGCTGCCCCTGGCCATATGGGTGGGCCTCATCAGCCAGTTCGTGCCCACCATCGGGACCTACATCGCCGGGGCCCTGCCGATCGTCATCGCCTTGATCGACAAGCCCATCGACGCCCTGTGGGTCCTGGCCGTGATCCTCGTGTACCAGCAGGTCGAGAACTACCTGCTGGCCCCGCCGATCCAGGCCGAGACGATGGACATCCACCCCGCCGTCGCCTTCGGCGGGGTCATCGCCGGGGCCAGCATCCTCGGGCCCATCGGCGCCCTGCTGGCCCTTCCCGCGGCGGCCACGTTGCAGGCCTTCGTCTCCACCTACGTGCGGCGCCACGAGGTCATCGAGACCCCCCTCACCGCCCGCCCCCGGGCCCGGGTCGACTTCCTCCGCCCCCTGCGCTACCTGCGCCGCACCAAGCCGGAGTCGGTGGCGTCGGGCGACGCCGATGCCGACGGCGATGGGACAACATCAGAAAGCATCCGTTGACATTGACATAATCTGAAATAGATTGGCAGGGTGTCCAAGAGATGGAGCGTTCTGTTCGCCCTGGTGGGACTGCTGATCGGCTCGGCCCCTGCGGCCCTGGCGGCCGGTGGGGCCGGGGGCTCGGTCACCGGCGGGGTGGACCCGTCGGGCGTGACCATCACCATCGTGCGCTGGCAGGGCAGTGACCGGGTCCACGCCACCGCCCGGGGCGGGGGCGACGACCCCACCGGGTGTGACTGGGCCATCGTCCCGGCTCCCCTAGGTGCCCTGCCCCCCGCTGACATCCCGCCCTACCAGCCCGACGCCTACCTCGGCCTGCTCACCTGTGACGGTGTCGGCGTTGAGGTCATCTGGGTCGGACCCGACAACACGGTCGACCTCGCGGCCGAGGCCCGCCGCCTCGTCGAGGAGTACGTGGCCCAGGTCCCGGTCCCGCGCATCACGGTCCACGCCAACCCGCGGCCCTCGGGCCTGGTCGGCCTCGAGTCGTGGTTCTGGGCCACCGGCTACGACCAGCGCCCGATCGTCGACCGCATCGACGCCCTCGGATTCGGCGTCGACGTCCGCATCGACCCCACCCCCGCCTCGTGGTCGTTCGGTGACGGCTCGGCCACCACCGGTGGCCTCGGTGAGGCCTATCCGAACCCCTCGTCGATCCGCCACGGGTTCACCGAGCACGGCACCCGCCCCGTCGAGGCCGGCTTCGCCCTCGTTCCCCACTACCGCATCGACGGCACCGCCTGGATCGAGCTCCCGTCGATCCCCGTCACCGACGCCCTGACCTACCGGGTGCGGGAGGCCCAGGCCGTGATCACGGGCTGAGCCCGGGGTGGCTCAGTCGTCGTCGCGGGTGACGGAGAGGCCGGGGGTGAGGACGAGCAGGCCGATGAGGGCGGCGCCGGCTCCCAGGCCGAGGGCCAGGACCACCAACTCGAAACGGGCGCCGGAGACGAGGGCCTGGAGCAGGAGGCCCGCCCCGGCGACGGCCATGACCCAGGCGGCCACGAGCGCGAGCCGGCGGGTCGAACGGGGGTCCGTCGAGCCCCGCTCCGGCGACACGTGGGTGGCGTTCATTACAAACAGGTTACAACATGGGTCCAGCGGCGACAGGGGGCATGGCCCCGCCGTCCCGGAGCTAGCCCACGAATCGCCCGCAGATGGGCCACGGCTGGTCGCCCCGAACCTGGAAGAGGGCCTTGGCCCGCATGTCCTGTTCCCAGTACGGGGCGGTGGAGGGCCGCCCCGTCCCCCCCATGGTCTGCCAGGTCCGGAGGTCGAACTGGTACGCGCCATAGAACCCGTTGCCCGTGTTGGTCGTGTACACGCCACCGGACTCACAGAAGCGCAGCCGGCTCCACGCCCCTTCGCCCGGATCGCTCCGACTGGCGCCGTCCATCGCCTCGGCCGCGCTGAGCTCGACCTCGGCCCGGCGGATGTCCTCGGCGGCCAGGGCGACGTCGGCCCCGGCCTGCTCGATGCCGGCCTGGAGGTCGTCGACCCGCTCGGCCAGTAGGACGACGTGGTCATCGGCCTGGGCCCGCAACGCCTGGTACTCCTCGATCGCCTGCTCCGTGTCGACCACGTTCCCGGTCATCAGCTCGCTGCGGTAGAGGTGCTCGCCGATGTCGGTGGCGTCCATCAGGACGTCGAGCTCGCGGGCGCCCGCCCCACCGGTGTACGCCCGGACCGTGACCACCCGGACCCGGTGCCGGGCCACCTCCAGCTCGTGGGCCAGCGCCGCCTGCTCGAGGCCGAGAGCGCTGATCTCCTGGCGGGCGGCGGCGAGGTCGGCCTGGCCCTCGGCCCGGCGCTGGATCGCATCGGCCCGGGCCGCCTGCGCGTCCGCCAGAGCGTTCTGGGCCCCCTCCAAGGAGGGCGGCCCCGGGTGAACCATGGTCTCCGCCCCGGCCGTCAGGGCGGAGAACGCGAGGACCGCAGCGAGGGCGACCACCGCCACCGCGGCCAGGCCCCGGACGGGGGACAGGGCGCTGGGCGCGTCACGACGGACTGAATGTTGCGAAGCCATTACGAGATCCGGGGCAGCGTATCCCACGGCCGCGCCACGGACCCGATCGGGGCACCGGGCTACGCTGCGCCCACTCGGGGGGATCTGGAGGGGCCAATGGTGCGTCGAGACGACTACCTGCAGCGACTGGCCGCCGTGCCACTGTTCGCGGACCTGGACCGCCACGAGCTCGAAGCGGTGGCCGAGGTCGGCACGGACGTCGACGTCGAGGAGAACCGGGAGCTCGTCCGCCAGGGCGACCCCGCCAGCGAGGCGTTCCTCGTCCTCGACGGCACCGCGGTGGCGACCCGCGACGGCGAGGAGCTGGCCACCTTCGGGCCGGGCGACTTCTTCGGCGAGATGGCTCTGCTCGTCCACGGTCACCGCTCGGCGACCGTCACGGCGACCTCGCCGATGTCGGTGCGGGCCTTCCACAAGTCCGAGTTCGACAGCCTCCTGGACCGCTCGCCCAAGGTGGCGGTGAAGATCCTGCGCACGACGGCTGTCCGCCTCCTGAACGCCGAGGACTCGCCCCGCCACTGAGCCGTCCCGACCGTCTTCCCGGCCTCACATCGCCGCCGCTCGCTCCGATGGAGAATCGGGGAGGTCGACGACGCGATGCGGGGCCGAGACATGAGCGCAGCCAGCAGGGAGACGCAGGACACGAGCGTGCTGAGCTACCTGCTGCGCGCCGTGGGGGTCGGTGCCGTCGGCGCCCTCGCCGGCGTGGCCCTGGGGCTGGGGACGGCGCTCACCGGCAACGTCGCCGGCGCAGCCATCGGCGCCGCCATCGGCTTCGCGACGACCAGCAGCGCCTACCTCGTGACCGCCCACCGCGCCATCCACCGCCTGCGGACCCAGGTCGAGGAGCTGGAGACGCGCGACCCCCTCACCGGGCTGCGCAACCTCCGGGCGCTACGCACGTGGCTGGAGCACCACCTCCCGCGCGCCAACGAGGTCCAGTCCCACACCGCCCTCCTCGTCATCCACGCCGAGGGCATCGACCGGATCAACGAGAGCCACGGGCGCGAGATCGGTGACGAGCTGCTCATGGCCCTGGTCGCCCGGGCCCGCTCCTGCCTGTTGGAGAAGGATCAGATGTTCCGGGCCGGCGGCACCGACATCGCCGTGGTCCGTCCCGACCTGGCCGGCACCCACGCGGCCGAGGAGCTGGCCGAGACGATCATGGGCCTGCTGGCCAACCCCTACGAGGTCGACGGCGAGCGGTTGCGGGTCCCCGTCTGCATGGGCCTGGCCGTCGCCGGCGGGCGCCCGACCAACGCCGATGACATGCTGCGCGACGCCGAGGTGGCCACCTACCGGGCCACCACCACCGGTGCCGGCGTGCTCGTCCGCTTCGAGCAGTCCCTGGTCGAAGCGCTGACGCCGGCTACCGCGGAACACCGGCTGCGCACCGCTCTGGAGCGGGGTGACTTCCAGGTCACCTACCTGCCGGTGTTCTCACTGACGACCGGCGAGGTCGTCGAGGTCGAGGCGCTGCTGCGCTGGATCGACGAGGGCCGCGGCATGGTGGCGCCCGACGAGTTCCTCACCGCCATGGAACAGACCGGGATCATCGTGCCCGTCGGCTCCTGGGTCGTCCACGAGGTGTGCCGTCAAGCCACCTACTGGGCTCGGACCTTCCCCGGCCACCGCCCCGTCCGGGTGACGGCCAACCTCTCCCGCCGCCAGCTCCTGCAGGCGGACTTCAACGAGCTGGTCGCCACCGCCCTCGACGACGCCGACACCGACCCCACCCGGGTCATCCTCGAGGTCAACGAGCGCAGCCTGGCCGACCAGCGCGAGGACCTCTGGTCGGTCCTGCGCCGCACCAAGGACATCGGCGTCGCCGTCTCGCTCGACGATCTCGGCGCGGCCAACTCGTCCCTGGCCACGCTCCGCCGCTTCCAGCTGGACCAGGTCAAGATCGACCACAGCTTCATCGAGACGGTGATGGCGTCCGCCGAGGACACCGCGGTGGTCCGTCACCTGACAGCGCTGTGCCGGGAGCTGGGCATCGTCACCGTGGCCAAGGCCGTGCAGGCTCAGGACCAGGCCGAGCGCCTGTGCCAGCTCGGCGTCGACAATGCCCTGGGCCGCTTCTTCAGCGAGCCGGTCAGCCCGGGCCAGATCGACGAGCTGATCTACGGCGACCTCACCCGGTCCGCCCGCGCCGCGGTCAGCGCTCCGGCCGGCGCGGCGCCGGTGACATCGCCCTTGACACCCCAGCGCGCGCCCGGCGACCAGCCCACCCCCGTCGAGGCCGCCCGGGCCGAACCGGTCGTCGTCCCCGACCTGCCCGCCACGAGGCAGTTCCCCCGCCGCAACCGGATGTTCAACTGACATGGCGTCGCCACGAACGACGATCGGTGGTCTTGTCGCCACTCTTTGCGGTCTTCTGTCGACCGCACTCACGCTCTGTGGTTGGGTGGTTACTTCCTGTGCTCAAAAGGGGTATGGTGGAGACATGCCCCGCCGAAGCCGCCCCCCGCGGTGGGCCCTGGTCGTGATCGCCGTCGCCGGCACCTTCGTCGGCACCGCCGCCGCCGCCCAACCTGCCGAGCACCACCCGAGGCCGACCACCACGACGGTCCCCGTCACCGAGCCGCCCACCACCGTGGTCGACACCACGGTGCCCGACACCACCGTGCCCGACACCACGGTGCCCGACACCACCGTGCCCGACACCACCGTGCCCGACACCACCGTGCCCGACACCACCGTGCCCGACACCACCGTGCCCGACACCACGGTGCCGACGACGACGGTGCCGCCCCCGCCGCCGCCTTCGACCACCGAGCCCCCGATCCAGTCCACGACCACGACGGCGCCGACGCCGCCCCCGCCCTCCACCACCGAGCCCCCGATCCAGTCCACGACCACGACCACGACGACCGTGCCGCCGCCGCCCCCGGGCGAGAACGGCGCCCCGCCCGTGACCCCGGCCGCAGGCGGGACCGACGACACCGGGCCCGACACCGGCGCCCCGCCCCTGAGTGGTGACGACGCCCCGGACGCGTCCGACGGCCGCGACGAGGTGGCGGAGCTGCCCAACGCCACGTGGCTGTCTGTCGACGGGCGGTCCTTCCTGGCGCCGTCCGCGCCCGAAGCCCCGGACACCCGCCCTCTCTGGCTGGCGGTGTTGCTCGGCCTCGCCGCCGGCATCGGGCTGACCCTCACCGCCTCGGTGGTCGTCAGCAACCTCGATCACCCCGAGAGCTGACCCGCCACCACCGTTCCGGTGGCTCCCGCGCGTGGCGGGCATCCCATCCGGTCACCAGGACGGCCAGGCGCTCGCTCCGCTGGCTCCCGCCTGTGGCGGAGCACCCCATCCGGTCACCAGGACGGCCGGGCGCTCGCTCCGCAGGCTCTGACGCTCAGCGGGGCACCCCATCCAGCCACCAGGACGGGGAGGCGGGACGGGGTCAGGCGGCGAAGGTGATGCGCTGCTCTGCCTTGGCCCGGTACATGGCCTGGTCGGCGCGGTGCATGACGGACTCGGCGCTCTCGCCGGGCGCGGCCAGCGCCACACCGAGGCTCATGGCCACGTCGAGCATGGTGAGGTCGACGTCGAGGGGCCGAGCCACCTCCTGGTGGAGCCGTTCGGCGGCCAGGCGGGCGCCCGCCTCGTCCTCCAGCTCCTCGCACACGACCACGAACTCGTCGCCGCCGTAGCGGCCTACGGTGTCCATGGCCCGAGCCGCCCCCCGCATGCGCCGGGCGACACCCTGCAGCAGGCGGTCACCGATGAGGTGGCCGTACTTGTCGTTGATGGGCTTGAAGCTGTCGAGGTCGCCGAAGACCACGGCCACGCGGCCGCCGGTCCGATCGGCTCGCAGGAGCGCGTGCTCGAGGCGGTCGTGGATCAGGGCCCGGTTCGGCAGGCCGGTGAGGTCGTCGTGGGTGGCCTCGTGGGCCAGCCGGTCCTCGAGCTTGACCCGATCGGTCACGTCGTGGGCGGTGAGGACCAGGCCACCGATGGCCGGGTCTTCGAGGCGATTGGCGACCACGACCTCGAAGCTGCGGTCCGAACCGTCGCTGTGACGGAAGCGGATCAGGCCCTTCTCGGAGACCCCTGACCGTGACGTCAACGCCGCCAGCAGCGCACGGTCGTCGGGATGGACCAGGTCGCCGAGGAACCCACCGGGCAGGGACGACGCCTCACGGCCGAGGAGGCGGGCGACCGACGGGGTGACGAAGCTGATCATGGTCGACGCGTCGGTCACGAGGACGAGATCGGACAGGTGCTGGACCACCGCCCGAAAGTTCTCCTCGGAACGGTCCCGGGCGAGCTGGGCCTCCGAGGCGACCCGGAGGGCGCCGGCCCGGCCCTGGGCCAGGACCAGGACCAGGGCGCCGACGAGGATGCTGAGGGCGAGCCCGGCGCCGAGGAGCAGGCCCGGCTCGCGCCAGCCGCCCCCTGCGAGGCCGTCGATGTCGGCCACCGTGACCAACAGCGGACCGCCGTCGATGTCGAAGGGGCGGACCGTCCGGGCATCGGAGGGCACGGCATCCAGGTCGACGGCGCGACCGTCCCGGACGGTCGAGGCGCCAACAGGCGAGTCGCCGACGGCGAGGGCCACGTCCAGCTCGTCATCGACCGCGGCGGCCTGCTCGGCCAGCTCGTCGCCGGACAGCAGGGCCAGGACCCAGGAACCGGGTCCCGCCGGGATGACCATGGCGAAGGCGGATTGGCCGAGGTCGGGGTGCAGCTCGAGGACGTCCTCGGGCAGGGCCTCCAGGCGGGGGCTGATGTGGTGGTTCGCGTTCGAGCCGGGAGTGAGCACCTCGGCCAGGGCGGGCACGGCGCGGAGGTCGTAGCCGGACAGGATCGGGGCGGCCCGGGTGCTGGCCTCGAAGGTGGCGATGGCGGGCGGCGCCCCACCCTCGTCGACGGAGAGCACCTCGAAGTCGCTCAGTCCGGCGGCGACGCGATCAGCCTGCAGTTGGTCGATGTCCTCCTCGGCCACCCGCTCGACCAATGCCACCGAGGCCAGCGACGGCAGCTCGGCGGACAGCGCGGCGGCCACGGTCTGGTCGAAGGCGTCCGCGGTGACCGACGACGGATCGCCGTCGACGGTGGACCGGGTGGCCTGGAGGACGTTGACCGTGCTCTGTAGGCGCTGGGCGACGACCTGTTGGGCCGCGGTGGCGTCCAGGTCGAACTGCTCGCGGCCGTCGCCCTGGAGCTGGCTGCGCCAGCCGAGGGCGGCGACCACGCTGAGAGCCATGAGCACGACCGTCACGGCGACGGCCACGGTGAACGGGCGAGCCCCCTGGCGAGGGGAGGCGACCCCGGCGACGCGGGTCATGGACACAGTCTAGCCCCTTGACCACGTCACGCGGTTGCACGTGCACGGAGCGTGTGCAGGGGATCCAGGCCGCAGCCGGGACACGGACCTGAGCGGCCCCTACGATCGCGGGACCATGCCCGATGCGACCGCCCCGTCCGACTTCGCCGCCCGGATAACCCAGGGCTACGCCGCGGAGGGGGCGGTGGTCGGACTGGGCCGCGGCGTCCTCGACGGCACCACCCACCCCGACGCCGTGGTCCAGATCCCGGCGGCCATGTGCAACCGCCACGGGCTGATCGCGGGCGCCACCGGGACGGGCAAGACGGTCACCCTCCAGGTCATGGCCGAACAGCTCTCGGCCATCGGCGTGCCGGTGTTCGCGGCCGACATGAAGGGCGACCTCAGCGGCATCGCCCACCCCGCCGAGCCCAACGACCGGTTGACCGGGCGGGCCACCGAGCTGGGCATCGAGTGGACGCCGAACGGCAGTCCGACCGCCTTCCTCTCGTTGGGGGGCGTGGGCCCCGGCGTGCCCGTCCGGGCCCCCGTGTCGGCCTTCGGCCCCGAGCTCCTGGCCAAGGTGCTCGGAGCCAACGAGACCCAGCGCTCGTCCCTGGCCCTGGTCTTCCGCTACGCCGACGAGCACGGTCTGCCCCTGCTCGACCTGGCCGACCTGCGCACGGTCCTGCACTTCCTCACTGGCGACGAGGGCAAGGCGGACCTGAAGGCCATCGGCGGCGTGTCCTCGGCCACCGCCGGCGTCCTCCTGCGCTCGATCAGCGAGCTGGAGGGCCAGGGCGGCGACGCCTTCTTCGGCGAGCCCGAGTTCGCGGTGACCGACCTGCTCCGCCTCCAGGGCGAGCGGGGCGTCATCAGCTGCCTGGAGCTCCCCGCGGTCCAGGACCGGCCGAGGCTCTTCTCCACCTTCCTCATGTGGCTGCTGGCGTCGCTGTTCGAGACCTTGCCCGAGGTCGGCGACCTCGACCAGCCCAAGCTCGTCTTCTTCTTTGACGAGGCCCACCTCCTCTTCGCCGACGCCAGTGACGAGTTCCTCGACCAGGTGGCCCAGACCGTCCGCCTGATTCGTTCCAAGGGGATCGGTGTCTTCTTCGTCACCCAGCTCCCCGACGACGTGCCCGACGTGGTGCTGGCCCAGCTCGGTAGCCGGATCCAGCACGCCCTGCGGGCCCACACGCCGCGGGACGCCAAGGCCCTGAAGGCGGCCGTGTCCACGTACCCGACGACCGAGGACTACGACCTGGAGAAGGCCCTCACCGAGCTGGGCACGGGCGAGGCGATCGTGACGATCCTGTCCGAGAAGGGCGCCCCGACCCCGGTGGTGTGGACCAAGATGCTGCCGCCCTCGAGCTTCCTCGGTGCCCTCGACCCCGCGACGGTCAAGGCGGCGGGCGAGGCGTCACCCCTGTGGCCCACCTACGCCGTGGAGATCGACCGGGAGTCGGCCACCGAGCTGCTGGCCGCCAAGATGGGCGTGTCCTCGCCGACCGCGACCGCCCCCGCCAAGACCAAGAAAGCGGGCAAGGCCGTTCCGAAGAAGACGAAGGGCCACGACGCGCCGGACACCAGCGCGGTGACCGACTACCTCAAGAGCCGCGAGGGCCGCAGCATGCTCAACACCATCGCCCGCGGCGTCTTCTCCATGCTCAAGAAGTCCTGACACCGCCGCTCGTTCGGGAACGGGGGATCAGCGGTCCGAGCCCGCGCCGGGGACGTCGCCGGTGCAGTTGAGGATGCGCTCGCAGGCGGCCTGGACGGGGACGCCGAAGCTGACGTCGCCACCCGCGTAGTTGAGCGGGGCGTAGCCGATGGACGCGATGCCCACGACCTCGCCCCGCCCATTCACCAGCGGGCCCCCGCGGAACGCCTGGTTCAGGGCCGCGGTGTGCTGGAGGCCGACGTCGGACGAGTCGATGACCGAGCCGGGGCTCACGCTGACCCCGTTGCCCCCGATGCCCTCGGCCGCCCAGACCCGCGCGCCCACGATGTGGGCCAACGAGTCGTTGTCGGCCCACGGCAGCGGCTCGAGGCCCCCGCGGGGGACGACGAGCAGGGCCAGGTCGTGCTCGGGGTCCCAGTTGTAGAGGGTGGCCTCCAGCGTCTCGTCCCCGGACCGGACACCGATGGTGGGCGCCGGCTCCGTCGTGGCCGCAGCCACGGCCCCGAACGAGGTGACGAGCAGCGACTCGGTGTCGCCCGACGCGGCCACGAAGGCCGAGCCGACGGCGGGAGCGCCGTTCTCGTCGAGGGTCTCGACGAACCAGACCGAACCGTCGAGGCGACCGGTCAGGTTGCCGACGACACGCTCCTCTGCGAGCAACGCCCGCAGCGGCCGAGCCTCACGCCGGATGGCCTGGATGGCGTTCGCGCCCGACAGGTCGAGCTCCTCGTTGGCCTGGAGCAGGCGATCCTCGAGGCTGGCGGACAGCTCGCCCACCCGCTGCTCGTTCTCGGAGAGGCGCCAGTCGTAGTAGGCGTAGAGGATGGCGCCGGCGACGCCGATCCCGAGGCCGAAGAACAGCAGCATCGTGGCGATCCCGATCACGGTGCGGGGCAGGATCCGGTGCCGGCGCAGCCTCAGCTTCTCGACCTTCTTCAGGTCCTTCAACTCGCGGCGGCGCCGCTTGGCCTGGCGCCGGGTGAGCGGGACCTCGACCTCGGGCACGTAGCGCTCGGTCTCAAGGTCGGCCCCGTCGGGCTCGTCCTCGGTGGCCGGATCGGCCGCCGGCACGGCGAACGGCTCCGCCGCGGGCCCCACGAAGGACTCCCCCGGCGCCACGGGAGGCTCGACGACCGGCGCGTCGGCCAGGTCGTCCCAGAGGCTCTTGATCAGCTCTTCGTCCTCGAGATCGGGCACGCGCAGGGCGTCCGCCAACGTCGGCGGATCCTCCGTCGTGCGTCCCAGGTCTTCTCGTCGCATCGCCATGTCCTTCCCGGTCAGGGGACCAGATCTCGTGTGCAGGGGCCGCCGCAGTCATCGGGGATGACGGCAGCCGGCAACGGCTCACCCGCGCTGGCCCCGAAGGGCACCGGGGCGGGCGGGGGGGCTGGGGCCGCGGGGGCCTCGACCACGGGCGGCGGGCTGGCCCCGTAGGGCGCGCCGTCGGGCAGCGGGCCGGGCTCGACGAAGTCCACGACCGGCAGGGCGGCCATCGCCGCCCGCATGTACCGGGCCCAGGTCTCAGCGGGGAACGACCCCCCGCTCACGCTGCCCGCACCCTTGATCCCGACCAACGGTCGGGGGATGTCGCTGTACCCCATCCACACCGCGGTCGAGAGCTGGGGCGTGTAGCCGGCGAACCAGGCGGCCCGGTACTCCTGGGTGGTGCCGGTCTTGCCCGCCGCGGGCCGGCCGATGTCGGCGGCCTCGCCGGTACCGCCCTCGATCACGCCTTCGAGCACGTTGGACACGGTGTCGGCCACCTCGGGAGCGATGACCTGCTCCCCCTCGGGCGCCCGGTGATCCTCGAGCACGTTGCCCCGGCGGTCCAGGACCCGCAGGATGGGCGTGACGTGTTGGCGCCGGCCCCGGTTGGCCAGCGTGGCGTACCCCGCGGCCATGTCCAGGGGCGAGACCTCGTAGGCCCCCAGCGCCAGCGAGATGCCGTAGGGCCGGGCCGGGTCGATGGCCGACACCCCGAGGCGCTGGGCCATCTCGGCCACGGCCTGCGGACCGAGCCGGTCGATGAGCTGGGCGTAGACGGTGTTGATCGACTGATGGGTGGCGGCGCGGAGGGTCAGGGACCCGTGGTCCTCGAAGTCGTAGTTGTTGATCGTGCAACTCGGGTCACAGCCCGGGAAGTCCATGGACGCCGGAGCGTCGAACATCGTCTCCGGGTCGATGCCGTGCTCCAGGGCCGTGGCCAGCACGAAGGTCTTGAACGACGAGCCGGGCTGCATGCCCGCGGAGCCGCCGAGGGCGAGGTTGACCTGGCTGGCGTCGAAGTCCCTCCCACCGACGAGGGCGCGGACGTGGCCGGTGGCCGGCTCGACCGACACCAGGGACATCTCCAGCGGGGCACTGGTCCCACTCAGCGTCTCGGCCACCGACGCCTCGGCCTGGGCCTGCAGGCCGGGATCGAGGGTGGTCTCGATGCGCAGGCCACCCCGGTAGAGCTGACGGTGGCCGTAGCGCTCCTCCAGCACCCGACGGACGTAGTCCACGAAGTAGGGGTAGGCCGACGCCCCGCCCCGGGGCGGGGGCTGGACGATCGTCGCCGGTCCCGGCGGGGGGCCGAGCGGGGCGTACCAGATGTGCTGACGGCGGGCGCCCAGGAACTGGTGCCGGCCGATCAGGTCCTGGTCCCGCATCGCCCGGAGGACGGCGAGCCGCCGGCGCTCGGCCGTCTCGGCGTTGACCCGGGGGCCGAAGCGGCCGGGTGAGGCGATGGCGCCCGCCAGGAGCGTGGCCTCGGACAGGGTGAGGTCGGCGACCGGCTTGCCGAAGTACGACTGGGCGGCGGCGCCGATGCCGTAGGCGCCGTCACCGAAGTAGGTCGTGTTCAAGTAACGAAAGAGGATCTCGTCCTTGGTCAGCTGTCGTTCGAGCCGGGTGGCGATCAGCGCCTCCCGCAGCTTGCGGGCCACGTCGCGCTCACCGGTCGTGTAGGTGTTCTTGACGTACTGCTGGGTGATGGTCGAGCCGCCCTGGACGACCTCGCCCTGCTCGAAGTTGACCAGCGCGGCCCGGACCAGGCCCTCGGGGTCGACGCCCTTGTGCTCCCAGAAGCGCTGGTCCTCGATGGCGACGACGGCGTCCTTCACCACCTGGGGGATGTCGCGGTAGCGGATGGGCACGGTGAGCTCGAACGCCCGGAACTCGGCGATCTCGTTGCCGTCGGCGTCCACCACCACGCTGGGGTAGGAGCGGATCCGGGGGTTGGTGTCCTCGGGGAGGTTGCCGGGGAGGTCGGCGTTCAGCAGGGCCCAGAACCCGGCGGCGGCGCCGGCGGGGACGGCGATCGCCGCGAAGAAGGCCGTCAGCACGACGATCTTCACCGTCATGCGGGGAATGGCCCACCAGCGGCGACGACGCTTGGCCGGCTTCATGTCGTGCGCTCGTAGGTGCAGGCCGGGGAGTCACCCAGCGCTTCGAGGTTCCGGGCGATGTCCGGGATCGACACGACGCCGGTACCGGTGACCGTCCGGCGGGCCGGGTCCCAGGCGGAACCCGTCCAGGCCTCGTAGGTCAGGACGCAGGTGCCGGGATCATCGATGATCGTGTACGTGCCGGCGGGCACGGGCCCGTCGAACGGTGGGGTGAACGAACCCCCGATCGGGAAGTCCGGCTCGGGTGTGTCCACCGGCGGGGGCAGCACGACGGGCGGGGGCACGCAGGTGGCGGACACCGTGGTCTCCGTGCCGAGGGCCTCGACCAACGCGGTGACCGGGCCCGCCGCGGCGCAGGTGAACGTCCAGCTCACCCGACCGGCGTCGTCGATGACCGCCTCCGGGGGGCCGGTCAGGGTCCAGGGCCCGGTGGGCGTGACCAGTGCGTCCCGCCCGGACGCCGGCGCGGTGGTGATGATGCCCTGGCCGTCGACCTGCTGGCGGGTGGCCAGGGCGGTGACGACGGCGGTGGCGCCGACCTCGGGATCGGCGTCGTCGACGTCGCCGGTGACGTCCGCACCGTCGTAGCGATCGACGGTCAGCGCCAGGTCGACCTCGGCGTCGGCGGCGATGAACGAGACGACCGAGGCCGCCATCCCCAGGCCCGGGCTGCGCCAGGCCCGGATCCGGTAGCGACCGCCGTACACGTCGATGGCGACCCAGCGGCCGTCGGCATTGGTCCGGACCTCGAGTCGACCCGAGCTCCGACCGACGAAGCGCTCCAGGAGCACCGTGGCCCCGACCACGGGGCCATCGGGACCCACGACCGACCCGCCCATGGCGAGGTCGCCACCGTGGACGGCGACGCCGAACCCAGCCCGCGACCCGGCCACCGGGGCCAGGGACACGGACCGGGTGTCGGGCAGGGGCTCGGGGGCGACGATCGGCCGCTGGCGGGGAGCCGAGGTCGGTGCGGCCGCCTCCTCGGGGGGCGAGGAGCAACCGGCGCCGAGCGCGCCGAGGAGAGCGACGCACGCGGCAACCGACGCGACGCGTCCGGCGCGTCGGGTCGAAGCCCCAGTCTTCGGCGGCTGGGCCATCGCCTGATCCATCGGCAGTTGCGGCCGGCTATACAGCCCGCGGCGGCGAATGGCCCCCAGTCCGAGCGGGTAGCCACGCGGTGAAAGCGACGAGGAGAACGCCCATGACGACCATCCCTGACCCCGGGCCCGATGGGCCGAAGGAGCCGGCGCCGGTCATCCCCGATCCGGACCCCAACCCGGAGCCCGCCCCGATCATCCCCGACCCGAACCCCAACGAGGAACCGGCCCCGATCATCCCGGACCCCAACCCGGTCTGATCGTGGCCTGATCGTTCCGGGTCAGGCGGGGTTGGCGCCTCCGCCGGCGGCGCCGCCGGGGACGTAGACCCCGATGCCGTCGGGGAAGGCCAGGTCCGAGGCGACGGTCTCGGGGGGCTGGGGCTCACCGTCGACGAACAGGATGCGGCGGACGTGACCGGTGCCGTCACCGGGGCCGAAGCCGTTTTCGGGGTCGTTGACGATGCCGATGTCGGCGTACCAGACCTGGCCGTCAGGGGTGACCCCGATGCCCAGCGGGGTGCCCGTCGACAGCGACGCGTCCGCCCCGATGGCCTCCCCCTCGGGCGGGGCCAGGATGGTGCGCACGAACTGCCAGTCGGCGTCGTACTCGTTGATCACACCGGTGATCACGCTGGACAGGTAGTACCCCCCGTTCGGGCTGAAGGCGATCCCGGCGGGCGAGAGGATGTCGTTCGGCCCCGGGGCCAGCACCTGCTCCCGGGTGACGGCGCCGGCCATCGGCGCCCCCGTGACGTCGGTGCTCCCGCAGCCACCGGCCGCATCGGCGGAGGTCGGTAGGTCGGTGTAGCGCCAGACCCCGGAGGTGGGCGGACGGGCCGAGACGACGTAGACCTCGTCGTCGGGGCCGACCAGGAGGCTCTGGGCCGTGGCCAGCTCGACGTCGACCTTGCAGTAGGTCTGGTCCGTGCCCTCGGGCTCGCCGAACCAGACGATGAACTGCCCGTTGCCGGGGTCGCCGGGCGCCTGGCCGCCGAGGTCGGTGGTCAGCATGCGCCCGTCGGACAACACGCCGCAGCCGTAGTTCTCGGGATCGGCGCCGGCCTGGTAGGTCGGCGTCAGCTTGCCGATCTCCTCCGCCTCGAGGTCGCCCACGCCGGTGCCCGAGAGCTGGAAGATGCCCCAGCCCGCCGGGGGCGTGGGCTGGCCCGTGTCCTCGCCGGCGATGAACCGGCCGGAGCCGTCGGGGAAGAAGCAGATCTGGGCGTTGATGTCGAGGCCGTCCGGGTCGTCGGCGATGGTGCTGATGACCCGCTGGGTCTCGACCGTCTCGCCCGTGCTGTAGGCGTCCAGGTTGTTGCCCTGGCCGTTCAACACGATCACGTCATCGGGCAGGCCGTCGTCGACCACCGTCGTGGTCGTCGGGTCGCCGGACGCGACCTCGGTGTCGTCCGGTGGGGCCGGCGCGTCCTCCCGGTCGTCGTCGCTACAGGCCGCGGCCAACAGCACCAGCGCCAGGAGAATCCCCATCCATCGCTTCATGGTCCTGCCGGTCATGGTGCTTCCCCTCTCGTCACGGTTCCACCGCCCGGAGGGGCGGATCGAAGCTCAGCGTCCGCACGAGGCGATCGGCCCCGTCGGACAGGGTCGGCTCGGTCGTCTCGTCCACGATGGCGAGCACGCTCAGCCGGTTGTACGAGGGCGCGTAGCGGGGGATGGCGGTGCCGCTGCAGCCGTCCTCCCCTTCGGCCCAGCTGCAGACCAGGCCCCCACCGCCGAACGGATCGTCGTCGCGCGCGGAGAGGAAGACCCCGAAGCGAGTGGCCCCCACTTGATGGGCCGCCGAGCCCTGGCGGACCCAGTCGTCCGGAGCACCGAGGTCCCGACCGATGACGTCGATGCGCAGGGGGTCGGCGGTGAACTGGACGAAGACCGCGGGGTTCGTGCCCGCCGGAGGATCGTTGATCCCGAAGTCGACCAGGCAGGGCTCGTCGGTGCAGGACAGCTGCCGCGGTGACAGCGCGGTCACGGCATCGCCGTCGGGCGCCACGGTCGTCGATGTCGTCGTGGACCCGTCGCCGGCGCCGAGGGAGAAGCGGTAGACGCCGCTGGTCTCGGAGGGCTCGTCCAGGCCCGGCTCGCGGATGCCGGCCACGGCGAAGAGGTCGTCACCGCTCACCGCCGACCCGCCCGACACCGCCCCCTGCATCTCCTCGGACCACAGGATCTCCCCTGTGGTCAGGTCGAGGGCCCGCAGGGTGAAGTCGTTGCCGCCGAGGAAGAGCACGCCGTCGGCCACGGCCGCGGAGGCGTAGGTGTTGGTCGGCTCCTCGTTCTGCCAGAGGATCTCCCCCGTCGCCGCCTCGATGCCGTGGGCACAGGGGCAGGGCCCGACGCCGGTCCCGCCGGCGACGACGCCGTCGCTCACGGCCGTGGCCCCGATGAAGCCCCCGGTCGAGAAGTTGGACCCGGGCTGCTCGAGCCCGGGCTGAGTGGCTTCGACCTGCCAGACGGGCTCGCCGGTCGCCCGGTCGACCACGTAGTAGCGGCCGTCCTTGTTACCCAGCCCGACCACGTCCTGGTCCCCGACGCGGAACAGGTTGGGCGAGCCGGCGAAGTCCAGATCGTCGTTGTTGGGCGCGTGGGGCTGGTAGGCCCAGACGGGCTCGCCGGTCTCGAGGTCGAGGGCGAAGATGGCCTCGGTGTGGTCGCCCCAACCGTCGGGCGACGTGGGGCAGTTCCCGGTGGCGGCGAAGACGAGGCCCCGGGGCTCGTCGACCGACGGTGACGACCAAACGTCCACACATCCCGTGCCCGCTCCGGCCCGGCCGCCCGCGGCATCGGGGTCGAAATCCCAGAGGAGCTCGCCCGTGGTGGCGGCAAAGGCCACCAGGCCGGCCCGGTAGCCGGGTGTGTTGTGCACGTCATAGCCCACGATCACGGTGTCACCCACGACCACCGGCGAGGACTCGATCTCGGTGGGCTCGTCGACGTTGCCCGCCTCGCCCAACTCGTGCCGCCACCGTTCGTCGCCGTCGACGGCGTCCAGGGCGTAAAGGGTCTTGCCCGCCCCGATGAACACGATGCGCTCGCCGCCGAGGTCGGCCACCGCGGGGCTGGACACGATCTGGCCGGCGTACACGTTGCGGTGCTCGTCGGTCTGGAACCGCCAGCGCTCCTCGCCACTCTCCCGGTCCAGGCCGTAGACCACGCCGGCCCAGTCCCCCACGTACACGGTGTCGTCGACGACGGCCGGGGTGGCGGTGACCACGTCGTCGGTGGCGTGGAACCAGACCCGCTCCAGGTCACCCACCGTGGCCGCGCTCAGCGCCGTCTCACACGCGGTGGCGAACGTCCGCTCCGGCGAGTACCCCCACATCGGCCAGTCACAGGCGTCGATCGGTGCGCCCGCCCCCGCGGCCGTCCCCGACCCACCCCCGTCGTCGCCCGAGCAGGCCGAAGCCAAGAGGGCCACGGCGAGCAGACCCCCCACGATCCCCCGCATCGGACCGCAGCGTAGATCTCGACGGGCGGCGGCCCGGCCCGGCTCCCGGTCCCGTCGCGATCGCCCGAGTACCGTCCCCCCATGGCTGTCGTCGCCGTCGCGAACCAGAAGGGTGGGGTGGGCAAGACCACTGTGACCCTCGGCATCGCCGACGCCGCCGCCCGCCGCGGCCTGGCGGTGCTGGTCGTCGATCTCGATCCGCAGGCCAACGCCACCAGCGGCCTGGGCGTGGCCGACCCCGCCCGCACCGTGGACGATGCGCTGGCCGGTGACCGGATGGGCGCGTTGGCCGACGTCGTGACCGTCTCGGGCTGGCCCAACGGGGTCGGGCCCGCGCCCGCCGTCGCCCCCAGCTCGCCGGCGCTGGCGGCCCGGGAGCCGCAGCTGGCCACCGACCCCATCGGGGCCCAGGACCGGTTGCGCCACGCCCTGGACGGCGTGGCCTCGGGGTACGACCTGGTCCTGGTGGACTGCCCGCCCAGCCTCGGCCTGCTCACCGTCAACGGCCTGGTGGCCGCCGACCGGGTGCTGATCGTCACCGAGCCGGCCGCCTGGGCGTCGGACGGGGTGGAGCAGATGCTGCGCACCGTCGCCCGCGTGCGTGACCTGCGCCGACCCGACCTCGAGGTGGCCGCCGTGCTCATCAACCGCCTGGGCCGGACCCGGGACGCCACCTACTGGCAGGGCCAGCTGGAGGAACAGTTCGGTCCGCTGGCCGCCGGCCCGGTCCGCCTGCGGGCCGCGGTGGCCGAGGCCGCCGCCCAGTCCCTGCCCCTCTCCGAGCTGGGCTCGCGAGCCGGAGCGGGCGAGGCCCGTGACGAGTTCGACGGTGTCCTCGAGCGACTCCTGGGAGGCACGAGCTGATGGCCGGCTACGACCCGAAGGCCAAGCGCACCCACTCGCCGGCCGCGACCGACCGTCCGGCCCCCGTGGACGACCTGCTGGCGGCGCCGGCCGCCCCGACTGCCCGGACTACCGCCCGACCGTCTCCGACGGCGGCCGACCGGCCCGTCCCCGTGACCTCGCCCCGGGTGACCCCACCGGCCGCCACCGGCCCCGATCCCAGGGTGCTGGCCGTGGCCGCCGGGGTGGCCGTGCTCGCCATCGTCCTCTGGCGGCGACGGCGCTGATCGCGGCTACCGATCCTGTGACCCACGTCACGGGCCCAAAAGGTGCAGAACCTGCAAGTACCAGCCGATACTCCCTTTGTGAACGAAATCACGAAGACCAAGGAGTCTCGGCACGCCCTGCAGTGGCTGGCCCGGGAGCTGGCCTGGGAGCAGGTGCTCTCCGGCCTCCGCTCCGAGGACACCAACAAGGCGCTGGCCGTCGAGGCCATCATCTCCCGCGCCGCCTGAGGCCCGTCCGTCAGCTGCTGCTGACGGCGACGGCCCTCGGCCTCGCGGCCTCCCCGCTCGCGGCCCAGTCCCCCGCCACCGACGACCCGCTGCTCGACCAACAGCCCGGTCTCCCCGCCCTGTCCCTGCCCGAGGCCTGGCCCACCTCCACCGGTGAGGGCGTCACCATCGCCGTTCTCGACTCCGGCGTCGACGTCGACCACCCCGACCTCGCCGACCACCTCCTCCCCGGCCGGGACGTCGTCGACGACGACGACACGCCCGCCGACGGCTTCGGTTCGGGCACCCACGCCGCCGGCCTCGCCGCGGCCGTGACCGACAACGGCAAGGGCATCGCCGGCGCCGCCCCGGACGCGATGGTCCTGCCCGTGCGGGTCCTCGACGACCACGGGGTCGGCAGCCCGGCGACCCTGGCCTCGGGCATCGCGTGGGCCGCCGGCGAGCGCGCCGGGGTGATCGCCCTGACCCTGGGCGGCGACCCCGACCTCCTGGCCCACCTCGGTGACGAGACGGTGCAGCGAGCGCTGCGCGCGGCCGTCAACGCCGGGAGCGTGGTCGTGGCCGGGTTGCCGACCGGGGTCGACCTGCCCGATGACGTCCCCGTGGTCCTGGTCGGCGACGGCACCGGCGCCACCGTCGATCCCCGGGTGGTGAGCGCCCCGGGCGACGGCGCCCTCTCCACGGTCCCCGTCGCGCCGACGACCCTCTTCCCCGACGGGACCGACGGCTACGAGACCCGGGACGGCGCCGCCGCGGCCACCGCCCTCGTCGCCGGGACCGCCGCGCTGCTGGTGGCCGAAGGCCGCACCCCGGTGGAGGTCGCCGACCTCCTCGTCGGCACAGCACGGAACCCGGAGGGTGATCCCGCGCTGGGCGCGGGCACCGTCGACGCCGCCACGGCCGTGACGCAGGCCGCGCAAGGCGGAGCCGGCAACCAACCGGTGCCCTCGGCCGAGGACAGCAAGGGTGGGCTCCCGCCGGCCGCCGTCGGGGCCATTGCCGTCGCCGCCGCCGTGACGGCGGTGGGGGCGACCATCCTCATCAGCGTCCGCTGGCCCCGGCCGAAGTCGAGCTAGCGGACGAGGCGGGCGATGGCCTTCGTGGCCTCCTCGATCTTCTCCTGGCCCGCGACCTCGCTCTCCCCCACGGCGTCGGTGACGCAGTGGGCGAGGTGCTCGTGGACCAGTCCGATGGCGACGGACTGCAGGGCCTTCGTGACCGACGCCACTTGGTCGAGCACGTCGATGCAATACCGGTCTTCGTCGACCATGCGGGCGATCCCTCGCACCTGACCTTCGATGCGAGCCAGTCGAGCCGCGATCTGGTCCTTCTCCATCTCATACCCGGGCATGTGAGGAACCTCCGGAAGGGGCGAAGCGGCGGAGCCGCAGGCTGTTGGACACGACGAACACGCTGGAGGCGGCCATGGCGGCGCCGGCCAGGAGGGGGTCGAGCAGTCCGGCGGCGGCGAGGGGCAGGCCGACCACGTTGTAGGCGAAGGCCCAGAAGAGGTTGCCCTTGATCGTGCGCAGGGTGCGCCGGGACAGCCGGATGGCATCGGCCGCCGACTGCAGGTCTCCTCGCACCAGCGTGATGTCCCCGGCCTCGATGGCCACGTCGGTGCCCGTGCCCATGGCCAGGCCGAGGTCGGCCTGGGCCAGTGCCGCGGCGTCGTTCACGCCGTCGCCCACCATGGCCACCACCCGGCCCTCGGCCTGGAGCCGGCGGACGGCGGCGACCTTGCCCTCGGGCAGGACACCGGCCACCACCTCGTCGACGCCGACGGCATCGGCCACCGTGCGAGCGGCGCGGTCATTGTCACCGGTGAGCAGGATCGGGTGCAGGCCCAGCTCGCGGAGCGCACGGACGGCGGCGGCCGAGGTCGGCTTCACCGTGTCGGCCACGACGAGCACGGCCCGGATCGCGCCGTCCCAACCGGCGAGAACCGACGTCCGGCCCGCCGCCTCCGCCTCCTCCTGGGCCCGGGCCAACTGGTCCGGCACCGTGCTCCCGGCGTCGAGCACGTGGTCCGCCCGGCCGACCACGACCGACCGACCGTCGACGGTGCCGCGGACCCCGAGGCCCGGGGTGCTGTGGAAGTCGACGACCGCGGGCAGCGCACCGACCGCGGCCTCGGCCCCGTCGGCGATGGCTCGGCCCAGCGGGTGCTCGCTGGCCCCTTCCAGGGCGCCCACGAGGCGCAGGGCCTCGACCCGATCGGTCTCTGTCGTGGTCACGACGTCAATCAGGGCCATCACGCCGCTGGTCACGGTGCCGGTCTTGTCCAGGACGATCGTGTCGACCTGGCGGGTCGACTCCAGGACGTCGGGACCCTTGATCAGGATGCCCAGCTGGGCCCCCCGACCGGTGCCGACCAGGAGCGCGGTCGGCGTGGCCAAGCCGAGGGCGCACGGGCAGGCGATGATCAGGACGGCCACGGCGGCGCTGAACGCGGCCTCCGGCGAATCGCCGACCGCCAGCCAGAGGGCCAGCGTGGCCAGGGAGAGGCCGATGACGATCGGCACGAAGACCGCCGCCACTCGGTCGGCCAGTCTTTGCACGGGCGCCTTGCCGCTCTGGGCGTCGGTCACCAGGCGGCCGATCCGGGCCAGGGTGGTGTCGGCGCCGACCCGGGTGGCGCGGACGACCAGGCGGCCGCCCACGTTGACGGTGCCACCGGTGAGCGCGGCATCCGGCCCGACCTCGACGGGGACGCTCTCGCCGGTGAGCAGCGAGGCGTCGATGGCGGAGACGCCGTCCTCGACCACGCCGTCGGCGGCCACCGTCTCGCCGGGACGCACGACGAAGCGGTCGTCGACCACGAGGTCCTCGACCGGCCGACGCGCTTCGGCGCCGTCACGCAGGATGCTGACCTGCTTGGCCCCGAGATCGAGCAGGGCCCGGAGGGCGGCTCCCGAGCGCTGCTTGGCCCGGGCCTCCAGGTAGCGCCCCAGGAGGATGAAGAAGGTGACGCCGGTCGCCACCTCGAGGTAGATCTGCTCCGCGCCACCGTCGCGCCGGAGGCCCAGGTCCACCGCCATGCGCATGCCGGTCACCCCCGCGTCCCCCAGGAACAGGGCGTAGAGCGACCAGCCGAACGCGGCCAGCGTGCCGATCGAGATGAGGGTGTCCATGGTCGCCGCCCCATGGCGGAGGTTGGCCCACGCCGCCACGTGGAACGGCCACCCGCCCCAGGCCACGACCGGCGCGGCCAGGGCCAGAGCCAGCCACTGCCAGTCGTCGAACTGGAGCGCCGGGACCATCGACATGGCCACCACCGGCAGGGTCAGCAGACCGATGAAGACCAGCCCCTCTCGTACGGGCCGAAGGGCGTCGCCGTCCTCGTCCGGCGTGGCGGCGGCCACTCGGGTCGGCAGGTGGGCCCCGTACCCGACGGCCTCGACCTGGGCGACCAGGTCGTCAGTGGTCACGCCGTTCGGGGCCTCGATGGAGGCGGTCTCGGTGACGAAGTTGACGGTGGCGGCCACGCCGTCGAGGCCGTTGAGGCGCTTCTCGATGCGGGCCGCGCAGGAGGCGCAGGTCATGCCCTCGACGACGAGGTCGACGTGGCCGGTCGGCGCCGTCATACCCATGGGGGGTATTCTATCGCGGAGTTCAGCGTGGACCGAGCGTGACGCTGCGAAGCCACTCAGACGTCTATGCCCTGATGGTCACCGGGGTGCCGACGGGCGCGAGGGGGGCGAGGCGCTCGATGACGCCGTTCTGCATGCGGAGGCAGCCGTTGCTGACCGCTTGGCCGATCACGGACTCGTCGGACCAGCCGTGGAAGGCGATCTGACCGATGCCCCCGCCGAAGTTGCTGAGGACGTTGGAGAAGCCCGCGATGCTGAGCATCCAGGCGCCGTAGGAGCCGCCCGGGTCGGCCACGGAGATGTCGACGTAGAACTCGCCCTCCGGCGTCGGCGTGGCCGGGGCCCCGACGGCGAGACCGGCCGACAGCAGGGTCTCCTCACCGTGCTGGGCCGTGACCGTCCGGTCGCTCAAGTCCACGATCAGGTGGTTGGGGACCACGTAGCTGACGACCTGGCGGGCGTCGATCCAGGCCGTGCTGCCGTTCGGGCGGATGGGGAGGCGGACATGGAGCCGGTCGCCCTCCTGGTCCAGGACGGTGAACGAGAGGGGCATGCCTTCGTGGGTGGGGTTGGGCAGCGACCACATGGGCTCCGGGGACGTGGCGTGGGCGTAGAGGTCGACCTCGCGGACCACGGCTCGGGCCCCCAGGTAGCCGGTCTCGGGCTCGCGGATGCGACCGATGGCCTTCGGCGGGAGGTTGGTCGCCCCGATGTCGGTGGCCGCGGCGGCCAAGGCGGTGCCGCCGTTCCGCTCCTCCGCGCCGTCCTTGGCCTGGAGGGCCACGACGGCAAAGGCCACACCGCAGGCCACGAGGGCGGCCGCGCTGAGGATCGAGACGGCCCGCTTCACGGGATCCAGGCTACGGAAGGACCGTCGGGGAGAAAAGGGTCACCGTCCGCTACGCCAACCCGAGCATGCGTTGGGCGTTGCCCCGGCAGATCTTGTCGACCGCGTCCTGGGGCAGGTGGCCCATCAGATCCTCGGCGACGGCCAACGTGTTCGGCCAGGTCGAGTCGGTGTGGGGGTAGTCCGTCTCGAAGGTGATGTTGTCCACGCCGACCTTGTCGAGGGCGTCGAGGCCGTGGCGATCGCGGAAGAAGCAGCCGTACACCTGGCGGTAGTAGTAGGTCGACGGCGGCTCGGGGACCAGGTCGGCCACCCCACCCCAGGCCCGGTGCTCGCGCCAGACGTCGTCGGCCCGCTCGAGCATGTACGGCAGCCAACCGATTTGGCCCTCGGAGTAGGCCAGCGTCAGGGTCGGGAAGCGCACCAGCACGCCCGAGAACAGGAAGTCCGACAGCGACGCCATGGCGTTGTTGAAGCTGAGCGTGGCGGCCACGGCGGGCGGGGCGTCGGGCGAGGTGGCCGGCATCTGCGACGACGAGCCGATGTGCATGCAGACGACGGTCCGGGTCTCCTGGCACGCCAGGAAGAAGGGGTCCCACTGGCCCGTGTGGATGCTGGGGAGGCCGAGCTTGGACGGGATCTCGCTGAAGCACACGGCTCGCACCCCGCGGGCGGCATTGCGGTGGATCTCCGCCGCCGCCGCCTCGATGTCCCAGAGCGGGATCAAGCAGAGAGGGATGAGGGCGCCGTCGCTGTCGCCGCACCACTCGTCGACCATCCAGTCGTTGTAGGCCCGCACACAGGCCATGGCCAGGTCCTTGTCGCGGGCCTCGGCGAAGGTCTGGCCACAGAAGCGGGGGAAGGTCGGGAAGGAGAGCGACGCCTCGACGTGGTTCACGACCATGTCGTCGACCCGGGCCTTGGGCTCGTAGCAGCCCGGTCGCATCTCGTCGTAGGTGATGGGCGACAGGGTCATGTCGTCGCGCTCGAAGCCGACCGAGGCGACGTGCCGCTTGTGGGGGTACATCTTCCCCTCGTAGAACCAGATGTCACAGGGCGGGCCGTCGTCGGTCAGCTCGTACTCGTAGGTGGTGCCGCCCACGTACTTGAGCCCGCCCAGGCCGTGGCGCTCGACGTAGGGGGCGTCGGCCCGGTGCTTCTCGGGCAGCCAGGTCTGCCAGAGGTGGGCGGGCTCGACCACGTGGTCGTCGACGCTGATGATCATCGGGATCTCGGCCACGCGGCTCTCCTGCTCAAGCCATTTCTGACGGGTCGTCAGAAACGGACGATACCCGCCGCCAGGACCGGCCACCGCCGGGCTGGTTTACCGTGGCGGCCATGTCGCACGACGAGCTCCTCGCCCGGCACCGGGCCGTCCTGCCCTCGTGGCTCGCCCTCTACTACGACGAGCCCATCGAACTGGTCGAGGGCCAGGGCCGTCACGTCATCGACGGCGAAGGCAACCGCTACCTCGACTTCTTCGGCGGGATCCTGACGACGATGACGGGCTACGACGTTCCCGAGGTGACCGCCGCCATCCGCGAGCAGGCGGGGCGGATGATCCACACCTCCACCCTCTACCTCATCCGCCAGCAGGTGGAGCTGGCCGAGATGATCGCCGACCTGTCCGGCATCCCCGACCCCCGGGTGTTCTTCACCACGTCGGGGACCGAGGCGAACGAGGCCGCCCTGCTGGTGGCGTCCTCGTTCCGCCGGTCGAGCCAGATCGTGGCCGTGCGCAACAGCTACCACGGTCGCTCGTTCGCCACGGTGGGCATCACCGGGAACCGGGGCTGGTCGCCGTCGTCGTTGACCCCGTTCCAGGTCAGCTACATGCAGTCCGGCTACCGCTTCCGGAGCCCGTTCCGCCACCTGGACGACGGCGACTTCATCGAGGCCTGCACCGAGGACCTGCGCGACGTGATCGCCACCCAGACCGCGGGCGACATCGCCGCCCTCATCGCCGAGCCCGTCCAGGGCGTCGGCGGCTTCGCCATCCCCCCCGACGGCTTCTTCGGCCCAGTCGAGAAGGTGTGTCGGGAGCACGACATGCTGTTCATCGCCGACGAGGTCCAGACCGGCTGGGGTCGGACGGGCGACCATTTCTGGGGCCATCAGGCCCACGGCATCACCCCCGACCTGATGACCTTCGCCAAGGGCGTCGGCAACGGGCTGACCATCGCCGGCGTGGTCGGCCGGGCCGAGGTCATGAACTCGGTGTCGGCCAACTCCATCTCCACCTTCGGTGGCAACCCGCTGTCCTGCGCCGGCGCCCTGGCCAACCTCCACTACCTGCTGGACCACGGCCTCCAGGCCAACACCAAGGCCCGGGGGGCCGAGCTGATGGCCGCCCTGGCCCCGCTGCCCGAGCGGTACCCCGCCATCGGCGAGATCCGGGGGAAGGGCCTCATGATCGGCCTCGAGTTCGTCGGCGACGACGGGCTGACCCCCGACCCGCAGGTCGCCTCGGCCGTGCTCGAGGGCTGCAAGGCCCGCGGCCTGCTGGTCGGCAAGGGCGGCCTCCACGGCAACTGCCTGCGCATCGCCCCACCACTGTCACTGACCGCCGAGGAAGCCGCCGAGGGCGCGGTGATCCTCACCACGACCCTCGACACCGTCCTGGGCGTCTAGCGCTTGGTCCCGATGTAGCCGAACACCTGGACCTGACCCCGCAGCGGCAAGCCCGGCCGCATGTGCTCCTCGGCGAGGGCCGTGGCCCGGGCCAGGAACTCCTCTTCGCCGATGCTCTGGATGGACTCGTAGGCCGGGCCGGTGGACGCCACCCCCCGGGCATAGGTGAGCGGGTCGGGGTACTCCCAGGCGAACGGCACCTCGAAGCGGGGCCCGACCTCGAACCCTCGGTCCTCCAGGAAGGCCTCGCCGACGCCGGGACGCCCCAACACCACCATGTCCGCCTGGTGCTGGACCTTGTCGTCGGTGGCCCAGAGGAACGGGGCCAGCATCCACGCCCCGGGAGACTTCCCGACGTTCCCCCAGACCGTCAGGGCCAGTCGACCGCCGGGAGCGAGCACACGATGGACCTCGTCCACCGCTTCGGGGGTGGTGCCCCAGATCCCACGGAAGCTGGTGACGACGTCGAAGCTGGCGTCGTCCCACGGCAACGCCTCCATGTCACCGACCCGGATGTCGCTGTCGGGGTTGCGGTCTCGAGCCACCGCGGCGAGGCGGTGGGCCGCGTCGATGCCGGCGCAGGTCACGCCCCGGGCTCGGGCCAGCTCCAAGGCGAACCCCGACCCACACGCGGCGTCGAGCAGCCGGTCGCCGTCGCCGAGGGCCAGGCGATGGTGCACAAAGGCGTACTCGCGAGCGGCCGCGGGCTCGTTCAGGCAGGCGAAATCGGTGGCTTTGCGTCCCCAGCCCTCGTCCACCATCTCCCAGGTCAGGGGCATGCCCGTGGACTCTCCTCGACGTCGGCCGACAGACACCGGGGCCGCGGATCATTCATCCCGAGGCCCTCCAGTGAGCTTGGTAATCTTCGCGCACGCGACAGAGAGGGAACGAGAAGGTGACGGAGACCGCCGACGCAGCCCCCGCCGAACGCAACGGTGTACCCACCGAGAAGCTGTTCGGCACCATCGCCAGGATGAAGGAGAACGGCGAGCTCGCTGCCTTCCGGTTCTCGGCCCGGAACGAATGGGTGGAGGGGACCGCCAGTCGGTCCTCGATCTACGAGTGGTACGGCGCCGGTGCCGACCAGGTCCACGTGGAGGAGTTCGACTTCGTCGCCGACCATCCGACGCTCGGCCATGGGCACGGCCCCACGCCCCAGGAGTACGTGCTCCACGCCCTCGCCGCCTGCATCACCGCCGGCGTGGCCACCGGCGCGGCCGCCCGGGACATCGAGCTCCAGAAGGTCTCGTCCAAGGTCAGCGCCGACATCGACGTCCGCGGTGTGCTCGGGATCGACCCCGACATCCGCAAGGGGTTCAGCGACGTGCGGGTCGAGTTCGACGTCGAGGCGGACGCGGAGCCGGCCGTCATCGACGCGCTCGTGGCCTCGGCCACCAAGTACTCCGCGGTCTACGACATGCTGACGAGCCCCACGTCGGTGACCGTCACGCGAGCCTGACCCGGGACCGCGGGGTCCGCCCCGGGGTCAGTGGGACATCAGCCTTTCGGCGATGCTCCGGCCGGTCGGGGCTTTGCCGGTGCGGACCGCCTTCTCCTCCATGCGGGCGGCCGCCTTCTGGATGTAGCGCACCCCGAGGTAGCGCAGCGGCTCGGGCTCCCAGGCCTTGGGCTCGTGCTGGACCATCGGCAGCTCACAGAGGGGCGTGCCCCCGCCCGTGATCAGGTCGGCCAGGGTCCGGCCGGCCAGGTTGGTGGCGGCCACCCCGTCCCCGGCGTAGCCCCCGGCCTTGGCCAGGCCCGTCGTCTGGTCATAGCTGAACGACGGCATCCAGTCCCGGTGGATGCCGACCACGCCGCCCCAGCAGCGTTCGAAGGGGACGTCGGCCAGGGACGGGAAGAACTCGTCGAACTGGCTGCGCAGGCTCTGCGCCGTGGCCTCCACGCAGTCCCACTCCGGCTTGATCGCCGAGCCCCAGTGGTAGAGCGAGCCCCGACCACCGAAGGCGATGCGGTTGTCCCGGGTGATCTGCAGGTAGTCGATGGTGAGGCGCTTGGACTGCATGACGAAGCGGCGGCGCCAGCCGATCGTGGCCCGCTGGGCCTCGGTCAGCGGGGCGGTGAGCATGATCTGGGAGTAGACGGGCAGGATCTCCCGGCCATGCCTCGGGAGCTCGGAGAGGTAGGCCTCGCCGGCCAGGACGATGACGTCCGCCGTGATGTCGCCGCCGGTCGTGTGCAGCACCGGCTTGGCGGCCCGGTCGTAGCCGGTGACGGCGGTGCCCTCGTAGATGGTGGCCCCGAGTCCTTCGACGGCCCGGGCCAGGCCCCGCACCAGGCGACCGGGGTGCACGGCGGCGAACGGCTCGGCGAACAGCGCGGCCCAGGTGTTGTCGACATCGACCAGCTCGGCCGCCTCGCCCGGCTCCAGCCAGCGGTAGAAGTCCGGGTACCCGAGCTCGGCCATCTCGTCGTAGATGTGGCGGACGGTCTTCACCTGGTGGCCGCCCCGGGCCAGCATCAGCATTCCGTGGCGGTCGAGGTGGGCGTCGATGCCGTGGCGCTCGACCGCCGACTCGACGTGGCCGACGGTGTCGATCAGGGCGTCGTGGGTCGCCCGGGTCGCATCCTTGCCGTGGCGGGCGATCATCTCGGTGTGGCTGACCGAGATCTCCGGTGACAGCCAGCCGCCGTTGCGACCCGAGGCCCCCCAGCCTGCGATCTCCCGCTCGACGAGCACGACGTTCAGGCTCGGATCCCGTTCCAGCAGGTAGAGCGCGGTCCACAGTCCCGTGTAGCCCGCGCCCAGGACGGCCACGTCGGCGGTGGTCGAGCCGTCCAGCGGCGGGCGCGGGGTCAGGTCGTCACCACAGGTCTCCATCCACCAGCTGACCGAGCGCTCGTCCGTGGCCGTCATGGGGGCGATCATGGCACCACTACCGTCCGGGCCATGGCCCCGATGCGCCCCGATGAGCCCGTTCTGGTCGGCGTGGGCCAGCACGTGCACCGCCCCGAGGACGGGCCGGTGCCGTCCCTCGTCGAGATGATGACCACAGCCGCCCGTCGGGCGGGGGGTGATGTCGGGCCCGGGGTGCTCGACCGCCTCGGCTGGATCGGCGTGCCCAAAGGGGCGTGGGCCCACCCGGATCCGGGCCGGGAGGTGGCGGCCGCGGTCGGCGCGCCCGACGCCCACACCGTCCTCGTCGAGGTCGGCATCACTCAGCAGGAGGTGATCGACGTCGCCCTCGCCGCCGTGCGGGACGGGGCCGGCCCCGCCCTGGTCGTGGGGGCCGAGGTCAATCACGGGTCGACGGCCGGCGCGGCGACCGCGGTCGGTACGGCGCGGCGGGCGGCGGTCGAGCCCGACGAGCACCTGATCGCCCATGATCTGGGCGTCAGCGCCGTAGAGATGAACCAGCTCTTCATCGACCCGCCCACCGTCTACGCCGTGCTGGAGAACGCCTTCGCCGCGGCCCAGGGCTGGAATGAGGTCCAGCACCGGCGCCGGCTGGGCGACCTGACGGAGGCATTCGCCGGGATCGCGGCCCGGAACGCCTACGCCTGGCAGCGCGATGCCCCGTCAGCCGAGGACATCGTCGAGCCGTCGGCCGCCAACCGGATGATCGCCGAGCCCTACACGAAGCTGTGCTGCTCCAACCTCCGGGTCAACCAGGCTGCGGCCCTCCTCTTCACCACGGTCGAGGACGCCCGGGCCGCCCGGATCCCGGAGAACCAGTGGCTCTTCCCCCTGGGCACCGCCTTCTGCAACCACGCCGTACCGGTCGTGCAGCGGGCCGACCCGGGGCGGTCCGTCGTCGCCCGGTTGGCCGGGCACCGGGCGATGGCGCTGGCCGGGGTCGGGCATGACGACCTCGATCACGTGGATCTCTACTCCTGCTTCCCGGCGGCCGTGCAGATCACCGCGGGCGAGTTGGGCATCCCCCGCGACCGTCAGCTCACCGTCACCGGCGGCATGACCTTTGCCGGCGGACCGCTCAACAGCTACGTGCTCCACGCCATGGCGACCATGGCCGAGGTCCTGCGCAACGACCCCGGCGCCATCGGGCTGGTCACCTCCGTCTCGGGCTTCCTGACCAAGTTCGGCGCCGGGGTCTGGTCGACCGACCCGGCCCGCCGGGGGGGCTGGCGCCACGAGGACGTCACGGCCGCGGCCCGCGCGGCCGACCAGCCGAAGCCGGACACCGATGACCCCGGCGACGCCGTGACCGTCGTGTCCGGCACCGTCACCCACGCCCGGGACGGCGCCCGCACCCGGGTCGAGGTCGTCGAGACCTCCACCGGCGTCCGCGCCCTCCGCTCCACCCCCCTCTAGAAAGGATCAACCTTCGGCAAAGGCCGACGTCGGCGGTGAGGGGTTGCCGAAGGTTCGGCTTCGACGCCGTTGCCCTCAGCTGCCGAGCAGGGGGTTCAGGTAGTCGCGGACGATGCTGCGGCCGTAGTCGGGATCGGGGGCCCAGTGGCCGCCGAGGCGCTCGACGGTGGGGGCCGTGGCGTAGATCGAGGCGAAGTGGCGGGGGTCCGGGGTGCTGGTCCTCGGGTAGCCGGGGGCGCCGGCGTAGAGGCCGAGGTGGTCGATGCAGGCCGTGATCCCCTGGCGCCAGTTCACGAAGCGCATGTGGGCGTTGGGATCGTCGTTGTCCCCGCCGGTCGTGGTCTTCAGGCCACAGGGGTTGTGGAAGCTGGCGTCGATGACCCCGCCGAAGTTGCCGTAGGCCGTCTCCTTGGCCGACTGGGCGTAGGCCACCTCGGGCCGGATGCCCCGGGCCGGGGCCAGCTCCCAGTAGAGCGCCGCGTTCAGGACGAAGCGGGCGCTGGCTTCCTGGTCGTCGGCCCAGCGCTCGGCGGTGGCCTGGCCGGTGAAGGGCCGGCCCTCGATCAGGGTCTCGACGCCCTGGCTGCGGTAGACGACAGCCTTGACCCGATCCCGTAGGGTCCCGTCGGTCCCGGACCGCAGCGCCACGCGGACGATGACCTTCGAGCGCAGCGGCGCCGAAGGGTTGGCCCGGACCTCGACGTTCAACGCCCGGTGCTGGCCGGGGCCGACGTCAGCGAATCGGAAGATGCCGTTGCGGACCCGGGCCGAGACGTCCTGGTCGCCGACGAAGTACCGGATGCCGAAGTTGGTGGTGTTGCGGGTCCCCTGCACCACCAGGTCGTCGATGCCGTTGCCGTCGTTCTCGGCCCGCACGACGAAGCGAGCCCGCCCCTCGCGGCCGATGAGCGCCACCCGGGTCTGGCCCAGGCCGTCCCAGTTGTAGATCCCGTCCCCGATGGCGACGGCCTCGCTCCGCAACCGGATGCGACCGTCCGGCTGCTGGCACGGAGGGGCACAAGGACCCGGCGCCGTTGTCTGCGCCTCCGCCACCCCGATCTGGAGGCCTAGCGCCATCATGAGAAAGACGGCCGCCAAGGGCCGGGCTCCGCCGAACACGACCCCGAGGCTACCCCCGCGACCTCGTGGGGAACCGGCGCCTACGCTCCGGCGATCGCCCGCTCGTCGACGCACCCGTTCGCCGTCAGCTTCGCCGCCGTACTGCTGGTCAGCGGCTGCTCCGACGACGGTGGGCGCGACCAGACGGCAGAGCCCACCAGCGCGGCGGTGACCACGACCACCGTCATCACCGCTGTCGCCCCACCCCCGTTCGGCCAGGACCCCGACCCCGTCGTGATCGGCCACCGCGGCGCCGCCGGCCATCACCCCGACAACTCGCTTGAAGGCTTCGCCGCGGCGCGGGACCTCGGCGCCACCTGGGTCGAGCTCGACGTGCGCCTGTCCGCCGACGGCGTCGTCGTGCTGAGTCACGATCCGGCCACGGCCGCCGGCTCGTTGGTGACCGAGACGCCCTCCGCCCAGCTCGCCACCGAGGGGCTGACCACCCTCGCCGAGGCTCTCCCGGTGATCGAGGAACACGCCCTCGGGGTCGACGTCGAGATCAAGAACCTGCCCTGGGAGGACGACTACGACCCCCGACTGCGCCTCGTCGACGCGACGCTCGAGGTCCTGGACGAGGCCTCGCCGCTGGGGCCGGTGGTGCTGTCGTCGTTCAACCAGGGGGCCATCGACCGCGTCCGGGCGCAGGCGGGCGACGCCTACGCCACGGCCCTCATCACCCCGGGCGCCGGAGACGCGCGTGCGCTCCGGGCCCGGGTCCTCGCCGCCGGCCACGACGGCGTCGTCATCGACCACGAGGCGGTCGACGCCGAGATCCTGCACACCCTGTCGACGGGCGGCCTGACCCTCTGGGCGTACACCGTCGACGACCCCACCACGGCGGCCGTCCTCGTCGCCGACGGCGTGAGCGGGATCGTGACCGATGTGCCCGACGAGATCAGCGAGCGCCTCGACCTCCTGCCATGACCAGGCCGGCGAGCAGACGGTCACGGAGGTCTCTCGGGTCGACGACGTCGTCGTAGCCCATGGTGTGGGCCGAACGGTAGGGACCGCCGGCCTGGAGGATCTCCGCGGCGGCCTGCTCGTCGGCGGTGAGGCCCGCCGCCCGACCCCCGCTCTCGGCGGGCATGGCCCCGAGCAGGACCCCGGGGAAGGCCAGGGTCAGGGCCTGGTGGTCGAAGGGGTTCATGGCCATGGCCGACGAGCCGAAGCCGAAGGCCTTGCGCACGGTCACGTGGAGCTTCGAGCCCGGGTACCGGCGTTGGGCGGCGAAGAGCCCGGCGGCCGCCCTGAGCACCCCGTCCCGCTCGGCCTGGGTCCCGGCCATGACCCCGGGGTTGTCGGCCAGGAACACCACGGGCAGCCCGAACGGCGCCACCGTGTCGAGGAAGCGGGCGGCCTTGTCGGCCTCGTCCCGGCCGATTGCCCCCGCCCGGACGGACGGGTCGTTGGCCACCACGGCCACGGTCCGGCCCCCGAGGCGGATCAGGGCGGTCAGCATCCCGCCGCCGAAGCCCGCTCCGGCCACCAGGACGGATCCGACGTCGGCCAGGCGATCGACGACCTCGACCATCGCGTAGGGGCGCCGGGGATCGGGCGGGATCACCTCGAGCAGGTCGCCCAGCGGACGGGGACCGACGTCTTCCCCCTCCCGCGCCTGGCCGTCGAAGTAGCCGATCCAGGCGCGGGCCCGGTCGATGGCCGCGACGTCATCGGGCACCACGTCCTGGACCACCCCCGACGCCACCGCCACCTGCGGCCCCCCGAGGGCTTCGGGGGTCACGTCCTCTCCCGTGGCCGCCTTGACCAGCAGGGGACCGGCGGTGAACAGGGCGGCCTGCTCGGTCATCACCGAGTAGTCCGCCAGCGGGGCGGCCAGGGCGCTGTGCCCGGCGGCCGGCCCGAGGACCAGGGTCACCAGGGGCACCCGGCCCTTCAGGTCGGCCAGGCCCTGGAGGTCGTTGGGCCGTCGCCCCGCGGCCTCGCCCGTCATCCGGTGACCGGCGCCGTCGAGCAAGAGGACCAGCGGCAGTCCCTCCCGACCCGCGATCTGGGTGAGCCGGTAGCGCTTGTCGGTGTTGCCGACGCCGATGGAGCCGCCTTTGACGGTGAAGTCCTCGGCCGCCGCCAGCACCGGCCAACCGTCGACCGCCCCGAGGCCCGCGACCAGGCCGTCGCCGGGCAGGCCGTCCAGTCCCCCGACCAGCGCCCCCAGCTCGGTGAACGAGCTCGGGTCGAAGAGTCGCTCCAGACGCTGGCGGGCGTCGAGCTTGCCTTTGGCGTGCTGGCGCTCGATCTTGTCCGCCCCGCCGAGGGCCCGGGCCGCGGCCTGACGCCGCCGCAGCTCGTCGAGCAGCGGTCCCCAGCCCCCTTCCGATGGCTCCCCCGTCACGGCCTAGGTTCTACCGGACCAGGGCCACGCCACGAGGGGGACGGATGCCGGACGAGCGGGTGAAGCTGAGCTACGACGGGCCGGTCGCCGTCATCACCAACGACAACCCGGACAAGAAGAACGCCTTCGACGACGAGATGGACCTCGCCCTGTTCGAGATCCTGGCCGACCTGAAGGAGCGCAAGGACATACGGGCCGTGGTCTGGCGGGGTGAGGGTTCCATCTGGTCCTCGGGCCGGGACGTCGGCGCCATCGGCGGCGGCCAGGTCGAGATGACCCACCACGAGCTGATGACCCGGGGCCAGAAGGGCATCCAGCAGGTCTGGGACATCGAGGCCCCGATCATCGTGGCCATCCAGGGCTGGGCCATCGGCGGCTCGTTCCAGCGGGCGCTCCTGTGCGACCTGCGCATCGCCGCCGAGGGCGCCCGCTTCATGCTCCCGGAGACCACGTACGGGGTCATCCCCGACACCGGCGGCGTCGGGGTCCTGTTCCAGATGGCGGGCCACGGCGTGGTCAGCGACATGGTCCTGACCGGGCGACCGCTCAGCGCCGAGGAGGCGTTGCACCACGGCATCGTCTCCCGGGTCGTGGCCCCCGAGGAGCTGGATGACACGGCCATGGCCATGGCCCACGAGATCGCCGGCCGCTCGGCCGTCGCCGTGAAGATGGCCCGCAAGGTCATCCGCCACCTCGGCCACGCCCAGCAGCGGGCGGCCATGGAGGACGAGCTCATCTACCAGACGTTCATCAACAAGTCCGACGACTACGCCGAACAGCGCGCCGCCCACGCGGAGGGGCGCGACCCGGTGTTCAAGGGGTCCTGAGATGTCGACCGCCGAGCCCATCGGGCTGCCCGAGCCCCCCGAGCTGGGGAGCACCGCCCTCCCGGACGGCACCTACGCCGGCCAGGTCGTCCTTGTCACCGGCGCCGGCACCGGGCTGGGCAAGGCCATCGCCACCGAGTTCGCCCGCCTGGGCGCGGCCATCGCCATCCTCAGCCGGAAGCCCGAGCACCTCGACGCCGGGCGGGAAGCCATCGAGGGCGTCGGCGGCCGGGTCCTGACCGTCACCTGCGACATCCGCGAGCCGGACCAGATCGCCGCCGCCTTCGACACGGTCGAGGCCGACCTGGGCCTGCCCGACGTGCTGGTCAACAACGCGGCCGCCAACTTCCCGGTCCCGGCCGAGGACATGAGCGCCAACGCCTGGCGCACCGTGGTCGACATCACCCTCAACGGCACCTTCTTCTGCGCCCGGGAGTTCGGCCGACGCCACCTGGCCGAGGGCACGCCCGGGTCGATCATCAACGTCGGGGCGTCCTACGCCTGGACGGGCGGGCCGGGGTTCGCCCACTCGGCGGCGGCGAAGGCCGGGGTCAAGAACATGGTCGAGACCCTGGCCGTCGAGTGGGGGCCGTACGGGATCCAGGTCAACGGGCTGGTCCCCGGCCTCTTCCCGCACGAGGACATGACCGCCGACATCCGCTCCAGCCTCGACAAGACCCACGAGAAGGACGGCTGCCAGCCCGCGCTGCGGGTCGGCCGGGTTCGGGAGCTGGGGTGGGCGGCCACCTTCCTGGCCTCGCCTTACGCCCGCTTCATCTCCGGCCACACCCTGGTGGTCGACGGGGCCAACTGGCAGCGCCGGTCGATGACCAACCCCCAGGTGACCACCATCCGCGACCAGATGGGCAAGGACCGCTTCGAGCTGTGATCGTCACATTGCTCC
>DATDAH010000158.1:0-7276 GCA_036525535.1 Acidimicrobiales bacterium
AGGTGCTGGTGCCCGCTGCCGTCCGACGGGAGATCGAGGCCCGAGCGCTCTATCGTTCGACCGAATGACCGTGGTCGACGACGCTCTCGACGACGGGTCGCCCGCGCGGGAACGCTGGACCCCACAGGTCCCCGATGTCCTGCGCCGCGCGACCTGGCGGTTCTATCTGTTCGCCCCGGTCCTCGTCGTCGCGATCGTGGCGGCGCCTCTTCTGGCGATGAAGGGCTTCTCGATCTTGAGGACCGAGGACACCGGACAGGTCATCTCCGACGAGACCGACCCGAACGCCGGGGGGTTCCAGGCGCTGGTCACGCCGACACCGACGTCCCTGCTGGTCGATGTCGCTCCCGACGGGACCCTCGCCGGGGTGACGCTGATCACGCTCCCGTCCCAGGAGGGCGGCGGCAACATCGTCCTCTTCCCCGTGGGCACCGTGCTGGACGTCCCGCTGCGGGTCCCCCCCGAGGCCACGCTCGTCGACATCTATGCCGAAGGGGGTCTGTCGGCCCTCGAGCAGCGCGTCGAGACCATGTTGGGCGCCGGCATCACCGAGGCGGTCGAGGTGCCGCGGGCCCAGTGGGCCGAGCTCGTCCAACCCGTGGCCCCGCTCACCGTTCAGAACCCCGTGGCGGCGCAGACCACGAACGCCGCCGGCCAGCCCGTGTCGTTCCCGGAGGGCGAGATCCAGCTCACCGCCGCTCAGGTCGGGCTCTACCTCCAGGCCGACACCCCGGAGCAGGCCGACACGGTTCGCCTGACCCGGCACGAGGCCTTCTGGACGGCGTGGATGAGCGCCCTGGACGAGGCGGGCGAGTCGGCGGTTCCCGGCGAGGGCGAGATCGGCGTCGGCGGTGCGGTGCGCGGCCTGGTCGGTGGGCCCCGCAACATCACGACGCTGCCCGCGACGCCGGTGCCGATCCCCGGGGTCCCGTTGAGCGAGAGCGACCTCTTCCGTCCCAATGGGCTGGCCATCGTGGCCACCGTTCCCGACATCATCCCCTTCCCGGTCGGCGTCGGACGTCTGCGCACCCGGCTGGTCATGGGGGTCGAGGACCAGACCGCGCTCCTGCCGGACGCGGCCCACACGCTCGTGCAGGCCGGAGCCGAGATCAGCGTGATCGCCAACGACGACGAGTTCGACGAGACCGAGACCGTCGTCTACTTCTTCCGTCAGAGCCAACGGGAGAAGGCCCAGCGGCTGCTCAACTCGCTGGGCACGGGCACGTTGGTCAAGGACACCGCGCTCAGCGACAACGTGGACGCGGTCGTGGTCCTCGGCCAGGACTACATCGATCTTCAGGGCGGCAGCAGCCCGTCGACCACGGCGCCCGCCGGTGTGTCGGTGCCCACCACCGTTCCGATCGGTGGCGGCGTCAGCGGCGGGATCCCAGGTGGAGTCACGCCCGGTGCGCCGGGGGGTGATCCCGCTGGCTGAGGTCATCGAGCCTGAAGTCCTGCTCGCCGCGGTGAAGGCGGCGGCGTCCGCCGCCGACGACAAGAACGCCACGGACGTGCTGGTCCTCGACGTCGGCGACGTCCTCTCCATCACGGGGTGGTTCGTCATCGCCTCCGGCTCGAACCCCCGGCTGGTGCGCACGATCGCCGAAGAGGTCGAGGCGACGCTGAAGGCCGAGCACGACCTGGCCCCGCTACGGGTGGAGGGCCTCGACGGCCTGCGCTGGGTCCTGCTGGACTACGGCGACTTCGTGGTCCACGTCTTCCACGAGGAGGAGCGGGACTACTACCAGCTCGAGCGCCTCTGGGCCGACGTCCCCAAGGTCGACTGGCAGACCGAGGCCACCGCCGAAGCCGGCTGAGCAACCGGCACGATGCGTTTGACGGGCGAGGGAAAGTGTGGAGCTGAGCGGACTCGAACCGCCGACCCCCTGCATGCCATGCAGGTGCTCTAGCCAACTGAGCTACAGCCCCGTATTCGGCTGGGAGATTACCAAGGCGACATCGGATCGCCTCGGGGACGGCCGAACTGGCCGGTGAGGGGTTGTCGGCCGTCGGTACGATCGCCGCCATGGACGACGAGGGCCAGCCGTACGAGCCGGCGGTGATCGAACCCCGCTGGCAGGCCCGTTGGCGGGACGAGGGGACCTACGAGGTCGACAACGACGACCCCCGCCCGAAGTCCTACGTCCTGTGCATGTACCCCTACCCGAGCGGGGCGGCCCACATGGGTCACGTGCGCAACTACACCTTCGGTGACCTGCTGGTCCGCTACCGGACCATGAACGGCCAGGCCGTCCTCTCGCCCATCGGCTTCGACAGCTTCGGGCTGCCGGCCGAGAACGCCGCCATCAAGACCGGCGAGCATCCCCGGCCGTTCACCGAAGCCAAGATCGAGGAGCTGACCTCGTCTCTGTTGCGCCTCGGGGCGTCCTACGACTGGCGCCGGGTGATCAAGAGCCACGACCCGTCCTACATCCGCTGGACCCAGTGGATCTTCCTGCAGTTCCTGAAGGCCGGGCTGGCGTACCGGGCCGAGGCCCCGGTGAACTGGTGTCCCGGGTGCCAGACCGTCTTGGCCAACGAGCAGGTCCTGGCTGACGGCACCTGTGAACGCTCCGGCGACCTGGTCCAGCGCAAGAACCTGGAGCAGTGGTTCTTCCGGATAACCGACTACGCCCAGCAGCTGCTGGACGACATCGACGATCTGGACTGGCCCGAGCGGGTCAAGACCATGCAGCGCAACTGGATCGGTCGCTCCGAGGGGGCCACCTTCCACCTGCCCGTCGCCGAGCGGGAGGACCTGAGCCTGGAGGTCTTCACCACCCGGCCCGACACCAGCTTCGGCATGACCTACGCCGTGGTCGCGCCCGAGCACCCCATCGTGGCCGAGCTGACCGCCGACGACCGGCGGGCCGAGGTCGAGGCCTTCGTGGCCCATGTGACCGGTGAGAGCGAGCTGGAGCGGCTGAGCTCGGAGGGCCCGTTGGACAAGCGAGGGGTGTTCACCGGCGCCCACGTCGTGAACCCGTTCACCGGCGACCCGATCCCCGTCTACCTGGCCGACTACGTGCTGGCCACCTACGGCACCGGGGCGATCATGGCCGTGCCCGGCCAGGACCAGCGGGACTGGGACTTCGCCAAGGCCTACGACCTGCCCGTCGTCCGGACGGTGCTGCCCCCCGAGGACTTCGACGGCGAGGCCTACACAGGGGAAGGACCGGCGATCAACAGCGAGTGGCTGGACGGCCTGGGCGTGGCCGACGCCAAGGCCAAGGCCATCGAGTGGCTGGAGGCGAAGGGGATCGGCGAGCGCACCGTCCAGTACCGCCTCCGGGACTGGCTGCTGTCCCGCCAGCGCTTCTGGGGCTGTCCGATCCCGGTCATCTTCTGCGACGACTGCGGCATCGTCCCGGTCCCCGAGGCCGACCTGCCCGTCGTGGCCCCCGACGACGTCGAGTTCCTGCCGACCGGTGAGTCGCCGCTCAACCACCACGCCGGCTTCCTCAACGTCACCTGCCCGGCCTGCGGCGGCCCCGGACGACGCGAGACCGACACCATGGACACCTTCGTCGACTCGTCCTGGTACTTCCTGCGCTTCGCCGACCCCACCGACGACGAGGCCCCCTTCTCACTGGAGGCGGTCGCCGAGTGGCTGCCCGTCGACCAGTACATCGGCGGGGTGGAGCACGCCATCCTCCACCTGATGTACGCCCGCTTCTTCACCAAGGCGCTGGCCGACCTGGGCGTCGCCCCCAAGGAGCTGCGGGAGCCCTTCGCCCGCCTGTTCACCCAGGGCATGATCCGCAAGGACGGCATGAAGATGTCGAAGTCCAAGGGCAACCTGGTCACCCCCGAGGAGTACTTCGAACGCTTCGGCGCCGACGCCCTGCGCTTGTTCCACTTCTTCGTGGGCCCCCCGCAGGACGACATGGACTGGCACGACGCCGGCATCGAGGGCTCGCACCGGTTCCTGGGCCGACTGTGGCGACTGGGTGTGGGCGAGGCGCCGGGCACGGTCGTCGACCGGGAGGCGACGCCGGCCGACGTCGAGCAGGACCGGAGTCGCCACCGCTTGATCCAGCGGGTCACCGACGGCTACGAGCGCTGGTCGTACAACACCTCGGTCTCGGCCTTCATGGAGTTCACCAACGGCCTGTACCACTACCTGCAGTCCGAGGACGGTGCCCGGCGGGAGACCCTGGACGCCGCCGTGGACTCGGTGCTGCTGTTGATGGCCCCGATGGCCCCGCACATCACCGCCGAGCTGTGGGAGCGGCGCCGAGGTGGCCACATCCACACCGAGCCCTGGCCCGTCGCCGACCCGGCCATGACCACCGTGGCCACGGTGACGATGATCGTCCAGGTCAACGGCAAGGTCCGGGACCGCATCGAGGTCGATGCCGGCATCGGCGACGACGACGCCGTCGCCACCGCGCTGGCCTCCGCGAAGGTCCAGGCCCACCTGAACGGCGGTCAGCCGAAGAAGGTGATCACCCGCCCCCCCAAACTGGTCAACCTCGTCGTCTGATCCCGGTCAGCCCTTCTTCAGGGCGTTCACCACCGGGAGCCAGGTGTCGCGGTCGGTCTCGTAGGGGGCGTAGAAGCTGATGCGATCGACCAGGCCACCCCAGCGGGCCAGGAGTGCCTCGGCGACCCCGTGGGGCTCGGCCACGACGGCGAAGGCGTCCAGGACCTCGTCGTCGATCAGGTCACCCATGGCGTGCCACTCACCCTGTTTCGACAGCCGATTCAGCTCGCCCTGCAGGTCGCCCCAGCCGTGGTGGTCCAGGACGGGGCGGTACGCCGGGGTCGAGCCGTAGAAGGCGATCTGGCGCCGCACGCCGATCGACGATCGGGCCATCTCCTCCTCGGAGGTCCCGGTCACGATGAACGCCGGGATGGAGAGCTCGAGGTCGGCCCGGGTCCGACCGGCCTTGGCCAAGCCCGTCTCCAGGGACGGCAGGGTGGCCTCCTGGAGGTAGGACGCGGTGGTGAAGCCGTGGCACAGCATCCCGTCGGCCACTTCGCCCGCCACCTCGGTCATCTTCGGCCCCACCGCGGCGACGAAGACCTTCGGGTGCCCATAGGGACTGGGCCCCGGGTTGAAGAACGGGGTCATCAGGGTGTGGGTGTAGAAGTCGCCCCGGAAGTCGAGCGTGCCGTCACCGTCCCAACAGTCCCAGATGGCCCGGATGGCCAGGATCATCTCCCGCATCCGAGCCGCCGGGCTGGACCAGGGCATCGAGAAGCGCTTGGTGATGTGGGGCTTGATCTGGGACCCGAGGCCGAGCAGGAAGCGGCCCTGGGACTGCATCTGCAGGTCCCAGGCCGTGTTGGCCAGGGTCATGGGACTCCGCCCGAAGGCCACGGCGATGCCGGTGCCCAGCTCGATGGCTTCGGTCGCCTCAGCGGCGAGGACGTGGGGGAGGAACGGGTCATGGCTGGTCTCGGCGCTCCACGCCCCGTCGTAGCCCGCCGCCTCCAGGGAGCGGGCCGTGTCGCCCGCCGTGCTGATGGCCCCCAGGCCTCCGTCGACCTTCATCGTCGTGCTCCCGTGGTCGCATCCTGGCGGCCGAACCTAGTGGGTGACCCCCGGAACGGGTCACCGAACGTACGCGGTACGTCGGGCACAGTACGGTGCGCGACACATGTCGACCGGGGGGCTTGACAAGGCGGCGCTGCGTGAGCCGCTGCGCCGTTTCGGGCCCGCGCTGTCCGTCTTCGCCTTCCAGCTCCTGCTCTTCCCCGTACCGACCGGTGTGTTCGTGCGGGGGATCATCGTCGGCCTCCTCAGCGCGTTGGCCGCGCTCGGCCTGGCTCTCGTCTACCGGGCCAACCGGATCATCAACTTCGCCCAGACCGACCTGGGCAGCATCCCGACCACGGTCGGCGTGTACCTGATCGCCTTCTCGGGGATCAACTACTGGTTGGGTCTCGGTGCCGGCCTCCTCTCCGCGGTGGCGGTCGGCGCCATCGTCGAGCTGGCCGTCGTCCGCCGCTTCTTCGACGCCCCCCGGCTCATCCTCACCGTGGCCACCATCGGGCTGGCCACCCTCCTCGGGGCGTGCGCCCTGCTCCTGCCCCGGCTGTGGGGGGAGCGCCCCCAGGCCCAGGCCCTCGACCTGCCCTGGGACATCCGCTTCACCATCGAGCCGCTGATCTTCGGCGCCGACGAGGTGGCTGCCTTGATCGTGGCCCCCCTCGTGATGGTCGCCCTCGCCGTCTTCCTGCGCCGGACCGACGTCGGTGTGGCCGTGCGGGCGTCGGCCGAGCGGGCCGACCGGGCCGCCCTTCTGGGCATTCCCGTCAAGCGCCTCCAGACCGTCGTCTGGATCGTGGCCACCCTCTTGGCGTTCAGTGGGGCCTGGCTCCGAGCCGGTGTCGTCGGGCTGCCCATCGGCGGCAGCGTCTCCACCTTCGGTTTCCTCCTCCGCATCCTGGCCGCCCTGGTGATCGGGAGGATGGTCGACCTGCCCGCCGTGGCCCTGGCCGCCGTCGCCCTGGGCGTGCTGGAGACCGGGATCGACTGGAATGCCTCCAGCCCCCTGCTCACCGACCCCATCGTCGGGGCCGTCATCGTGGTCGCCCTGCTGCTGCAGCGCCGGGGCGCGGGACGCACGGACCTCGAGTCGACGTCGACGTGGCAGGCCGCCGAGGAGGTGCGACCCATCCCACCGGTCGTGGCTCGGCTGCCGGAGGTCCGGGCCGTGCGCTGGGGAGGCGCCGTCCTCGTCGCCGCCATCGTGCTGTGGCTGCCGACGTGGCTCTCGCCCAGCGACTCGCTGCTGGCGTCGTCGGTCGGCATCTACGGCATCGTCGGCCTCTCCCTCCTCGTGCTCACCGGGTGGGCCGGCCAGGTCTCGCTCGGGCAGATGGGCTTCGTCGGCCTCGGTGCGGCGATCGGCGGGGTGGCCACGTCCCAGTGGGGCCTGGATCTCAGCCTGGCCCTGCTCGTCAGCGGCCTGGCCGGAGCCGTCGCCGCCGTGGTGGTCGGGCTGCCGGCCCTGCGTCTCCAGGGTCTGCTCCTGAGCGTCACGACCTTCGCGTTCGCCCTGGCCATGTACTCGTACTTCCTCAACCGCCAGTTCTTCGAGTGGATCCCGACGGGGCGGATCGAGCGCAACCCGATCTTCGGACGCATCGACTACGACTCGCCGACCGGCGTCTACTACCTGATCCTCGTCGTCCTGGTCCTGGCCATCCTCGCGGTGGGGGGCATGCGGTCCAGTCGCTTCGGTCGAGCGCTCATCGCGCTGCGGGAGAACGAAGCGGGGGCCCAGGCCTTCGCCCTCCGCCCCCTGCGGCTGCGCATCACCGC
>DATDAH010000159.1:0-30548 GCA_036525535.1 Acidimicrobiales bacterium
ATGACCTCGCCCTTCACCGTCCGGCGCATGTCGGTGACCTCTTCGGGCCGCTCGTCCACGAGCAGCACGATGAGCTTGACCTCGGGGTTGTTGGTCTCGATCGACCTGGCGATCTGCTTCATGATCGTGGTCTTGCCCGCTTTGGGGGGCGAGACGATCAAGCCGCGCTGACCTTTCCCGATCGGCGAGATGAGGTCGATGATGCGAGCGGTCATGTTGCCCGGGTCACCGTCGTCCTCGAGCTTGAGGCGCTCGTCGGGGAACAGCGGGGTCAGGTCCTCGAACCGCGGCCGGGCCTTGGCCTTCTCCGGGTCCATGTCGTTGACCGTGTCCACCCGGAGCAGAGCCGGGTTCTTCTCGTTGCGGTTGGCCGGGCGGCTGGCGCCGGTGACCCGATCGCCCTTGCGCATGCCGAACTGGCGGACCTGCTTGACCGAGACGTAGACGTCGTCGCGGGAGGGCAGGGCACCGTTGAGGCGAAGGAACGCATAGCCCTCGTCCCGCAGGTCGAGCAGGCCGGCGACCTCGACGGGCTCACCGTCCCAGTTGGCGACGGGGGCGTTGTCGTCTTCCTGCTCCCGACCCTGGTTGCGGCCCCGCCGGCGGCGCTTGCGGTTGCCGGGCTCGGCGTCGTCGCCCTGGTTGCCACCACCGCCCTGGTTGCCCCGGTTCTGCTGACCCCCCTGGCGGCCGCCCTGGTTGCCGCCGCCCCGGTTGTCCCGGTCGCGGGGCTTGTCGGACCGGTCGCTGCCGTTACGGCCGCCGCCCCGGTTGCCGGACCGCTCGGAACGGCTCTCGCCGTCGCCCTTGGCCGCGGCGCCACCGTCATCGGCGGTCTTGTCGTCCCGGCGGCCCTTCTCGTCCTTGGTCGCCTTCTCGTCGCGGTCGGCGATGCCGTCCCGGCCCTGCGTGTCGCTGCGGTCAGACCGGGATCGGCCCCGGTCGTCGTCGCGGTCGTCCTTCTCCGGCCGGTCGTCGCGTTCGGCCTTCTCGGACCGAGAGCCCCGCTCAGGGCGGTCATCGCGCTCGGTCGTGACTGCGGTGTCGCCACCACCACCGTCGGAACCATTGGTGTCCGGGGCCGGCGAAGCGTCCTCGGTCGTCTGGTCACTCATCGTGTCCCCATTTCGTGTCGGAGCGGATGCCCCTTCGTCGGCCAGGCCGAGGATCAGCTCGACCAGGTCGTCCTTGCGTGCGCGCGCCGTCGGGTTCCCGCCCAGCGCCCGCGCGATGGTGGCGAGCTGTTGGCGGTCCTTCGATTCGAGCGCTGAGCGTTCTGTCTCGCCAGCGGCGATGCTCATCTCTGGAAATCCCCGTTCGACCGGTGAAGTGCACCAGTGGCCGCGACCGCGACCGTGGATGCCGAACTGCCGTCACCGTCCTCCGAACGCCCCGAGTGGGAAACCGAGGGAGAAGCGGAGGGCCACCCACCCCGGATCCCGCGATCGGGAGGCTTCGGAGCAATCGGTGGGTGCCGCCGGTGGCGACAGGGGTAAGCGTACCGACAGGCGTTCGACGGAACAACCACCCGATGTCGGATGACTGCATCGGACACCAGCCCGACGAGCGGGGCAGCGCCGACTCGAGCCAAATCGGTCGGCATCATGGGACGCGAGCCGGGTCGGACGGTGGGCGGGCAGCCACCGGTCCAGCCCGACGAGCGGTGGCATCGCCGACTCGAGCCAAATCGGTCGGCATCACTGGCGAGCTTGCCCCAGACTGCAGGCATGGACGTGCTCGCGCCCGCCTTGCGCGCCAAGGGACTGGTCAAGGGGTTCCGTTCGACGCGCGCCGTCGACGGTGTCGACCTCGAGGTCCGGCCGGGAGAGCGGGTGGCTCTGCTGGGCCCCAACGGGGCGGGCAAGACGACGACCTTGCTCATGTGCCTCGGCACCATCACCCCGGACGAGGGCTCGGTCGAGATCTTCGGGCACCACCTGCCCAAGGGTCGGAGCAAGGCGATGCAACGGGTCGGCTTCGCCGCCGGCTACCTGCCCCTCCCCGACCGCCTGCGCGTACGCGAGGTGCTCAGCATCTTCGCCGACCTCTGCGGGGCCGACCGGTCCGGCGACGCGGTGGTCGAGGCCCTGGAGCGCTTCGACGTCGCCCACCTGGCCGACCAGATGTGCATCGAGCTGTCGTCGGGCCAGCGCACCATCGTCGGCATCGCCAAGGCCGTCCTGCACCGCCCGGCGCTGCTCGTCCTCGACGAGCCGACCGCGTCCCTGGATCCCGATGTCGCCCTCCGGGTCCGCCGCGCCCTCCACCGCCTCAACACCGAAGACGGCACGACGCTGCTGGTCACCAGCCATGACATGAACGAGGTCGAGCGCCTCTGCGAGCGCGTGGTCTTCCTCCAGCACGGCCGCGTGGTCCACGACGGCACGCCCGCCGACATCCTGAGCGAGCACGGCCACGCGTCCCTCGAGGACGTGTTCCTCCACCTCGCCGCCGGACAACAGCAGCCGCGGGAGGCGTCGTGAGCGGCCGGCGGGTGTTCGCCGTCACCCGGCGCCACGCCTACGTGCTGATGCGCAGCCCCCACCGCTGGTTCGACGTGTTCATCTGGCCCGTGGTCGACGTCCTCTTGTGGGGATCGCTCGGCGTCTTCGTCGCCAACCAGAGCCCGGACGCCGACCGGGCCGGGGTCACCTACCTCCTGGCCGGGATCCTGCTCTTCCACGTCCTCTACCAGAGCCAGATCGCGGCCTCGACCGGCTTCCTCGAGGAGACCTGGTCCCGCAACCTGCTCAACCTGCTGGCCACGCCGCTGACCGAGGTGGAGTACGCCGCCGGCGTGGCCCTGTTCGGACTGGCCAAGCTGACCGTGGCCATGGGGGTCGTCACGTTGGCGGCGTTCGCCTTCTTCGCCTTCTCCATCGCGGACATCGGCTGGGCCCTCGTCCCGATCGGTCTGCTCCTGCTCCTGTGCGGCTGGTCCATCTCGCTCTTCGTGGTGGGCCTCGTCCTGCGCTTCGGTCAGAGCGCCGAGGTGCTGGCCTGGGGGATCCTCTTCGTCGTCATGCCCCTCTCCGGCGTCTTCTACCCGGTCGACGCCCTGCCCCCGGTCCTACAGCCCATCGCCCGCGTCCTGCCCACCACCCACATCTTCGCCGCCGCCCGCACGGTGCTGGACGGCCGGCCCCTGCCGTGGGACCAGCTCGCCATCGCCCTCGTCGGCACCATTGCGCTGGCCGGCCTCGGGCTGCTCTACGTCACCACCATGCTGCGCACCTTCCGCCAGCGCGGCTACGTGACCCGCTTCAGCTAGACGAGGCCAGGAGGCGGTCGATCACGAGGTGGCCGGGGACGACCTCGGCGTCGGCCACACCGGGCTCGGAGTAGGTGCCGCCCGGGCCGTCGACGTCGGAGTCGACCAGCAGGTAGGGCACGGGGTCGCTGGTGTGGGTCTTGAGGTCCACGGGCGTGGGGTGGTCGGGCAGCAGCAGCAGCCGCCAGGGGCCCATGGCGTCGAGGCCATCGACCAGCCCCGGCAGGATGCGCTGGTCCCAGTTCTCGAGGGCTTTGACCTTCTCCTCGACATCGCCGGCGTGGCCCGCCTCGTCGGTGGCCTCGACGTGGATGACGAAGAGGTCGCAGCCATCGGCCAGCGCAGCCAACGCCGCGTCCCGCTTGCCTTCGTAATCGGTGTCGTACCAACCGGTCGCCCCGGGGATGTCCACCACCTCCATGGCGGTGAGGACCCCGAGGCCCCGGACCAGGTCGACGGCGGTGACCATGCCCGCGGCCACGCCGTGGCGGTCTCGGAAGGACGGGAGCTGGGGCTGGTGGCCCTGGCCCCAGAGCCAGACCTGGTTGGCGGCGACGTCGAACCGTTCGAGGACGGCGCGGGACGCGTCCATGACCTCGATCAGCTTCGCCGCGGACGGCCCGACGGGCAGCACGATCGGCTTGTCACTCAGGTCGTGGGGGGGCACGCACTCGGCGTCGGCCCAGGAGTCCGGGGCGACGACGATGTGGCGGTACTGGACGCCGGGGTGGAAGACGATCTCGCCGCCGCCCAGCTCGGCCTCCAACGCGGCGATCACCTCAGCCGCCTGGTCGGTCGACGGGTGCCCGCCGGCGAAGTCGACCATCGTGCCGTCGGCGCCGATCGTGGACAGGTTGCAGCGGAAGGCCACCTGGTCGGGGGCCAGGCGCAGGCCCAGGGCGGCGGCCTCGATCGGGGCCCGGCCCGTGTGGTGCACGGCCGGGTCGTAGCCCAGGATCGAGAGGTTGCCCACGTCGCTGCCCGGCGGCAGGCCGGGGGGGATGACCGCGGCCCGGCCCACCGTGCCCCGGGCGGCGAGGCCCTGCAGCGTGGGCAGGTCGGCCGCCTCGAGCGGCGTGCGCCCGCCGAGCCGCTCGGTCGGCTCGTCGGCACACCCGTCGGGGACGCACACCACGTACTTCATCGGGCCAGTCTCGCCCTTCTGGCCTCTGATTCGGCTCCCTGCGGCGTCGAAGCGGGCGCCAGAACGATCACGAGGTGAGGGCGCGGACACGGGCCCGGACGGCGTCGAGATCGTTGGGGACGACCTCGTAGCGCTCCGCCATCCCGGAGAGGGCGGCGAGGCCGGGAGGCAGGGCGACGGTCGCCCCCGTCGCCGCCTCGACGGCGTCGGCGAACTTGGCCGGGTGGGCCGTGGCCAGGCACACGAGAGGCAGGTCGGGGCTCCGGCGCTGGGCCTCGCCCACGACCAAGCCCACCGCGGTGTGGGGGTCGACCACGATCCCGGCCCGGTCGCGCCAGTCGGCGATCGTGGCCCGCGTCCGGTCGTCATCCACCGCACCGGCATCGAAGACCTCGTCGACCTCGGCCAGCCGGGTCTCGGCGAGTTGGACCCGACCCTCGGACCGGAAGGTGTGGAGCAGCTCGGTCGTGGCCGCCGCGTCGCGCCCGTGGAGCTCGAAGAGCAACCGCTCGAGGTTGGAGGACACCTGGATGTCCATGCTCGGGCTGATCGTGGGCACGACCTCGCCCCGCTCGAGCACGCCGGTCGCGAAGAAGCGGGTGAGGATGTCGTTGCGGTTGCTGGCGCAGAGGAGCTGGGCGATGGGCACGCCCATGCGCCGAGCCACCCAGCCGCTGAAGATGTTGCCGAAGTTGCCGCTCGGCACCGAGAACGACAGCGCAGGGGTGGCAGGGCCGAGCAACCGAGAGGCGGCGTAGACGTAGTAGACGACCTGGGCCATCAGCCGGGCCCAGTTCATGGAGTTGACCGCCGACAGGTGCAGGTCCTCGCGGAGGGCTTCGTCGGCGAACATGGCCTTCACCAGGTCCTGGCAGTCGTCGAACGTCCCGTCCACCGCCAGGTTGTGGACGTTGGCCGAGGCCACCGTGGTCATCTGCAGGCGCTGGATCTCACTGACCCGTCCGTGGGGGTGCAGCATCACGACCTCGATGCCTTCCCGGTCCTTGGTGGCCTCGATGGCAGCGGAGCCGGTGTCGCCCGAGGTGGCTCCGATGATGGTGATGCGCTCCTCGCGGCGCGCCAGCTCCCGCTCGAACAGGGGCCCCACCAGCTGGAGGGCGACGTCCTTGAAGGCCAGGGTCGGTCCGTGGAACAGCTCGAGCAGCCAGAGCCCGGCCCCGAGGTCCCGCAGCGGGGTGACGTCGGCGTGGTCGAACCCGGCGTAGGCCCGGGCCACCAGCTGCGCCAGTTCGTCGGGCTCGAGATCACCCTCCACGAACGGGGCCATGACGTCCACCGCGATGTCCTGGTACGAGCGGTCGGCCCACGTGGCCAGGTCGTCGACCGCCAACGCCGGCCAGGCCTCGGGGACGTAGAGGCCACCGTCGGTGGCCAGCCCGGCGAGCAGGACGTCGCCGAAGCCGAGCACAGGGGCCTGGCCCCGGGTGCTGACGTACTTCACGGGGCCCCGGCCGTTCAGGCGGCGCCGGCGGCGATGACCCGCAGCACCGTGCCGACCCGGTCGACGACGTCCAGCTCCCGCAGGTCGTGCAGGGTCGCCTGCACGTCGCGTTCGACGGCCTCGTGGGTGATGAAGATCAGGCGGGCCTCGCCGCCCAGACCCTCCTGTTCCATCGAGCGGATGGACACACCGTGGGCACCGAACACGCCCGCCACCCGGGCCAGGACGCCGGGCTGGTCGGCCACGTCGAGGTTGAGGTAGTAGGCCGAGACCACGTCGTCGATCGGACGGATGCGGGCCCGGGCCAGGGTGCCGACGGTGGCGTGCGAGCCCCGCCGGAGGTTGACGGCAGCGTCGATCAGGTCACCCAGCACGGCGCTGGCCGTCGGACTCCCCCCGGCTCCCCTCCCGTAGAACATCAGCTCGCCCACGGCGTCGCCCTCGATGAAGACGGCGTTGAAGCTGTCCCGGACCGACGCCAGCGGGTGGTGGGACGGGACCATGGCCGGGTGGACCCGCACCGCCACCTCGGTGACGCCGTCGGCCCCCGCCGCCGATTCGGCGATCGCCAGCAGCTTGACCTCGTAGCCGAGACGCTGGGCGAACGTGATGTCGGCGGGGGTGATGCCCGAGATGCCCTCGTGGTACACGTCCCCCGCCACCACCCGGACCCCGAAGGCGATGGTGGCGATGATCGCCGCCTTGGCCCCGGCGTCATAGCCCTCGACGTCCGCGGTCGGGTCCCGCTCGGCGTAGCCGAGGCTCTGGGCCTCGGCCAGGGCCTCCCCGTAGGTGGCCCCGTCCTCGCTCATGCGGGTGAGGATGTAGTTGGTCGTCCCGTTGACGATCCCCAGCACCCGGTGCACCTGCTCGCCGGCCAGGGACTCGCGCAGGGGGCGGATCAGGGGGATGCCGCCGGCCACGGCCGCCTCGAAAAGCAGGTCGACGCTGGCCCCCTCGGCCACGGCGAACAGCTCGGCGCCGTGGTTGGCCAGCAGCTCCTTGTTGGCGGTGATGACGGGCTTGCCCGACTTCACCGCCTGCACGATCAGCTCGCGGGCGGGCTCGATGCCACCGATGACCTCGACCACGAGGTCGATCGTCGGGTCGTCGACCACGGCGCCGGCGTCGTTGGTGAGCACCCCCTCGGCCAGTTCGACCGGGCGCTCGCGGGACATGTTGCGCACCGCGACCTTGGCCACCTCCAGCCGCAGGCCGGTGCGGGCCTCGATCATGTCGCCCTGGGCCCCGATCAGGCCGACCAGGGCCGCCCCGACGTTGCCGCAGCCGAGCACCCCGACCCGCACCCGCTGTTCGCTCACGCGGCAACGCTACCGGCCGCACCCCTCGCCGAACCGCCCCATTCCCGCCGGTCGCCCCTTGACAAGTTTCGGTATATTCCACGCATGAGCCAGGTGGACGACATGGACGCGGCGGCACGGCGTCTCCACGCCGTCGCCGCGGCCGTCGGCAACGCGCTGGACCCGATCGTGGCCTACCACCGCCCCGACGTCTGGCAGGGAGGACGAGCGGTGCGCTTCGGTCAGGAACTGGTCGACCACCGACTCCTGCTCCGGGCCGCAGCCGACCAGCTGGTGGCCGACGCCCGCCTCCTGGCCGCCCGCGCCGACCTCCTCCGCGCCATCCAGGCCCTCACCCCCTGACCACCGATCGAAACCACCCGATCGGACGCTCACCGCCCGCCCCCCTCGGCCGACGGGAAGCCGTGATGAGCAGGTCGGGCGTTCTCTACGAGTCCCTGGTGGAGGACGCGTTCGAGTGCATCGTGACCATCCGGTCGGATCTCACGCTGGCCTACGCCAACCCGTCCATGGCCAAGCTCCTCGGCCACGCCCCCGAGGACACCCTCGGGCGGCCGGTGGCGGACTTCGTCCACCCGGACGACCTCGACCGGGCCCTGGCCGAGCTCGCCGGCCTCGAGAGCTGGGGAGTGGCCAACGGCACGACCAGCTTCCGGCTCCGGCACGGCGACGGTTCCTGGGTCCCGTGCGACGTGACCGCGGCCGCGGTGACGGACGGCGAAGAGGACCTTATTGCCGTCTACTGCCGGCCCGCCGGCTACCAGCACGCGGTCGACACCGTGCTCACCCGGCTGCTGAGCGGCGGATCGCGGGCAGAGACCCTCGCTCCCCTGCTCGACGTCTTCGACTGGGCGGTCAACGACGCCCACATCGCCATCGCCTGGCATGAGGAGGGGAGTGGACACCAGAGCATCGCCACCGGCCTGCCCCGCGAACTGACCGGCGGCGAAGCCGACCCCGGTGCGCCGTGGGCCGACGCCCGAGTGGACTTCGCGGGCGTCCACTGCCCCGGGCCGGCGGCCCTGGACCCCCTCCGTCGGGCCACGGCTGAAGCACTCGGGCGCGGCGCCCTCTGGGTCGAGCCGATCACCGACGAGGGCTCGGGGATCGCGGCCCTGGTCACGGTCTGGAGCCGCCTCGACGGCCCGCCCCCCGAGACCCATGCCTTCAGCATGGCCCTGGCCAAGACCCACATCGAACTGGTCCTGCGCTGGACCCATCAGGTGGCCCGCCTGGACGCCGCCGCCCACACCGACGTGCTGACGGGTCTGCCCAACCGGCGCTCCCTGTTCGACCTCCTCGACAACGACCGGCGGGGCGGCGCCCTCCTCTTCTGTGACCTCGACCACTTCAAGCCCGTGAACGACCAACACGGCCACCAGGTCGGCGACGACGTGCTGCGGGCGGTGGCCGACCGCCTGCGGGCCTGCGTGCGGGCCGACGACGTCGTGGCCCGCACCGGCGGCGACGAGTTCGTGATCCTCGCCCATGGGGCCACGACCGATCAGGCCGCCGAGCTCGGCCGGCGAATCTCAACCGCCCTGCGTGAGCCGTTCATCGTTCCGGGCGGCACCGTCGACCTGGGCATCAGCATCGGCATCGCCGGTACCGACGCCCCCTTGAGCGACACGGTGCTGGCTCGGGCCGACCAGGCCATGCTGGCCGACAAGGCCCGGCGCCACCGCCACCGGCCCCGACCGACCCGCAACTGACCCGGTCGGGCCGCCGCCGGGGTAGAACACCCCCCATGGCCACGACCGAGATCCCCACCGGCACCGACCTCGGGGCCGGCACCCCCGCGCCGAGCGCCGTCGTCGACGCCGTCACCGCCGCCCGCGCCGCATTCGACCGTGGAGTGACCCGACCCGTCCCGTGGCGGGAACGCCAGCTCGACGCCCTGGTCCGGCTCCTGGACCAGGGCGAGGGCCGTCTGCTCGACGCCCTGGCCACCGACGTGGGCAAGCCCCGCCTGGAGGGCTGGGCCACTGACCTGGGCGTCACCGCCTCGGAGATCAAGCTGCTCCGCAAGCACGTCGCCAAGTGGGCCAGGCCCCGCCGGGCCGGCCTCCCCCTGACCGCGATGCCCGGACGGGCCCGCATCCAGCCCGAGCCCCTGGGCACGGTGCTGATCATCGCCCCCTGGAACTACCCGGTGCAGCTGCTGCTCGAGCCGCTCGCCGCCGCTCTGGCCGCGGGGAATGCCGCCGTGGTGAAGCCCTCCGAGCTGGCCCCGGCCACGTCCGCCGTGCTCACCGACCTGCTCCGCTACCACCTCGACGCTGACGCCGTTCAGGTCGTGGAGGGCGGACCGCAGGTGGCCACCGAGTTGCTGGAGCAGCGCTGGGACCACATCTTCTTCACCGGGTCCACCAAGATCGGCCGGGTCGTCGCGGAGGCGGCGGCGAAGCACCTCACCCCGGTCACCCTGGAGCTGGGTGGGAAGTCCCCGGCCATCGTGGACCGGTCGGCCAACCTCGAGGTCGCCGGTCGCCGCATCGCCTGGGGCAAGTTCCTCAACGCCGGCCAGACCTGCATCGCTCCCGACTACGTCCTGGTCGACGAGACCGTCCAGGACGAGCTGATCGAGCACATCCGCACCGCCGTCAGCGCCTTCTACGGCGAGGACCCGATGGCCAGCGCCGACTACGCCCGCATCGTCAACGGGCGCCACTTCGACCGCCTGTCCGGCCTGCTGGGGGGCGGCGGTGAGGCCGTCATCGGCGGGACCACCGACGCCGACGAGCGCTACATCTCGCCCACCGTCCTGGTCGACACGCCGGCCGACGCCGCGATCATGGAGGAGGAGATCTTCGGGCCGCTGCTGCCGGTGCTCCCCGTGGCGTCGGTGGCCGAGGCCATCGACCGGGTGAACGCCCGACCCAAGCCGCTGGCCCTGTACGTCTTCGCCGGTGACGACGACGTCGTCGACGACGTGCTGGCACGGACCTCGTCCGGGGGCGTCTGCGTGAACCACACGCTGATGCACATCACCCCACCCGAGCTGCCCTTCGGCGGCGTGGGCGAGAGCGGCCAGGGCCGCTACCACGGGCGCAGCGGCTTCGACACCTTCAGCAACCTCAAGTCGGTCCTGCGCAAGCCCACCTTCCCCGACCCTGCCCTGCTCTACCCGCCCTACACCCGGGGCAAGGAGAAGATCGTCCGCAGGGCGTTGTAGCCGGTCAGTCGCGGGTCTCGGCCAGGAACTGGTCACCCGCCACCTGACGGGCGGGGCGGCCGTGTCCGGCCAGGGCCGACCGCCACCGGGTCCAGGCCGCGACCCCTGCCTCGTCGAGGTCGACGGGCGGACGCAAGCCGAGCCGAGGGCGGTCCGGATCGACCAGGAGCACGGGGGGCGCTGGCGGGATCGGTTCCGGGTCCTCGGCCCACAGGACGTTGGCCACGAGGTGGTCCAGCGCGAGGTACTCGTGGGCCACGGCGAGGTCGCGGAGGTCCCGCCAGTGCGTCAGCTCGTGGTCGGTCGACGCCAGGAAGCGGTCCAGTGCTCTGGACACGACGGGATCGGCCAGACCGCTCGCCGGCGGGGGGAGGCGCTCGACGGCCAGACGGGCCACCTGCCGCCAGAGCACGTCCTGCCGGCCGATGCGCTGGTCCACCGCAGCCGCCCTGGTCGCGTCAGCGTCGAGCCGGGTGACGGTCACGATGCCGAGGACGCTGCCCACCGCGTCGAACCCGGGGCCTGTGGCGCCGGTGGCGGCCAGGTGGTCGAGCTCGCCCGCGGCCCAGGACCAGGCCGCGTCCTGGAGGTGCTCGTCGACGTGGTCACGGGCCTGGGCGTAGGCGAGGTAGGCCCGGGCCAGGCCCTCTTCCAGCACGACGGGAGGACGCAGGACCCGGTCGAGGCCGACGGTGCGGAACCCCCCGATCCACGGTCGGGCGAGGTGGCCCAGCTCGGCGTGCACCGCGAGGGGGACTTCGGGGTGGGCCCCGATCCACTCGATGATCCGCCGGGCATTGTCCCCTTCCCGGCCGGGGTGCACCGGCGAGGTGGTGAGCAACGGGTCGAACATCGGCGTGCCCCGGAACGTCAGGGGCGTGGCCGCCGCCAGGAGGACGCCGGCCAGTGCCCCGCCGCCGTCGAGATAGCCCAGCGAGCCGGCGAGCAGGTCGTCGAGATCAACGGCACCGACGGCCTCGACCGCGGCTTCGTGGTCCTGGGCGGCGGCCGTCAGGACCACGACCCGGGCATCGAGCGGCGCGCCCGCCGCCGGGATCATCCACGGCCCGACGCCGAGGCCGGGCTCGGCCCGGAGAGCGGCGTTGAGCGGCGCGACCACCGTCCGGACGGCATCCCGCACGAAAGAGCTCGGGAATCGGGCACCGCCGGCGAAGAGGAGGGCGAGCGCGCGGAGGGGGACCGACTCTCGGCGGGCGGCGTCGGCCAGATCACCGACCGTGAGATCCGTCGTCCCGCTCCGTTCGGCCCCGGCGAGGAGGCCGGCGACCCCGAGCACGACCGCGCGCTGGTCGCCGGCGTCGGTCCCGGGCCGGGCCCATTCCACGACGGCCGGCCGGAGGAGATCCACCGTGCCCGCGGCGCCGAGGCCGTCGACCACGACCGTGGCCACCACGGGATCACGGCCGTGGTCGGCCAGCAGGGCCCGGGCCTCCGCCATCCGACCGGCGAGCAGGGCATCGACCAGCTCGATCCCCCACGCGTAGCCCGCCACCGGGTCGGCGAACGCCGGGCTCCGGCCACCGCTCCAGCGGGCGACGCCCGTGACATCGACCGCGCGCAATCGTTCGATGATCCGTCGGATGCCTGCCGCCTCGTGCGCGGCCCAGCGAGCCACCAGGGCCAGGCGGGCGGCGGCGATCGGGACCTGGCCGCCCTCGAGGCCGGCCGAGCGGGCCTCGCGCGCCTGGCCGTCGACCTCGACGGCCACTCGGTCGAGGGCGTCGGCCAGGTGACCTGCCGTCGTCAGGTTGATGCCGACCAGGCCGGGGCCGACCTTCGGGACGGGGCCAGGAGCTCGTTGACGCGGAACCATTGTGTTTCATGTTGTTTCATGTAATGCTCATGGTCAACAGTCACGACGTGAAGGGAACGCCGCCATGCCGTTCGATCAGGTGGGAGCCGATCTGGGGCAGCTGGCCACGCTGCGCCGCCTCTTCGAGCGGGACGCCGGCGAGCTGGAACGCCTGATCCAGGAGATCTCCGCCGCCGTCGGGCCCCCGGGCGCCCAGGGCACCGTGCGCTGGGAGGGCCGGGTGGCCGACCGCTTCCGACAGGACTGGAACCAGACCTTCGCTCCGGGGCTGCGGCGCCTCACCGAAGCCCTGCGGGAATCCGCAACCTACGTCGAGCGCAACCGCCAGAACATCAGCCAGGCCCTCAACGGCACGGCGGTCTGATCTGGATCGAGGGGCCCTGCCTGCTGCCTGCCCGCCCCCTCCCTGTGGGCCGGGCCCCCGATCCAACCCCGACCTCTCGTCGCCGTCGGTCATCGTCCGTGTGGCCGACGGCGGCGGGGGGTCGGACCTCGAGATCCGGTTCACCCCCGGTGCCGACGTCACCGCCGGGGACCTGGTCGAGGCCTGGCCCGACCGACCCGACGGGATGCTGTTCGTGGACGGGGCAGCCTGCGCCGAGCGGGCCCCACTGGCCGCCTGCGGGTTGGCCGATGGAGCGACGGTGGCCGTGGGCCCTCCGGCCCCTGCCGCCCTCCATGACCTCCACGTGACAGCCGGTCCCCTCACCCCGCGCTCGGTGTCGCTCCCGGGCCGTGTCCTCATCGGGCAAGGCGTCGCCTGCGGGCTCCGCATCGATCACCCCTCGATTGCTGCCGCTCACGCGCTCGTCGAGTCGGCCGCGGGTGGGTGGACGGTCTGCGCGGTCGCCACCGGGGCGACCACGACCTTGGACGGCGAGCCCGTGGGCGCCCCCACCCCCCTCCGGCCGGGCGCCGTGCTGTCGGTCGGCGCCGTGGACCTCCAGCTCCACGTCCCGACCCGCCCCGCCCTGGTGCCGCCACCCCGAGGGCCTGTCCATCGGGCGGCGTCCACGGCCGCTCCGATCCCGGATCCACCGCCGGCGCCACCGGAGCGGCCGGCCCCGCCCCCGCCCCCGAGCCCGCCGGGCCTCGCCTCTCTGCTCATGCCGGTCGCCGTGGGCGTGCTCCTGGCCCTGACCGTCCACCCGGCCGCCGGCCTGGTCACCGCGGCAACCCCGATCCTGGCCGTGGGCGCCCACCTCGACGCCCGGCGTCGTCACCGTCGTCTCCTGCGACGCGACGACGCCGAGCGGGCCGAGGACGTCGACCGACACCGGCAGCAGCTGGCGACGCACCAGCACGGCCTCGCCGGCCGCGAGCGGACTCGCTTCCCGACCCCCGTCGAGGCCCTCGCCCAAGCCCGCTCCGGCGCCGGGTTGTGGGCCGTCCGGGAAGGCGATCCCACGATTCGACAGGTCGCCGTGGGCTGGGCCGACGACCCGGTGCGGGCCCCGGCGATCGTGAGCCTCGACGGCAACCGCCGGATCGGGGTGGCCGGGCCGGGCCCGTGGGCCGACGCGGTGGCCCGGGCCCTTGTCGTCCAGCTCACGGCCCGCGCCGGCCCCACAGCCTGGACCCTGAGCGTTCCGGCCGAGCCGGCCTGGCGATTCGCCCGATGGCTCCCCCACAGCCAGGGGTCGGGAGCCGCCCTGAGCGTCGGCCACGACGGCGACGGTCCCGGCATCGAAGTGGCCGATCACCGGGCGCAGCTGACCGACCGCTGCGCGGCCGTCCTGGCGTGGAGCCCCGACGGCGCCCGCCTGTGGGCTGCCGGCGACGGCGACGGACGACCGGTCCGCCCCTTCCTCGCCTCGGTCGAGCTCGCCGAGGACTACGGGCGGGCGTCGGCCCGGTGGACCGATCCCGACCCGGCGAGCGCCACCCTGCCCGATCGGCTCGGGCTGGCGTCGCTCCTGCCCGAAGCTGCGCTGGCCCGCGAGGACGGGCGGCGAAGCCTCGCCGCGCCGTTGGGCGTCGGCGCCGACGGCGTCGTCACGGTGGACCTGGTCGTCGACGGCCCCCACGCGCTCGTGGCCGGCACGACAGGTGCGGGCAAGAGCGAGCTCCTGCGGACCTGGGTCACGGCTCTGGCCCACCGCCACCCGCCTACGGCCGTGGCCTTCGTCCTCGTGGACTACAAGGGCGGCAGCGCCTTCGATGTCTGCGCCCGGCTGCCCCACGTGACGGGGGTCGTCACCGATCTCGACGCCGGGTTGGGCGAGCGGTTGCTCGTCGGCCTGCGGGCCGAGATCCGGGAAAGGGAGGCCGGCCTGCGCGACGCGGGGGTGGGCGACCTCCGGGACCTCGTCGACGGCCCGCCGCGGCTGGTGGTCGTGGTGGACGAGTTCGCCACGCTGGCCGCCGAGCTCCCGGACTTCCTCGGCGCGCTGGTCGACGTCGCCCGACGGGGGCGCAGCCTCGGGGTCCACCTCGTGCTGGCCACCCAACGCCCGGCCGGCGCCGTCAACGACGACATCCGGGCCAACACCGCTCTCCGCCTCTGCCTGCGCACCCTCGATGCCGCCGACTCCCAGGACGTGCTCGGCGGGCCGGAGGCTGCGCTGCTCCCTGCCGACCGACCGGGCCGGGCCTGGCTCCGTCAGGGCCAGGGTCTGCGCCTGCTGCAGGTCGCCGCCGGATCCGGCCCGGACCGGCCGCCGGACAGTCCCGGAGTGGCCGTACGCCGCGTCGGCGACTCGTGGCCCGACGGCGACGAGGCCGGGCCCGTCGAGCTCGATCGGTTGGTGGACGAGGTGGCCCGTGCGTGGGGGGATCGTCCCCGACCCACGCCGACCTGGCGGCCACCCCTCCCCGACCACCTGAGGCTGAAGCGCCCGATCCCGACAGGGCGGGACCCCGCGCCTGTGGTGCTCGGGCAAGCGGACCGCCCCGAGGAACGCACCCAACCGCCGCTGACGTGGTCCCCGACCAGCGGCCATCTCGTCGTCCTCGGGGGACGACGGTCAGGGCGCACCACCGCGGTGCGCACGACCGTGCTCGGCCTGGCGGGGAGCCGGTCGGCGGCGATGCTCCACGTGTACGTCGTCACCCGGGCCGGCGACGTGACCGACCTGGCCGAGCTCCCCCACGTCGGCGCGGTGGTGCCGGCGCACGATCGGGCCGGTGTGCGTCGCCTGGTCGGCCGCGTCGGCGCCCGCACCGACGCTGCCGGGCCGCTCGTCGTCGTGGTGATCGACGGGTACGAGGCGCTGGCCGCGTCCGTTGACGACCTCGACGGCCTCCGCCTCCTGGAGGACGTCGACCGGCTGGCCCACGCCGGGACCGGCCACGGCGTGGCCCTTCTCCTGACCAGTGCACGACCGACGCTCCTGCCGCCCTCCGTCCTGGCCACGGCGGACCCGCTCGTCATCCTCGGCCTGGACGATCCGGCCGACTACGGCATCCTCGGGCTGCGCCCACCGCCCCACCCGACGCCGCCCGGCCGCGGCCGGTGCGGGACCGGTCACGAGGTCCAGGTCGGGGTCTTGGACACCTCGGCCACCGCGGTGGCCGCCGCCCACGGCCCCGTGACGCCCGCGGCCGGCCCGCCATCGGTCGGACCTCTGCCGGCTCGGGTGGCGTTGTCGGACCTCGATGACGACGGCCCCGGCATCGGCCTCGGTCGCCGGGACCGGGACCTTCGCCCGGCTCGCACCCCGTTGCGGCCGGGGACGGCCTTCGTGATCAGTGGCCCACCGCAGTCCGGGCGCTCCACCGCGATGGCCCGGTTCCTGACCGCGCCCGACCGCCCGCTGACGGTGTACCGGGCCGGCGGCGACGCCGAGCGGTTCCGGGCCGAGGTCCGAGCCTGGCTCGATGGGCCTCGACCCCGACTGTTCGCCGTGGACGACGCCGAGACCCTGACCGACCCCGAGGGCGTGCTCCGGGACCTCGTCACCCGCCGTCACCCCGACGCCCGGATCGTGGTCGGCGTGCGGGCGGACGCCTGGCGCTCGGCCTACGGCTCCTGGTTGTCCGAGCTCCGTCCGGCCGGTCACGGCCTGGCCCTGGCCCCCGACCCGGTGCGCGACGCCGAATCGTGGACCCTCGCCCTTCCCCCGATCGGGCCGAGCCCGCCACCCGGGCGGGGCGTGCTGGTGGACGATGGCCAGGCGGCGGTCATCCAGGTCGCCCTCGCCCATGAGTGAGCTCCCTGGCGGTTGGACCCCCGAGGCCGTCCTCGGGGGTCAAGCGGACCGGGTCGTGATGCGGGCCCGCCGCCCGGGCGAGGCGCCCGTCGTGGTCAAGGCCACCCCACCCGGCGCCGGCTGGAGGTCACGGGCCGCCCTCCGCCGAGAGGCCCGGCTGCTGGAAGCGGCGCAGGGCGACGGCGTGGTCCACCTCCTCGACGTCCTGGACCGCCAGGGCCGAACGGTGCTCGTGCTCGCCTTCGTCCCCGCCGGCGCGCTGGCCGACCGCACCGCCCCCGACCCGGACCTCGTCGTCGCCCACCTGACGACCGCGGTCGAGCGCCTCCACCGCCTCGGCCTGGCCCATGGCGCTCTCCGCCCCGAGCACATCCTCCTCGAGGCCGACGGGCGCCCGGTCCTGTGCGGCTTCGGCGCCGCCCACCGCAGCCGCGACCGCGACCCCGACGCCGCCGCCCTTGCCGCGCTCATCCGCACCGTCTGAACGCCGTCAGAGGTCGAGGCGGAGGAGGTCGTCGTCGGTCTCGCGGCGGACGACGAGACGGGCGACGCCGTCCTTGACGAACACGACCGGCGGGCGAAGGACCTTGTTGTAGTTGGAGCCCATGGAGTGGCCGTACGCGCCGGTGACCGGCGTGGCCAGGATGTCGCCGACGGCGAGGTCCTCGGGGACCCGGCCCTCGGCCACGAGCAGGTCGCCCGACTCGCAGTGCTTGCCTACGACCCGCACCGGACGCTCCCGCACGGCGTCGGTGGCCCGGGGCAGGAAGGTCTCATAGCCGCTGCCGTAGAGCACGGGGCGGGGGTTGTCGCTCATGCCACCGTCGACGGCGACATAGGTGCGGATGCCGCGCAGGTCCTTGATGGTGCCGACCGTGTAGAGGGTGACGGCGGCCGCGGCGGCGATCGCCCGACCGGGCTCGGCCGTCACCCGGGCGGCGATGCCGGCGTCGACGCACGCGGCCCGCACCGCCCCGCCCCACTCGGTGATCGTCGGGGCCGACTCGCCCTCGACGTAGGCCACGCCGAGGCCGCCGCCTATCGACAGCTCGGGCAGGCCTTGGGCGTTGACGAAGGGGGCCAGCACCTCGACGGCCCGGAAGAAGGAGTCGACGACGAAGACCTGGCTGCCGATGTGGGCGTGGAGCCCGATCAGGTCGACCGAGCCCATGGCGCCCATGCGCTCGACGGCCTCGTCGGCGGCGCCGGACCGGAGGCCGAAGCCGAACTTGGAGTCGTCCTGGCCCGTGCGCACGTACTCGTGGGTGTGGGCCTCGACGCCCGGGGTGACCCGGACCAGGACCTGGGGCCGGCTCGGGGCACCGGGCGCGATGCGCTCGAGCCGGTCGACTTCATCGAAGGAGTCGACGACGATGCGGCCGACCCCGGCGTCGAGGGCCCGGGCCAGTTCGGCCTCGGACTTGTTGTTGCCGTGCAGCACCAGGCGATCGGGCGGGACACCGGCGGCCAGGGCCACGTGCAGCTCGCCCCCCGTGGCCACGTCGAGGTGCAGGCCCTCCTCGTGGGCCAACTGGGCCATCGCCCGGCAGAGAAAGGCCTTGGCCGCATAGGCCACGCCCTCGCCGAAGGCGGCCACGGCCTCTGCGCAGCGCGCCCGCAGGTGGGTCTCGTCGTAGACGAAGACCGGGGTTCCGAACTCGGCGGCCAGGTCGAGGAGGTCACACCCCCCGATGCTCAGGCGGCCGGCGTCGCCCACCGTCGCGGTGTCAGGCAGGAGCCCCCGCGGGAGCGGGGTCACATCTCGTCGGGCGCGCTGGCCCCCAGGAGGTCCAGCCCGATGGCCAGGCCGATCCGTACGGCCTCGACCAGCCACAGGCGGGCCTGGGTCAGGGCGGGATCGACGCTGTCGGCCACCACGTAGCAGTCGTGATAGAAGCCGTGGAACCTCCCGGCCAGCTCCCGGACCCAGGTCGTGACCTGGTGGGGCGCCCGGCCCAGGGTGGCCCCGGCCACCACCTCGGGCAGCTCGGAGAGCGAGCGCAGCAGCTCCAGCTCCCGCTCGTGGGTGAGCAGGCCCAGGTCGACGTCAGCCAGCGGGGCCCGCTCGATCCCCAGCTCGGCCACCTTGCGCCCGATGGACCGGATCCGGGCGTGGGCGTACTGCACGTAGAAGACCGGGTTCTCCATGGCCTGACTGGCCACCTCGGCCAGGTCGACGGTCTGCGGGCTGTCCATCGACTGGAGCAGGAAGGTGATGCGGGCGCTGTCGGCGCCGATCTCGTCCACGATCTCGTCGATGGTGACGATCTGGCCGGTCCGCTTCGACAGCCGCACCGGCTCGCCGTTCTTGAACAGGCTGACCAGCTGGGTGATCACGATCTCGAGGTCGTCGGGATCGTGGCCCAGGGCCTGCACCGCGTTCTTGAGCCGCGAGACGTAGCCGTGGTGGTCGGCCCCCCACACGTTGATGAGGAGGTCGAAACCTCGGGCGAACTTGTCCCCGTGGTAGGCGATGTCGGGGAGCAGGTACGTGTACTCGCCGTCGGTCTTGACGAGGACCCGGTCCTTGTCGTCGCCGAAGACGGTCGACCGCAGCCAGGTGGCGCCGTCGGCCTCGTAGGCCACCTTCCACTCGTCGGCGTCCTCGGGCTTGTCCGGGGCGTCCCGGGCCAAGAGGTCGGCCAGGGTCTGCTCGATCGCCCCCGAATCGGCCAGTGACGACTCCGAGAACCAGACGTCGAACGCCACCCCGAGCCCGGCGAGGGTGTCGATCTGGTCCTGGCGGGCCCGGGCCAGCCCCCAGGTGACCGGGTCGGCGTCGTCGGGCATCTCCACTGCCCACTCGCTGATGTAGGCCCCCTGGTAGCCGTCGTCGTCGGGCTCCTCCCCGGCCTTGCGTGCCACCAGCGAGTCGGCGAAGTGCTGGATCTGCACACCCCGGTCGTTGACGTAGAACTCCCGCGACACGTCATGGCCGCTCCGGGCCAGGAGCCGGGCCAGCGAGTCGCCGTAGACCGCGCCCCGGGCGTGACCGGCGTGCAGGGGGCCCGTCGGGTTGGCGCTGACGAACTCCACCATGACCTTCTTGCCGCCCCCGAGGTCGGGGGTGGCGTAGTCATCGGCGCCTTCGGTGACGACCTGGGTCAGGACGTCGTGGAGCCAGCCGTCGTCGAGGTGGAAGTTGACGAAGCCGGGGCCGGCGATCTCGACCTTGACCACGTGGGGGGCAGGATCGGCCTCGAGGGCGGCGACGAGGTCAGCCGCCAGCTCCCGGGGGTTGCGCCCGGCGGCCTTGGCCGAGACCAGGGCCACGTTGGACGACCAGTCCCCGTGCTCCCGACGGGCCGGCCGCTCGACGTGGATCGTGCCGGGCGCGTCGACACCACAGCTGCGGAGGGCGGCCCGGAGGGCCTCGGTGAGCGAGTCAATGACCACGATGCAGAGAGGCTACGACCCGGCCCTCGTCCTTCTGGCACCTGATTCAGCTCCTCCCGGAGACGACTCAGGGGCCGGAACGGTGAGATCGGGGGTCGGTGACGTGGAGGACCGCGGCGCCGTGGACCCGGTCGTGGGCCAGGTCGGCCAGGGCACGGTCGGCCGACGCCAGGGGATACGGCGTTGTCGTCACCCTGATCCTGATGCGGGCGGCGGTCGCCAGGAAGTCCTCGCCGTCCTGTCGGGTGTTGGCCGTGACCGAGCGGACCTGGCGTTCCTGGAAGAGGTGGCGCTGGTAGTCGAGGGCTGGCACGTCGGAAAGGTGGATGCCGGCGACGGCCAGCGTCCCGCCCCGGTCCAGGGCCTCGAGTGCCGCGGGGACGATCTCCCCTGCCGGGGCGAAGCAGATCGCCGAGTCGAGGGGCTCCGGGGGCGGATCGAAGGTGTCGCCGACCCAGGCGGCGCCGAGCTCGGCAGCCAGTGCCCGGGACTCGGCCGAACGGGTCATCACGTACACCGTCGCTCCCTCGGCCAGGGCGACCTGGGCGGCCAGGTGGGCCGAGCCCCCGAAGCCGTAGATGCCCAGCCGACCCCCCGGCGGGACCTCGGCCCGCCGCAGGGCCCGGAACCCGATGATCCCGGCGCAGAGCAGGGGGGCCGCCTCGGCGTCGGAGAACGCCTCGGGCAGGGCGTAGGCGTAGCGCTCGTCAACGACGGCCTGCTCGGCGTAGCCGCCGTCAGCGTCCCACCCGGTGAAGCTCGGGGCCAGGCACAGGTTCTCGTCACCCCGTACGCAGAACCGGCAGGTCCCGCAGGTGCGCCGCAGCCAGGCGATCCCGATCCGGTCGCCGACGGCGAACCGGGAGGTCTCCGGCCCGAGGGCGTCAACCCGGCCTACGACCTCGTGGCCGGGAACAACGTCCGGCCGGTGAACAGGGAGGTCGCCCTCGGCCACGTGCAGGTCGGTGCGGCACACCCCACAAACCGAAACCCGGACTCGCACCTCGCGGCCGAGGGGCTCCGGTGTCGGAAGGTCTCGGCGCATCAGCGGACCGCCGTCGACCGGGCCCGGCGAGTGGACCACCCACGCGTTCACAGGAGCGCCCTCGGCAGGACTCGAACCTGCGCACACGCCTCCGGAGGGCGATGCTCTATCCGCTGAGCTACGAGGGCTGGACCGACAAGCCTACCGCTCGTCCCACCGTGCGCCCGCGGCTTCGGCCAGGCTGCGGAACGGCGTGGAGCAGCGGCACCGACCCGCAGCATCGGCGGAGCCGGCGGAGCGGAGCGGAGCAGTGTGACGACCTACCTGCAGGTGATCTCGGGCGGGGCCTCGCCCGCCGACCGGCCGATGGCGGCGGTGATGGGGACGCCCTCGCTGCCGTCGGCCACGTCCACCTCGGCGTCGGGGTCGACCACGACGCCGTTGGTGACCAGGTCACCGGCGGCCAAGACCCGGTCGACCTGCGGTGGCGTGTCTCCAGCCGGCCGCGGCGTCTCCTGCACGGTCGTGAAGTCCAGCCCGGTGGCGACGGCGACCGTGCCCGGGGCGATGTCGGGGTTCTCCACCAGCTCCGGGGGCGTGGTCAGGTGGCGGGCCACGACGTCGGCGGCCACGATCTCACCCGGGGCGAAGTGGACCTGCGTCACGGCCAGCGGCAGGCCGTCGAGGTTCTCCGTGCCGGTGAACTGGAAGCCGATCGAGCTCAAGGCTTCACCCACGGCTTCGGCCTGACCGGTTGTCCCGGAGGCGTTCACCACCTTCACCTGGACCATGCCGGGCGTGTAGTCGGCGGCGGCGTGGCCCCGGAACTGGGCCAGGACGGCGTCAGCATCGGGTTCGACGATGCGCAACACGGCAGCCCCACCGCCCGTCGTGTAGTCCTCGACCGGCAGCGTCCGGTTGATGACCGTGTCGGGCCCGATGGCGCGGAAACGCAGCGCTAGGCCGGCCAGGTCGTCGAAGCTGAGGGCCTCGTCCAGGCCCACGCTGTCCACGCCGATGTCGATCATCTCGTTGAAGCGGGTGGCGCTGGTCAGGTCGAGGGACACGGCCTGTTCGACGGCCTCGACGATGAGCTGCTGTTGGCGGGTGATGCGGCCGAGGTCACCGGTGGGATCGGTGTGCCAACCCCCGTCCTCCACGTACTCCAACGAACGACTCCGGGCCAGGGCCAGGGCCTGCTCGCCGTCCAGGTTCACGCAGCCCTCGCCGTTGATGACGAGGCCGGTGTGCTGGTCCCGCATGGCGGTGTCGAACCACATGGGGACACCGCCGATCGCCTCGACCAGGCGCTGGAACCCGCTGAAGTCGACCTCGATGTAGTGGTTGATGGGAATGCCCAGCGACTCCTGGATGGTGTCGATCAGGGTCTGACGCCCGTCGGAGTACGCCGTGTTGATGCGGTCCTCCGAGCCCGTGCCGGCGATGGGCAGCCAGAGGTCACGAGGGATCGACAGGAGCTTGACCCGCTCGGCGTCGGGCTCGACCCGGGCCACGAGGACGGTGTCGGAGCGCTGCCCGCCCGGCTCGGTGCCGTCGAAGAAGGCGCCGGCGTCGGCGGCATCGTCATCGAGGTCCTCGCGGGAGTCCGAGCCGACGAGCAGGAAGTTCTGGGGCTCACCCGTGGCCGCCGAGGCCAGGGTGATGTCGCCGTAGCGGGGGATCTGCTCGAAGCGGTAACGGGCGTACCCGATCAGGGTGGCCGCGGCCAGGCAGCCCACCGAGGTGAGCAAGCCGACGCCGATGAGCGCTCGCTGGCGCCACGTCCGGTGCTTCCGGGGGCGGCGCGCGTCGGGCTGCTCCGCGGGTGAGGAGGGGGCCGGTTCGCCGGAGGACGAGTCGGCGCGCCGTCCGCGCCTGCGCTTCGCCATGCGGCCGGAAGGGTAGTGCTGTGTAACCAAACCGCAATGTCAGGCCCGGACGGCGCTCAGTCGGCCCGCCAGCCCGACCAGGCGTCGACGGCGACGGAGACGACGGGGCCCGGGGGCGGGGCGTCGACGTACTGCGGGTAGCGCTCGGTCAGGGCATCCACGGCCTCAGTGAAGGCGTCGCCCTTGGTGATCACCGTGGCCGTCCCCCGCATTCGGACCCACCACAGGCGCTCCCAGTCGTCCTCGTAGTGGTCGACCAGCACGGTCACCTCGGGGTGGGTCCGGATGTTGGTCAAGCGGCGCAGGCGGGTGGTCGACTTGGGCTTCTGGTCGACGATGCTGACCAGCCGGTCACCCTCGATCAGGGCGAAGGTGATGGGGACGACGTCGACGCCGAGGCCGGGGTTGACGGTGGCCAGGCGGGCCACCCGGGCCGAGGCGACCAGCGCCCGGGCCTCGTCGGTCTCCACGTCAGTCGGGCCGGGGTTCCTTGGGCAGGCCGAGCACCCGCTCCCCCACGATGTTGCGCTGGATCTGGGCCGTCCCGCCCCAGATGGTCTCGGATCGGCTGAAGAAGAAGGCCGACTGCAGCACACTGGCCGGGTAGTCCTCATTGGTGCGCCGGGCGCCGTAGCCCGGCACCGACTCCTCCGCATCCACGTTGCCGGTGAGCACCTGGCCCCCCATGCCGGCGATGTCGATCGCCAGCTCCATCACGTCGCGGTGGTACTCCGACCAGAACATCTTGTTGGTGGCGCCCAGGGCGGCCACGCCGAGGTCCTTGCTCCCGCTGAGGACCGACGACAGCGAGCGCAGGCCGTTGACCTTCATGATCTGGACCATGGACCAGGCGTGGGCCAGGCCTTGGCGCACGCGAGGATCGTCGGCCCTGCCGTTGGCCTTGGCCATCTGGGTGATGCCCTCTAGCTCCTTCTCGAAGCGGCGGTAGCCCGTGGTGGCCGAGGTCCCCCGCTCGAAGCCGAGGGTGGTCATGGCCACCTTCCAGCCCCCGTTGACCCCACCGACCACGTTCTCCTTCGGGCAGCGGGCGTCGGTGAAGAAGACCTCGTAGAACTCCGCCGAGGCGTCGATCTGCTTGATGGGGCGGACCTCGATGCCCGGCTGCTTCATCGGGCAGAGCAGGTAGGAGATGCCCTTGTGCTTCGGTGCGTCCGGGTCGGTGCGGGCCAGCACGAAGATGTAGTCGGCGAAGCCGGCCTGGGTGGTCCAGATCTTCTGGCCGTTGACGACCCACTCGTCGCCGTCCAGCTCGGCCTTGGTCTTGAGCCCGGCCAGGTCGGAGCCGGCATCGGGCTCCGAGAAGCCCTGGCACCAGGAGATCTCCCCGCTGAGGATCTTGGGGATGAACTCCTGCTTCTGTTCCTCGGTGCCCCACTGCAGGATCGTGGGACCGACGAGGGTGTCGCCGAAGAAGTCGGCCCGCATCGGGGCGCCGGAGCGGTGGAACTCCTCGGCCAGGACGACGGCGTGCATCGTGGGCAGGCCTCGGCCGCCGTACTCGGTCGGCCACGAGGCGCACAGCCAGTTGCCCTCGTGGAGCTTGGCCGTCCACCCCCGGTTGAACGCCTTGCGCTCCTCCGGTGCCATCTCGAACCCCTCGTCGAACCAGCCGTCGGGCAGGTTCTCCTCCAGCCACGAGCGGACCTCGAGCCGGAACTCCTCGGCCTCGGGGGGATAGGTCAGATCCATGGAGGAGAGCTTGACCAGTCGGTCAGGTATTTGCCACCTCAGGCGGTGGCTCCGCGGCGGGCGGCGCCTCCGCCTTCTTCTTCGGGGGTGGGGTGCCGAGCTTGACGGGAGCCCAGGCGGTGTCGGGCCAGCGCCGGCGGCTGACGATGGAGAGGCGGCGCATCAGCTTGATGGCATCGGGGTCGTCGTCGCCGGGCCGGCTGACGATGGTGCCGTCGGCCAGCATCCGGGAGATGACCTCCCGGCCCAGGTCGGTGCGGACAACCGTGAGCGTCCAGTCGTTGTACTTGCCGATGCCCCCCGTCGAGATGTCGGCGTGCTCGGCGGCGAAGTCCGGGCAGCTCTTGCAGCCCTCCCGGGTCCAGGCGTGGCACTCCTTGAGGTTGACCTCGTGGTAGCTGCCGTCGTGGCACCAGATCTGGAACACCCCCTTGATGTTGACCTTCTTGATGTCCGCCTTCTTGATCCCGTACTTCGCTTCGAAGAGCTCTTCGAAGATGGCGTCGTCGAAGGTCTTCGAGCACATCAGGCCGATGTTCAGGATGAACGGCTTGCCGACCTTGCCGACCTTGCGGTGCCACATCACCGGCGGCGACGAGGTCTGGCACCCCATGCCGACGAGGGCCAGCTTGGACAGGCCCCGCTCCTGGGCCTCCTTCAGCGCCAGCGGGTTCGCCGAGTACGTGTAGCGGCTGCCGGCGGAGGCCAGGATCTCCTCCTTGTTGGCGGCCACGCCGGGGATGGCCTTCCACGTCGACCCGTCCCCCTCCAGGAACGAGGTGAGGGCGCCGTCGATGTAGCCCTGGTCCATCGCCCAGATCAGCAGGGCCGAGACCAGCCCGCCGTCCTGGCCCATCTCGTGGACCATGTCGTCGGAGGCCCGGGTCAGGAGGATGTCCTTGTAGATGCCGGCCATGTCGTCGGGCTCTCGGTCCTGGGCGAAGAGGTGCTCGTTCGCGTCCTCCTCCCAGGTGCGGAAGCGGGGGCAGGCCCGCGTGCAGCTGGTGCAGCCCTTCTGACCGTGGCCGCAGTCGGTGGGACCCAGCTCGTCCTCGAGGTGGAACGGCTTGTAGCCACCCTGCTCGTGGTCGTACCCGATGACGTCGTGGGGGCAGGCGATCACACAGCCCGCACAGCCCGTGCAGAGGCCGAAGTCGATGACCTCCTCGTACAGCTCCTTCCACTGGTAGGTCCAGCGGGGGCGGGCGGGGGCGGGCTCAGTGGTGGTCATGGTCCTCAGGCAGGCGCGGTGGTGTTCGGGACGGTGCTCAGCGTGGGGTCAGCCTCGATCTCGAAGTAGCAGGCGGTGCGGATCCGGTCGACCGGGCCGGGCACCGCGGTGGGATCGGCCTGGAGGGCGGCGTCGATGGCCAGGAACCGGTCGAAGGGGATGTCGGCGCGGATGCCGTCGTAGGCACACCGGCAGAAGTCCTCGGACCGCGAGAAGTCGAGGTTCTCGGCATCGGCCGTGCACGTGGCCATGAAGTCCTCCTCGATGCGGGCGTCGTAGTCGGTGGGCGGGCCGTCGTCCCGCACGAAGAGGATGCCACCCACGACCGCGGCGGCCAGAACCACCACGGCGGCGGCCCCGACCACCAGCTTGCTCACGTCACGACCGTGGTCGTGGTCGGCGGGGGCGGGGGTCGAGGCGTCGTCGGCAGGGGCACGGGATCGCCCAGCGTCGGCGTGGCCCCCAGGGAGCGCACACACGCGGCCAGGAGCTCGAGGGGCACATCCATCTCACCGCCGGGCAGACGGGTGGGGGCGTCGTCGAAGTCGTCGGCGAGCATGTCGTCGATGGCGGGCACGTCCTTGAACGCCACCGTTCGGGACAGGGCGTCGTACCAGCAGTCGCACACCTGCGGGGCGGCGGGACCCCCGAAGGCATCGCGGCACTGGCGGAGGAAGTCGTCCTGGTAGGCGGCGTCGTAGTCGGCCGTGTCGTCACCACTGCAGGCGACCGCGAGGAACACGGTCACGACCAGCGCCACGCCGAGACGTAGCGCACGAGGCCGACCCATGGCCCGCACGGTACCCAGGCGGCCAAAAACAGGCCTGATGGCCCATATGGAGACCCGCGGAGGTGACCGATCAAGTTCAGGTAGCGCCTGCACGGCCACTCTGGTGGGGTCTCAACGACGAGTCCCCTCCTCAACCGGCCGGTGCGGGGACCGGAGCCAATTCGGCGGCGCTCCGGTCCCCGCCAGGCGGGCGCTACATCTCGCCCCCCGCCGCAGCCAGCGCCCTCGCCCGCTGCAGCACCTCGTCGAACATCTTCTCCGTGAGCTTTCCGGTGAAGGTGTTCTGCTGGCTCACGTGGTAGCTACAGAGGATCGTCCGGCCGGCTGGGGCTCGGACTTCGGTGCCGTGGGCGAACTTGGGGCGAGGTTTCAGCTGTAGGTGATTCGCCAAGGCCTGGTAGGCGAATTGGCCGAGAACGACGAAGACGTCGAGGCTGGGCAGGAGGGCGAGCTCCCGCTCGAGCCAGGGGCGGCAGGTGTCGCGCTCTTCGGGGGTGGGCTTGTTGGCCGGGGGGGCGCAGCGCACCGGGGCGGTGATCCAGGCGCCGGTGAGGGTCAGGCCGTCGTCGCGGTGGTCCGAGGTGGGCTGGTTGGCGAAACCGGTGCGGTGCAGGGCGGCGTAGAGGAAGTCGCCCGACCGGTCGCCGGTGAACATGCGCCCGGTCCGGTTGGCCCCGTGCGCCGCGGGAGCCAGGCCGATGATGGCCACGCGGGCTCCGGGATCGCCGAACCCCGGGACCGGTCGACCCCAGTACTCCCAGTCGGCGTAGGCCGCCCGCTTCTCCCGGGCCACCTCCTCCCGCCAGGCGACCAGCCTCGGACAGGCCCGGCACGCGGTCACCGCCTCCTCGACGGCGGCCAGCGAGTCGCTCACCCCCGGAGCGTACGGTTCGACCCCTGGAGGGGCGCCGATAGGTTGACGCCCTCATGGCGCCCAAGCCCACGCCTCCGACGCTCGTGCTACTGGTCCGCCACGGCCTGACCCCGACGACGGGTACCAAGCTGCCCGGCCGGGCGCCTGGGCTCCACCTGTCCGAGGCCGGGCACGACCAGGCCGAGACCGTCGCCCGACGCATCGCTCCTCTCGGAGACGTGGCCGCCGTCTACGCCTCGCCCCTGGAGCGGGCCCGCGAGACCGCCGCCCCGATCGCCAAAGCCACGGGCAACCGGGTCCGCACCCTCGCCGACCTGCACGAGTGCGACTTCGGCGAGTGGACAGGCAAGCGGCTGGCCGACCTCTACAAGAAGAAGGAGTGGAAGCAGGTCCAGCGCAATCCGTCGGGCTTCCGCTTCCCGAAAGGCGAGTCCTTCAGCGAGATGCAGCTGCGGATCACCGACGCGTTGGCCCAGCTCCGGGCCCGCCACCCCGGCCAGCGGGTGGTGGCCGTGTCCCACGCCGACCCGATCAAGGCCGCGGTGGCCCATGCCATGGGCACGCACCTGGACCTGTTCCAGCGGGTGGTCGTGTCGCCGTGCTCGGTGAGCGCCGTGGCCCTGACCGACGACGGTCCCCTGGTGCTGGCGGTGAACGCGGTCGACGACCTGAAGCGGCTGGTGCCTTCGTGAGGGAGAACCGCCGATGAGCGATTTCGACCTGCGGGAGCCCGACCGGTTCACCGCCGGTGCGGTCGGCGAGCCCGGGTCCCGGGTCTTCTTCCTCCAGGCCGTCGAGGGGACCCAGGTGGTCAGCCTCCGCCTGGAGAAGCAGCAGGTGGGTGCGCTGGGCCAGTACCTGCAGGGGGTCCTGTCCGACCTCCCGGTGGTCACCGCCGAGGAGCTGCCCACCGACTTGGGCCTGGTCGAGCCCGTCGTGGCCGAGTGGATCGTGGGCACCCTCGCCGTCGCCTACGACGGCGCGGTGGACCGGGTGGTGCTCCAGGCCGACGAGCTGGTCGACGAGGAAGCGGACGATGACGAGAGCGGCCACGCCCGCTTCCACCTGACCCGGCCCCAGGTCGTGGCCTTCTGCGCCCACGCCGAAGAGCTCGTGGCCGCCGGCCGGCCGCCGTGCCCGATCTGTGGCCAGCCGCTGGATCCCGACGGCCACATCTGCCCCCGGAGCAACGGCCACAAGTGACCGACGACCTCACCCTGCTCCGGGAGGGCGAGATGATGGTCGAGGGGCGCATGCCCTACAGCTCGAACGGCACCTACCTGGTGCGGGTGGCCCTCGACGGGGTCGAGGAGCTGGCCGTCTACAAACCGGTGCGGGGCGAGCGTCCACTCTGGGACTTCCCGAGCGGCTTGGCTCGGCGCGAGGTGGCCGCCTACGAGCTGTCCCGCGCCCTGGACTGGGAGCTGGTGCCGCCCACGGTCCTCCGCGGCGGCCCGGGGGGCGAGGGCTCGGTCCAGCGCTTCGTGGACGCCGATTTCAGCGAGCACTACTTCACCCTGCGGGAGGACGAGGCCCACGATGGCACCTTCCGGCGGCTCTGCGCCTTCGACCTGGTGGCCAACAGCGCCGATCGCAAGGGGGGCCACTGTCTCATCGACGGCGACGGCCACATCTGGGCCATCGACAACGGGCTCAGCTTCCACCAGGAGTTCAAGGTGAGGACCGTGATCTGGGACTACGCCGGCGAGCCGCTGCCGGACGAGGTCTGCACCGGCCTCAGCGCCCTGGTGCGCGACGGCCTGCCCGAGTCCCTGGCCGCGCTCCTCGACCCCTTCGAACGCGACGCCGTCCTGACCCGGGCCGGTGCCCTGCTCCAGACCGGCTCCCTCCCCCACGATCACACCGGCCACCGCTACCCCTGGCCCCTGGTGTGAAGCCCTCGCCCCCCTCGTTGAGCGTCGACGAGGCGGCAGCCCAGGGCGACCTCGACGAGCTGATCCGCCACGTCGACCGCCTGACCGACGATCAGGACTGGACCGAGCTGGTCCGCCTCCGGGACAAGGCCAAGGCCGCCATCGAGCGCGGCTTCCAGCTGTGGCCGGCCGCCTCCTACGCCGAGTACCGCATGGCCCTGGAGGCCCCCGGCGACTGGGCGGCGCAGATGCTGGTCGAAGGGGCCGGCTGGATGGCCTTGGGCCCTCTCCACGAGGTCGCCGCCAGTACCCACCAGTGGGCCGACCTGACCCGAAACCCCGGCGGCGCCCATGCCCTCCTCGCCGCCCACGAGCGGGTGCTGCGAGGCGAGGATCTCCGCGGACAGCTCGACGACCTCCCCCAGATCTTCGACGTCCCCGCGTTGCTGCAGCCCTGGGAGCCCGACTACGCGCTCGCCACCTACAAGCCCGACAAGGCCGACTTCCCGAGTCCACCCGCTCCCGTCCCCCTTCCGACCCTGTTCGGCGAGCCCGGACCACGGGTCGACGACTACCCGGTCGACGCGGCACTGACCGAGCTGGCCAAGACCTGGGCCGACGAGTCGAACGGCCGACTCGAGACGATCGCGGTCGAAGGCGACGCCCCCAGTGCCGTCGCCGCCCTCGGCCTCCGCCGCGGTCGCATGGTCGAGATCACCGCCGGCGAGGCGATGGCCCACATGGCCTGGGCCGCGGCCAGCGGCGGCGCCCACGGTCGGCGACGGGGCAGCGCCACCGGCCGAGCCCGGGCCTGGTGGGCGATGACCACCCTCACCGGCCTGGACGAGGCCGCCGAGCTCCACCCCGACGACCTCGGCCAAGCCGCCGCCGAGCTGACCTGGCTCTGGTGGGACGCCGCCGAACCCGAAACCGGTTGGAGCCTGCGCCTCGCCATCGCCGACCAAACCGACGGCCTCGCCTGGGCCATCAACGCCCAAGACGCCACCACCTGAGCGAGCCGTCGGGCTGGCGAAACCGACGGCAGCACCCCCTCGCGCTGGACAACCGAAGGCAACCAAGGGGCCGAGCCATCGGGCCGGACCGCTGCGACGCCGTCCAGCCCCCTCCCTCGACCGAAAGGACCGCGGCGCTCCCCCGCGCGGGGGCAGTCGCGCGAGACGGTGGCCACCACCGTCTTAGGGGGCGGGGTGGGGGCCTTCCGCCGCGACGGTTTCGCTCGTTTGCGTCAGGAGCAAGGGAGGCACCGACGCCGCCCCCGGAGCCCGAAGACCCAGAGGGCGGCGCCGAGCAGCGACTACCGGTTCTGGAGCGCCTCGATCACCTGAGGGAGCACCTTGTGGACGTCCCCGACGATGCCGAGGTCGGCCACCGAGAAGATGGGCGCCTCGGCGTCCTTGTTGATGGCGATGATGTTCTTGG
>DATDAH010000160.1:0-60434 GCA_036525535.1 Acidimicrobiales bacterium
GCCGTCACCTGGTCCGGGTCCGCCGAGCTCGACCTCGGCCTCGTCGCCTACCTCCACCTTCCCGCCGCCGAGCGGGCGGCGGCCCTCGCCAACCTCGTGGCCGCCTGTCGCCCGGGCGGGCTGGTCGTCGTGGTCGGCCATGCCCGCGTGAACCTGACGGAGGGCTACGGCGGGCCCCAGCTTCCCGCCATCCTCTTCGAGCCCGACGAGGTCGTGGCCGACCTCGGCTCGGTGACCGTCGAGCGGGCCGAGCACGTCACCCGCACCGTGACCACCGACGACGGCGACCGGACGGCGATCGACACGCTGGTGGTGGCCCGGACGAGCTGACCGTGGCCCTCGGTTGGTACCCCCCGGGGTATCTGTTAATATACCCACAGGGGTATCAACGAGGAGCCACCATGGAACTGCCGGAAGAGACCATGACCGACCTGAACCGACGGCTGCGTCGGGTGGAGGGCCAGATCCGCGGCATCCAGGGGATGCTGGACGACGGCCGCGACTGCCGGGATGTCGTCACCCAGCTGTCAGCGGCCAGCAAGGCCATCGACCAGGTGGGCTTCCTCCTGGTCTCGGCCGGCCTGCAGTGGTGCCTCGAGGATCCCGAACGGTCCGCGGCCGAGGGCTATGACGTCGCCGATGTCCAGAAGATGTTCCTGAAGCTGGCCTGAGGCGACGACGTGACCCGCCCTTGTTCTTCTTCGCCCTGCTGTTCGGTCTCTCGATCGACTACCAGCTCTTCCTGCTGGCGGCCATCAAGGAGCGCTACGACACCACCGGTGACACCCAGCGGGCCATCCGGGAGGGCATCGCCCGGACCGGGCGACCCATCACCAACGCGGCACTCATCATGATCGTGGTGTTCATCGCCTTCGGCGTCACCGGGCCCATTCCCCCGACCGAGCTCGGGGTCATCCTGGCGGTGGCCGTCCTGCTCGACGCCACCGTCATCCGGATGCTGCTGGTGCCGGCCCTGTTCGGCCTCCTCGGCGACCGGACCTGGTGGCTCCCCGCCCGGGTGGGCCGGTACCTGCCCCACGTCCAGTTCTCGCACTAGGAGAAAGACCGATGTTCTTCAAGCAGTACCAACTCGGGTGCCTATCGCTCTACAGCTACCTGATCGGCGACGAGACGACCGGACGGGCCGTCGTCGTCGACCCCCAGCGGGACATCACCGGGTACGTGGCCGACGCCGAGGCCCACGGCCTCACCATCGAGCGGGTCTTGGAGACCCACTTCCACGCCGACTTCCTCTCCGGCCACCTCGAGCTGGCCGCCGCCACTGACGCGGTCATCTCCTACGGTGACGTGGCCCAGCCCGACTTCTCCATGGAGCCTCTGGCCGACGGCCAGCGCCTCTCACTTGGCGAGGTGGAACTGGAGATCCGCCACACCCCCGGCCACACGCCGGAGTCCATCTCCATCGTCGTCTACGAGCACCCTGGGGCCAAGCCCTGGGGCGTGCTCACCGGCGACACGCTCTTCATCGGTGACGTCGGCCGGCCCGACCTGCTCACCTCGATCGGCTGGACCGCCGACGACCTGGCCCGCCGCCTCTACCAGTCGCTGCACGACAAGCTGCTGACCCTGCCCGATGCCACCCGCGTCTACCCGGCCCACGGCGCGGGCTCGGCCTGTGGCAAGAACCTCTCCACCGCCGCCGAGTCGACCATCGGTGAGCAGCGGACCGGCAACTATGCCCTGGCACCCATGACCGAGGACGCGTTCGTGGAGGCCGTCACCGAGGGTCAGGGCGTGGCCCCCCTCTACTTCGCGTTCGCGGCCGACGCGAACCGTCGGGAGCGGGAGCTGCTGGATGACCACGAGGCCCCAACCACTCTCGACCTCGACGAGGCCCTGGCCGACTCCGGCGCGGTGCTGCTCGACACGCGGTCACCGGAGTCCTTCGCCTCGGGCCACGTGCGGGGTTCGGTCAACGTCGGCTTGGACGGCCGCTTCGCCGAGTACGCGGGCGACGTGATCCGCCCGGGCCAGGAGGTCGTTTTGCTCACCGACCCCGGCCGGCAGACCGAAGCCAGAGTTCGCCTCGCCCGCATCGGCTTCGACGCCGTCATCGGCGCGGTTCCCGACGTGGAGGCCGTGCTGATTGCCCGGCCGGAGACCGCAGCGACCGCCCCCCGCGTGCCGGTCGACGTGGTCCACACCTGGCTGGACGACGACCCGGACGTCCAAGTCCTCGATGTCCGGAACCCCGGGGAGGCGGCGCTGGGCATCATCCCCGGCGCCACCCTGGTCCCCCTCCCTCGTCTGCTGGACCACCTGGACGACCTCGACCGCGAGCGACCAGTCATCGTCTACTGTGCCGGCGGCTACCGGTCATCGGTGGCGGCGTCGACCCTGCGGGCCAACGGCTACCGGATTGTGGCCGACCTGATCGGGGGCTACCCAGCGTGGGTCGACGGGGGTGAGCCGGTCGAGGCCGCCTGCGAAACCCCGGCCTGACCGATGCGCGTCCTGCTGGCCTCGCCTCTCGGGTTCCTGATCGGGCTCTCCCTCGGCGCGCTCGGCGGAGGCGGTTCGATCCTGGCCGTCCCCGTGCTGGTCTACGCCGCCGGCCAGGACGCTCGCGCCGCCACGGCCACCAGCCTGTTCCTGGTGGGCACCGCCGCCCTCGTCGGCATGGTCGCCCACTTCCGGGCCGGCCGGGTCCGGCTGGGCACCGGCCTCGCCTTCGGGCTGGCCGGGATCGGCGGGTCGCTGGCCGGCACCGCCGTCAACCACCGTCTGGACCCGGACGTGCTCCTCCTGGGCTTTAGTGGCCTCGTCCTGATCGCCGCCTGGCGGATGCTCACCGGCTGTCCCACGTGCACCCAGGTCGGCGAACGGCTGGAGCTCCAGAAGGCCGCCGGCTCGGAAGGCAGGGGGTTGCTCACGCGCACGCGACTCGACGCCGGGATCGTGGTGACCGTGCTGGTGGTGGGCACCGGGGTGGGCTTCCTGACCGGGTTGTTCGGCGTCGGTGGCGGCTTCGTGATCGTCCCCGCCCTGGCCCTCGCCCTGAAGCTCCCGATGCCCGAGGCCATCGGCACCTCCCTGCTGGTGATCGCGGTGAACTCCGCGGTGGCCCTGACCGCGCGGCTCGGCTCCAGCCGCATCGAATGGGCGGTCGCCATGCCCTTCACGCTCGCCGCGGTCGGCGGGGTCGTCGTCGGAGGTCGGATCGCTGATCGTCTCGACGCCGAGCGCAGCCTCCGGTGGTTCGCCGCCCTCCTGGTGGCTGTTGCGGTCTACACCGCGTCCCGGGCCGTCCTCGCGCTGACCTGAAGGTGAAGGGCGTTGCTCAGACCAGCACGTTGGCGAAGACCTGCCAGGCCAGGAGGCTCTTCGCAACCAGACTGAGGACGATGTAGACCCGCTCGCCGTGGAGGTAGTCGGCCCAGCGGCCGACCGCCCGGTACTGCAGCCACTGGTTGACGGCGAAGCAGTTGAAGAGCACGAAGATCGACACGAAGATCCCGTACACGAAGTCGGGCACGTCCCCGCCCGCGCCAACGAGGTAGATGCCGATCCCGATCCAGGGCACGACGCCGGCGATGCAGCCGAACACGAACGGGGTCCAATCCGCTCCCGGGCCCGGATCGTTCGTGGTCTCCATCAGCCAACCGAAGAGGATCATCGACGCGTTGACGCCGAAGACGGCCAAGAGCGCCACCACGTCGGTGACCCCGGTGATACCCGCGATGAGCACGATCATCAGCGAGGCCGAGAGCGAGTACTCGACCCAGCGGAAGCGGTTGCGGTGGGCGCCCAGCTCCCGCTGGTAGCGGGGCCAGCCCCACGAGGAAGCGACGAGGAAGTGGAATGCGGCGGACAGGAACAGGAAGAGGGCCACGGCAGGGCCGAGCGGGTAGGCGAAGAGCTCGTCCAGGACCGGTGGCGTGAGTGGTCGACCCGGTGGGCCCGTGCCGAAGGCGGCGGTGACCGGGAGGGACACCGAGGTCGACAGCACCAGCATGGCCAGGCCCTGGAGCAGGTGCAGGGCACCCGCCTCGATGTTCAGTGGCCGCAGGCGGCCAACCGGGCCGGACGTGGGTGCGAAGGCCGTCATGGGCGGAGTTCTACCGGCTCCACCTGCCGCGACCGTGCCGACCGGGTCCGGTCGTTCCCAGGGAGTTCACGGGAGCCCTGCCCAGCACGCCCAGCGGGGACCTCTACCGTGCGCAGCCATGTCCTCCCGAGCCAAGGCCCTCATCGCAGCCGCTGTCGTCATCGTCGTGCTTGTCGGTGGCGGCCTGTGGTGGTACCTGAAGGACGACGCTCCCGAGGCCGTCTCCCTCGACGCCGCCGTCGACCAGGTCGACGACGGCGCGGCCACGGACGCCACAGTGACCGCCACCTCCGACGCCGGGAGCGCCATCGAGGGGACCTGGACCATCGACGCCCAGACCGGGGACTTCGACTTCGAGACGGCCACCGGCACCTTCGCCGGGTTCCGCGTCGACGAGGAGCTGGCCGGTATCGGGGCCTCCACGGCAGTGGGTCGGACCGGCGACGTCACCGGCAACTTCACCATCGAGGGGACGACGGTCACCGAGGCGTCCTTCGAGGTGGACCTGACCACGATCACCACCAACGAGAGTCGCCGGGACGGCCGGGTGCAGGACGCCCTCGAGACCTCCCGCTTCCCGACGGCCACCTTCACCCTGACCGAGCCCCTCGACCTGGGACAGGGGGCGGCCGACGCTGATTCCGTGAGCGTCACCGCGGTCGGCGACCTCACCATCCACGGCGAGACCCAGAGCGTCGAGTTCCCGCTGGAGGCCCAGCTGGTCGATGGCACGGTGGTGCTGGTCGGCTCCCTGGACCTGACGTTCTCCGACTACGGCGTCGAGGCCCCCACCAGCCCGATCGCCCTCAGCGTCGACGACAACGGCATCCTCGAGCTCCAGTTCCTCCTCACCGCCACCTAGTTCGGCCTTCGGCCCCCGGGCGCCGCCCCTCTCGCCCGTCCACCGTGCTGCTCCACGCCGTCGCGCAGCGGAGGGCGCGGACTACGACTCGCGGCTGTGTCAAGCGTTGGCGGCTTCGGTGAGCTGGGTGAGGCGGTCGACGGCGTCGAGGTACTCCTCGACCAGGCGCTGGATGACGGCGCTGGTCTTCTCGACCTTGTCGAGCTGGCCGACGACCTGGCCGGCCGGGTTGAACATGACCGAGAGGGCCTTGTCGGCGTAGCGGTGGCTGCGGGCCACACAGTCCCCCGAGACCATGTACTGCAGAGGCATGGGCAGCGGGTCGGGGGCGTCGTCGGCCTCCCAGGCGTCGGTCCACTCCGTGCGGATCATGCGGCAGGGCTTGCCGGTGAAGCTCCGGCTGCGGACCGTGTCCCGGGACGTGGCGTCGAGCAGCTGCTGCTTCTGGGCGGGGGGCAGGTCGGCCTCCTCGACGGTCAGCCACAGCGAGCCGGCCCACACGCCCTGGGCGCCCATGGCCAGAGCGGCGGCGATCTGCTCACCCGAGCCGATGCCGCCGGCCGCCAGCAGCGGGGTGGGGGCGATGGCCTTGGCGATCTGCGGCCAGAGGACGACCGAGCCGACATCGCCGGTGTGGCCGCCGCCCTCGCCGCCCTGGCCGATGACGATGTCGACGCCGGCCTCCTTGTGCTTCAGGGCCTGGTAGGGCGAGCCGCAGAGGGCTGCCACCTTGAGGCCGGCCTCGTGGATGTGGTCGATGACGTCGGCCGGCGGCGTCCCCAAGGCGTTGGCGATCAGCTTCACCTTGGGGTGGGCCAGGGCCACCTCGATCTGGGGCGTGGCGGTGGCCTCGGTCCAGCCCAGGAGGCGCATGGAGTTGCCCTCCTCCTCGGGCAGCTCGGGCACGCCCCGGTCAGCCAGGACCTTCTTGGCGAAGTCGAGATGGCCCTGCGGGACCATCTTGCGCAGCTCGTCGGCCAGGTGGTCGGGGTCCATGTCGCCCATGCCCTCGTACTTGCCGGGGATCACGATGTCGACGCCGTAGGGGGCGTCGCCGACGTGGTCGTCGATCCACGCCAACTCGACCTCGAGCTGCTCGGGGCTGAAGCCGACGGCACCGAGGACGCCGAAGCCGCCCGCCCGGGAGACGGCGGCGACCACGTCACGGCAGTGGGTGAAGGCGAAGATCGGGAACTCGATGCCGAGCTCGTCGCAGATCGGGGTGCGCATGGCGGTCCTCCTCAGGACAGGGGGGCGGTCGGGGTGAAGCGGACAGGCATCGTCTTCACGCCGTTGACGAAGTCGGAGTGGAGGCGGCTCACCGGGCCGGCCAGCTCGAGGTCGGGCAGACGCTCGACCAGCTGGCGCATGGTCGCCCGGATCTCGGCCCTGGCCAAGCTGGCGCCGAGGCAGTAGTGGACGCCGCCGCCGCCGAAGGTCACGTGGTCGTTCGGGGTGCGGCCGACGTCGAAGCGGTGCGGGTCCTCGAACACGTCCTCGTCCCGGTTGGCCGAGGCGTAGTACATGACCACTTTGTCGCCCTCGGCCAGGGGCACCCCCCGCAGCTCGGTGTCGGTGGTGACCGTGCGCCGGAAGTTGTGGATGGAGCTGCCCCAGCGGAGCATCTCGTCCACTGCCGTGTCCCACAGGCCGGGGTCGTCCCGGAGCCGCTGGGCCTGGTCCGGGTGGTCGATCAGGGCGAGCATGGCGTGGTTGATCAGGTTCCGGGTCGTCTCGTTCCCGGCCACCACGAGGGTCACGAAGAAGAGGTTGAGGTCGAGGTCGTCGAGCCGCTCCCCGTCGATCTCGGCGTTGACCAGCGCCGTCATGATGTCCTCGCGGGGGTTGATCCGGCGGTCGGCGGCCACGGCGTCGCACAGGGCGTAGATCTCCATGGCCGCGGCCCCGGGATCCTGGACCTGGTAGTCGGGGTCGTCGCGGGAGCCGATCAGCTGGTTGCTGATCTCGAACATGCGGGGCCAGATCTCGGGCTCGAGGCCGATCATCTCGCAGATCATCTGGACCGGCACCTGGGCCGCGATGTCCTCGACGAACTCCACCTCCCCCCGCTCGCAGACGCCGTCGACGACCAGGGCCGCCCGACGCTCGATCTCGTCCACCAGCTGGGCGATCATCCGCGGCGTGAAGCCCCGGGAGACCAGGCGCCGATAGCGGTTGTGCTTGGGCGGGTCCATGTTCAGGATGGTCAGCCGCAGCTGGGCCAGGGCCTCCTCGTCCTGGCTGGGGATGAACGTGCCCCCCACCTCCGAGGAGAAGGTGGCCGGGTCCTGGCTGATGGCCCGGACGTCGGCGTGCTTGGTGATGGCCCAGAACCCGGTGTCGCCCGGCTCCGGGTGCCAGTGGACCGGGTCTTCGGCCCGGAGCCGGTCGAACTGGTCGTGGGGTACGCCCTGGCCCCAGGTGGCGGCCAGGAGGTCTATGCCGCCGAGCGATTCGGTCACGGTCACGGGGCTGCCTTTCGGTTCGATCCGCTGACGACCCCGCAGAGGGCGGTGATCGCCAGGTCGTCGGTCACCGCGTCGGGGTCGACGCGGCGCATCATCTCCAGGCCGAGGAGCAGGCCGATGAGCGCAGGCCCGACCTCGTCCGCCCCGTCGACCCACTCGGCCACGCCCTCGCCGACGGCGTCCCAGACGACGCGGTACCGGCGGGCCAGGTATCGGCGGGCCTCTTCGTTGCGGGCGGCGTAGCTCCAGAGCTCGTGCTCGAGGGCGATCCAACGCCCGTCGCCGACGACGGGGTCGACCACGTTGCGCCACATCACCCCCATGCGCTCCTCGAGGGTGGTGGCCGTGGTCAGCTCGGCGCCGGTGACGGCGGCCACGTCGTCCACCCAGCCCTCCAGCAGGGCGAAGAGCAGGCCGTCCTTGCTGCCGAAGTGGTCATAGACGGCGCCCGACGTGCGGTCGGCGGCCTCGGCGATGGCGTCGACGGACGCGCCCTCCACCCCGCGGCCGGCAAAGAGGTCTGCGGCGGCGTCCAGCAGGGCCTGGCGCGTACGCGCTCGTCGCTCCCGCTGCGTCGCCACCCCACTTGTATAGCGTTCGTTATCTACCTAACGCAAACTATGGAACTCGCACCCAACGAGATCCGGAGCTGAAGTGCCCACGCCCCCGTGGGTGCCTCGGTTTCGGTCGCCCGGCCCTACGACCCATCAGGCGGCGCGCCTGGGGCGGGGCTGGAGCTCGCCGCCGCAGTTGGGGCAGACGCCGGACATCTCCTCGGTGCAGGTCGCGCAGAAGGTGCACTCGAAGCTGCAGATGCGGGCGTCGGTGCTGTCCTCGGCCAGGTTCGTCTTGCAGCGCTCGCAGATCGGGCGCATCTCCAGCATCGTCAGGCCGCCCTCGGCCGGGCCAGGCCGAGCTCGTCGACGATCTCGACCAACGCCGCCTCGACGGCCGCGATGGCGGGACGCTCGACGTTCGTCGTCCGATAGGCGAGCTGGATCAGGCGGCTGACCGGGGGATCGGTGTCGACGGTGCGCAGGTCGGCGGGCAGGTCGACCAGGCCGAGGTCCGGGATCAGGGCAACCCCCTGTCCGGCCGCCACGAGGTGCCGGGCGGTGGTGAAGTCGTCGACCTGATGGGCGACGTCGGGCTCGAAGCCTGCGTCGCGGCAGGCCACCACGACACAGCGACCGCAGCTGAGGGCGACCGGTGAGGAGATGAACGGTCGGTCGGCCAGGTCGGCGAGCGGCACCCGGGCGGCGGTGGCGAGCGGATCGTTCTCGTTGACGACGAGGCGCAGCACGTCCTCCAGGAGGGAACAGCGGGTGATGTCGTCGCGGCGGGGTGCCGGGGCGTGGGGGTAGTCGATGGCGAACGCCAGGTCGAGCTCGCCCGAAGCCAGCGCGTCCATGGCCAGGTCGGGATCCATCTGGATCGTGCGCAGCTGGAGGTCCGGGTGACGCTCCGCCAACCGGTCGAGGAGGGGTACGAGCAGGGTGGCGGCCACGGACTCGAACACCGTGAAGTGGAGCACCCCACGGACCTCACCGCTCAGGCGCTCGATGGCCACCTGCGCGGCCTCCATGCCGGCCAGCAGGTCGTCGGCGTGTCGAACCAGCTCGCGGCCGGCATCGGTCAGGCGGACGTTGCGGCCCACCCGCTCGAGCACCGCCACGCCGGTGGCCCTCTCCAAGCCGCTGAGCTGTTGGGACACGGCCGAGGAGGTGTAGCCGAGAGAGTCGGCGGCCGCCGCGATCGTGTTCCGGTTGGCCACCTCACGCAGCATGCGCAGCTGCTGCAAGCTCATCTCCACGGATCAGACCTCCGGATCGGACCACCAACGATCACTTCACGATAGCGGCAGGGATCCGTCGGTTCTCCTACAGGGTCTTGTCGTCAGTCGTCGCCGCCGATCGGGCGCATCCGGCCGAGGCGCCAGGTGGCCAGCGCCAGGCCGACCAGGGTGATGATCAGGAGGCGCACGATCGCGCCGTACCCGCTGGCGATGCCCGACCGCAGCAACAGGTCACCGTCGTCCCACAGGCCGGCGAAGACCTGCTGGGCCTCCCACAGGGGCGACAGCTGGGCGACGCCGGTGAGCGTGGTGCCGAGCAGCCACTCGCCGAGGAGCACGATGGCCAGGGACCAGAGCGCGGAGCGCCGGACGAGTACGCCGATGAGGAGGAAGAGGGCGATGTACGCGGCCGCCCCCGCCGCTGCGGCGATGGCCATCGGGCCGACGGCCTCGGGGACCCCGGCGATGAGCGGCGCCAGCGCCATGGCCGGTACGAGGGTGACGAGGGCGACCAGCCAACCGCCCAGCCAGCGCCCGGCGACGATCACCCGGAAGGGCACCGGCGAGAGCCACGTCAGTGGGAAGGTCCCGGAGCGCACGTCGGCGCCGAGCACGGCGTCGCCGATGATCAGGCAGGTCAGCGGCAGGATCAGCCGGAACAGCCCCGCCTCGGCGACGTCGGAGAACGCCTGCTCGGCCGAGTCCGTGTTGACGTGGGTCAGCCACCCGAAGAGCAGGGCACCGGCACACGGCAGCAGCACCCCGAACCAGCGCTTGGCCGGCAGGCAGGCCCGCAGCGTGTACGCGACGACGGCGACGAACGGGGGGGCGAGGGCCCGGGGCGCGTCGGGATCGCGCCGGCTGGGTGGGGGGCCGACGGGCGGCGCGGGGACCTCGCTCATCGGAGCAGCTCCCGGAAGACGCTCTCCAGCGAGTCGTCCAGGGGGCGGACCTCGCGCAGGCGGGCGCCCGCCCGGCGGGCGACCACGGGGAGAAGCTCGGCCAGGTCCCCGGCGTGGCTGGAGGAGATGACCAGCTTGTCACCGTCCACGGACACGCCCTGGACCGCCTCGCTGGCCAGGAGATCGCCGGCCAGGCGGCGGGGCTCGGTCGTGCGCACCAGGACGGACCGGGGCCGATCGGCCAGGGCGTCGCGGATGGCGCGGTGACCGCCCGCGGCGGCGAGGCGGCCCCGGATGACCACCAGCTGCCGGGAGGCCAGGCGCTCGACCTCGTTGAGGACGTGGGAGCTGATGATGACGGTGCGACCCTGGGCCCCAAGGGTCTGGAAGAGTCCGATCAGCGCGGCCCGCTGCACCGGGTCGGCGCCGTTCAGCGGCTCGTCGAGGACCATCACCTTGGGCTGGGTGACCAGGGACGCGGCGATCTTGGCCCGCTGGCGCATGCCCTTGCTGAAGCCGGCCACCCGGCGGTCAGCCACGTCGAGGAGCCCGACCGCGGCCAAGGAGGCCTCGGGGGCGATCGGGTCCCGCACCGAGTGGAGCGAGGCGGCGTAACGAACGAGCTGGCGGGCGGTCAGGGCCCCGGGCACGGCGTCGTCCTCGGGCACGAGGGAGATGTCCCGTTGCACCGACCGGTCGTGACGGGGGTTGCGCCCGAGCACGCGGATCGCCCCGCGATCGGTCGGCAACAGGCCGCAAATGGCCCGCATCACGGTGGTCTTGCCCGCGCCGTTCGGGCCCAGCAACCCGGTCACGCCCGGACCGAACGAGCACGACAGCTCGGTGACGGCCACCTTCGGGCCGAACCAGACCGAAACGCCGGCGACCTCGACGGTGGGGTGCGGGACGAAGGCGGGATCCGTCTCGGGGGTCGCCTGCGGCTCCGGCGCGCTCACAGACGGGCCTCCCGGTAGCGGCGGTGCAGGACGAACACACCGGTCCCGACGATGGCGACGTAGAGGAGCAGGGCGGCCCAGCCCGCTCCGGCCACGCCCGAGAGCCCGCCGTCCCGGTCGACGTCGATCTGGCCCTCGAAGACGACGTCCCGCAGCATCAGCGGCAGGTTGAGCAGGTTGAAGACCCCGAAGATCGTGCCCTCACCCTCGTTGGTCGCCTCGACGACGGCGCCGGCGATGATGGCCGGGATGAAGAGCACCCCGAGAAAGGCCAGGCCGCCGACGATCCGGCGATCGGTGAGCGAGGCCACGGCCACGCTCACCACCGAGTAGTAGAGGGCCAGGATGGCGACCGACACCGGGACCTGCCACAGGACGTCGAGGTGGTCGCCGACGTAGGTGAGCGATCCTTCCTCGTTGACCAGCATCTGACCGATGTAGAGGAGGACCTGGGGGAAGAAGGAGAACCCGAAGACCAGCGTGAAGATCCCCCCGACCTTCGCCAGCACGTAGTCGTCGCCGGTGAGGGGACGCGAGAAGATCAGGGGCAGGACCCGGTCGTGGCGGTCCGGGCAGATCACGTCGGGCGCGCTGACGGCCACGAACAGCAGCAGCGTCGTGGAGACGCCCACGTAGTCCCGGAAGGTCAGGAACTCGTAGCCGATCTCGCTCAGGGGCGTGTTCCGGGTGGCGTAGCGGACACCCAGGTCGACCGCCGCCGGGATCGTGACCAGCCCGAGCAGGGTCCAGGGCAGGACCTTCTGGCGCCAGGAGCGGCGCAGGCCGAGGGCCCGGCGCAGGGTGAGGCGCCACAGCGCCCACCGCCCGGCCGAACGGCCACCCCGGGCCCCCTCATAGGGCCGGTACCCGCGGTCGTAGACCGCACCCCCGAGCGCGGGCGGGGCGACGGCGCTCACGGACGCTGGGCCGCCTCGACGAAGAGCTCGTCGAGGGAGTGGTGGCGGCTGGACAGGGCGTAGAGGCGGAGGCCGAGGTCGGCGACGAGGTCCCGAACGACGTCGAGCACCTCGTCACCGTGGCCGGAGATGTCGACATCGACGATGTGGGCGTCCACGGCGACCGCCGCGACGGACCGCTCCGCCAGGGCCGAGACCAGGGCCTCGATCCCGTCGGCCCGACCGCCGACCTCCACGCGGAGGACGCCGGTGCGCTCGACCAGGGCCTCGATGGGACCGGCGACCACCAGGCGGCCCGCATCGATCATCACGACGTGGTCACAGACCCGCTGCACGTCGTCGAGGAGGTGGGTGGCGAAGAGGACCGAGATGCCGAAGTCGGCGAGACGGCCGACGAGGTCGAGCATCTCCTCCCGACCGACGGGGTCGAGGCCCGCCGTCGGCTCGTCGAGCAGGACCAGCTCGGGGTCGGCCACGAGGGCCTGCGCCAGCTTCGCCCGTTGGCGCATCCCCGTCGAGAAGCCGCCGACGGGGCGGAACCGAGCCTCGTCCAGGCCGACGAGGTCGAGCACGTCGGAGGCCCGCTGGCGGGCGGCCTGGGCCGGCAGCCCGGCCAGCTCACCGAAGGTGGCGACGAGGTCGGCCGCGGACTGGTCGTTGGGCAGGCAGTCGTGCTCGGGCATGTAGCCGAGGCGGCTGCGGATCCCGACCGGGTCGTCGGCCACCGGCAGGCCGACCACCTCGATGGCCCCGCGGGTCGGGAACATCTGGCCCAGCATCAGCCGGAAGAGGGTCGTCTTGCCGGCGCCGTTGGCCCCGACGAGGCCGACCGAGCCGCGAGGCACCTCGATGGCGAGGTCGGTGATCGCCGTGGTCCCGTCCGGATAGGTGTGGGTCAGCGCCGTCGTCCGCAGCAGCGATGCCGTCGGCCCGAGCGGGGGCGGCGGGATCGCCGCGGCAAGGGGAACCACCGTCATGTCCCCCCGAGGCTAGGTCAACGGGCGCCGGGGTCCAGGTTCTGGAGCCGGACCTCGCCGTGCGCCAGCAGCCGGTCACGGTCGTCGCGGACGTCGACCCGCCAGAGCTGCTGGCTCCGGCCCTGGTGGAGCGCCTCGGCCTCGACCCGCACGCGCCCAGCGGTGACCGAACGCAGGAAGTGCGTGGTGTTGGTCAGCCCGACGGCGACCATCCCCCGCTCCCGGACCGCGGTGCTGGCCCCGATGCTGGCCGCCGACTCGATGGCAGTGGCATAGACCCCGCCGTGGACGATGCCCCAGGGGGTGTGGTGATCCTCGCCCAGCTCGATGTGGCCGGTGACCCGATTGTCGGACACCTCGTCGAGCTCGAGTCCGGCGGCCCGGACGAAGGCGCCCGACCCCTCGAGGGCGCCTGGTTCCAGGCGGAGGTCGCTCATGACGCCGCTCCGGCGACGGGGACCATCGGAGGCTGGCCCATGCCCGGCCCGGCGACGGCCCTCACGTTGAAGGGGTCCAGGGTCTCGCCGCAGGACGAGCAGGTCGGAACCACGGTGGTCACCCGGCCGCAGCCCTGGTGCACCACCTCGACCGGCGGCCCGTTCGGCGCGGCCCAACGGTCCCCCCACTCGCGCAGGGCGGTGAGCGACAGCCACAGGTCCCGACCCTTCTCGGTCAACTTGTACTCGTGGCGCACCGGGTTGTCCTGGTACGCGACCCGCTTCAGGACCCCGTGCTCGACCAGGCCGTCGAGACGGGCGCTGAGCACGTTGCGGGCGATCCCCAACCGGTCCTGGAACTGGCCGAACCGGTTGACGCCCAGGAAGGCGTCCCGGATGATGAGGAAGGACCACCACTCCCCCACGACCTCCAAGGCCTGGGCCACGGAGCACTGCATGTCCTCGAAGCTGGTTCGCCGCATGAAGCGAGTCTACGCCAGTGGGTTGCATGATGCTACTCACTGGCGTACTGTTGGTTGCATGAAGGCACCCACCACGTCAAGGACCGGGCGTCGGTCCCGCCGCTGGCGCACCCGGGGCATCGACCCCCGGATCCGCGACGAGCTCCAGGTCATCGCCGAGCACCATCAGGGTCGCGACGACACGGAGAGATCCATCAGCCAGACTTGAGGGAACCCGTCACCAATCGTCGCTTGTCCTAATGCTTTGGTGGCGCGACCGTAGGGTCATGTTCGCCATCGAGTGCCACCACTGCCAGAAGCGCTACCTCGTCGGGACGTCGGCCATCGTGTCGTTTCGCAACACCGACCACGGCCCGGAAGCCGTTGTCGGGTGCCCCCGCGGTCACCGCGTCCTCCATGACTTCCACACCGACACCAGCCAGCCGGTCGAGGCCGAGGTCGCCCTCGTCGCCTGAGTCGTGACGGCGGGTCGGCTCCCCCTCGGACCGACCCACCGTCCGGGCGTGGTGCGCCGGTCGGCCAGACTCGGGTCATGCAGCGACACCGGGACTGGCTGGCCGTCGTGGCCGGCGCCATCCGCGGGGCCTCCGGGGTCTCCTTCCTCGTGGCCCCGCAGGCCGCCAACCGGATCTGGGGTGGTGAGGCCGATGAGACCCCGACGGCGCAGCTGCTCCTCCGGTCGATGGGCTACCGGGACACCCTGGTCGGCGGGATGCTCCTCCGGGCCGGGCTCACCGGCTCCCCCACCACGGCAGGGTGGTTCCTGGCCAGCGGCGGCGCCGACCTGGCCGACCTGGTCGGCGGCCTGGCCACCCACGAGCACATGAGCCGCCGGCAGCGCATCCGCGGCCTGGGCGGCGCGGCCGTGGGCATCGCCGTCGGGGTCGTCGGGGCCCTGCGGGCCCGGCGGCGCCACGCCGCCTGACGGTCAGCGCCGAGTGTCGGGGCGGCGGGACGGCGCCACCGCGGGACCGGACGCTTCCGCTCCGGCCTCGGTCAGCGCCGGCTTGTGGGTGGTGAACAGCCACTCGTGGAACAGCGTGTCCAGCTGTCGGCCCGACACCCTCTCGGCCAGCGCCTGGAAGTTGTGGGTCGTGTTGGGGCGGCCCACCGGGGCCGCGGCCCACCGGCGCATGATCGTGAAGAAGTCGGCATTGCCGACCTCGAGGCGCAGGGCGTGCAGGGTCATGCCGCCCCGGAGGTAGACGGGCGCGTCGAAGAGATGCCTCGGGCCGGGGTCGCCGACCCGCAGGTGCCAGAGCGGGTCGCCCGCGGGGGTGCTGTAGTAGAAGTCGAAGATCTCCTGCGCCGTGGCCAAGCCCTCACGCTGGGCCCACAGCCACTCCGCGTAGGTGGCGAAGCCCTCGTTCAGCCAGATGTGCTGCCAGGCCGACACCGCGACCCGGTCGCCGTACCACTGGTGGGCCAACTCGTGGACGATCGTGCTCTCGGCCCCGATCGGGTCCCCGAAGATCTCGGGCGGATAGATGGGGCGGGTCTGGTTCTCCAGGGCGAAGCCGAGGCCGGTGAAGTCGTCGACGATCCCGCCGCCGTCCGCGAACGGGTAGGGCCCGAACCGGGTGGACAGGAAGCTGAGCATCTCGGGCTGGCGGGCCAGCGCCGTCTGCGCCACGACGCCCGCAGGGGTCGGACCATCGGCCGCGGTCCCGGTGATCCAGTCGTTGACGTTGGTGTCGCTACCCGGCGGCGCGCCGGGGACCTGCCAACCGTCCAGCTCGTCACCGTCGGTCTCGAAGGACGTCGTGCCCTCGCCGGTCGACACCTCGATGTCGTCGACGGCCACGCCGGGGCCCTGGACGGTGTCATCGCTGATGTAGCTGATCGACACCTCCGCCGTGCTCCCGGCGAAGTCCGCCAGGTCGACCGACCACTGCTCCCAGCCGTCGCTGCTGCCGCTGACCGCGTTCCACACCCCCGTGGTGCCCGCCGGCGTGCACCCACCGCCGCTGGGGGCCTGGTAGCGGGTCAGGCGCGGGTGCAGGCCGAGCCAGTACGGGCACGAGTCACCGGTGTCGTCCGACGTGTGGCCGTTGAGGTCCGGCAGCGTGGTGTAGTCGGTCTCGCCGTCGGTGCGGGCTTCGACGGCGACGAAGTCCCAGTTGGTCTCGGTCTGCCGGTTCACCCAGAAGGAGAGGGTGGCCCCTCCACCGGGAACGGCGATCGTCCGGCGCAGGCGCTTGAAGGTGGCGCCCTCGGGGGCGGCCTGCGAGAAGGCGAAGCGGGTCCCCGTGTGCGGGGCCACGGGCGTCAACAGGTCGGTGTCGACGGCGTCGACATAGTCGATCCCGCCGGGACGACCCCGAGGATCGCTGTACTCGGTCAGGTCGAACTCGCCGATGTCGACGGTGGCCAGGTACGGGGCCATGGGCGCCGGCGCGTTCCACACCCACGTGGACAGGCCGGCGTCGCTCTCCTGGCTCACCAGGGCGCCGTTGGCCACCACCTCGAGGCCGTCGGGGACCGTGACCTCGAACCGGAACCGGGCCTTGTCGCGGGGGTGGTCGTTGGCCGGGAACCAGACGGCGGCCACATGAGGCTCGCCGGCCACCAGAACCCCGTCGTCGGTCGGGAGCCACCCACCCCCGCCATCGATGGCGGGCAGCGGCTGCGGGATGCCGCTGTAGTCCACGACGACCCGGACCCGTTCGCCATGGGCGATCCCGCCGCTCGGCGTGATCCTCAGCTCGCCGTTGCCCCTCTGGAACGTCGCGGCCACGCCGTCGACGGTCACGCTGTGCACGGTCAGGCCATCGAGGTCGAAGTTGAAGCGGGACAGGTTCCGCTTGGCCCGGAGGTCGATGGTGGCCAGGCCGGTGAGCACGTCGGTGTCCGGGTCGTAGCCCAGCTCCAGGTCATAGGCGCCGACGTCGTAGCCCCCGTTGCCGTCGAGGGGGAAGTACGGGTCGCCGATGCCGGGCGCGCCCTGCTGGTACGACGGCGGGAGGGCCTCGGCCGGGCCGGTGGCGCTGACGATCGGCAGGAGGAGGACGGCGAGGACGACCGCGAACAGGGTGGGGCGCTTCACCAGCGCAGACTATGCCGACCTCGTGGCGGCGGCCAGAGCCCCACCCGCCCGGGCTCAGACGGGGACGACGAGCGCGATGGTGAGGTCGTCGTCGACACGACCGGAAACCGTGGGGGTCTGCTGGTCGACGCCGTCGCTGAACACCATGTCGGTGGCCAAGGACGTCCGGGCCAGATTGCTCACGCTCTGCTCGTACCCCGTGGTGCCGTAGACCTCGTCACAGGCGCCCTCCGGCAGGGCGATCTGTGAGGTGGTCAGCAGGGTGCCGCCGCTGGTGGCCGCGTCCAGGCTCTCGTACACCTCGAAGTGGATGTGGGGCCAACGCCCGTCGTAGGCCGCGGGGAAGATGCTGGTGAACCGGAGGCGCCCGTCGGCGCCGGCCTCCTGCACGCCCCGCAGGTAGTTCTGGTCGGTGACGCCCTCGGAGTAGAGGGAGTAGCCGCCCTCCCGGGTGCAGTGCCACACGTAGACGGTGGCGCCGGGGAGCGGGGCGCCCGAGCCCGCTTCGACCACGGTCAGGTCGATGGCCAGGGGCACGCCGTCGGCCCTGCCCGTGTAGTCACCGAAGCTGGTGGTGATGTCGGAGCGGACGACGCCGCTCTCCGTCAGCACGTTCGGGCCGTTGGAGCCGTCGCCAGGAAACGGCCCACCCGTCTCCTGGGGGATGGCGCTGTCGGTGTCCGCCGCGGCGACCGCGGACCCGGCGTCGTCACCACCACGGGTGGCGCATCCGGCCAGGGTGACCAGGCCGATCCCGCCGAGGAGCTGCAGGGCCCGACGGCGACCGACCAGGACCGGCAGGTCGACGGCCAGGCCCCCGTCGTGGGCCTCGTGATCGTGGGCTTCGTTTTGGTGCATGGAGGAGCACATCAGGTCCACCCGCGCGACTCCCGCAGAGCCGGCTGCGAGGTTCCTGGGAGTCAGGGCGACCGCGTGCTCATTCCTCGTCGACGTCCACGACGGCGTCGTTCGGGGGCAGGATCCCTGCCGCCCGGTCCCGCTTGTCGGCCCGGAGCGAGGCCACGATGGCCGCGGTCAGGACGGCGAAGATGACTCCGAGCGAGACGACCGTGGGCACGTGGATCTCGAAGGGATCACCGATGAGCAGCATCTTCATCCCGACGAAGGCCAGGATCACGCCGAGGCCGACGTTGAGGTAGCGGAACTTGCCCTGCATGCCGCCCAGCAGGAAGTAGAGCGAGCGCAGGCCCAGGATGGCGAAGGCGTTCGAGGAGAAGACGATGAAGGTCTCCCGGCTGACGGCCAGGATGGCGGGCACCGAGTCGACGGCGAAGACCACGTCGGTGGCTTCGATGAGGATCAGGATGGCGAAGAGCGGCGTGGCCAGCCGCTTGCCGTTCTGGACGGTGAACAGCTTCTGGCCGTCGTACTCCGGCGTGGACGGCACCAGGCGGCGGACCGTCCGCATGGTGAAGCTCTTCTCGTAGTCCACGACCTCGCTCTCGTCGTGGCGGGCGATCTTCCACGCGGTGTAGAGCAGGAACGCGCCGAAGACGTACAGGATCCAGTCGAACTGCTCGATGAGCGAGACCCCGGCGAAGATGAATATCCCCCGGAGGACGAGCGCGCCGAAGATGCCCCAGAAGAGGACCCGGAACTGGTACTGCTTCGGCACGGCGAAGAACGAGAAGATCACGGCCCAGACGAAGACGTTGTCGACCGACAGGCTCTTCTCGATCAGGAACCCGGCGTAGTACTCGGCCCCGGCCTGACCCCCCTGCCAGGCGAGGATGACCAGGCCAAAGGCCAGGCCGATCGAGATCCACACCGCCGACTCGATGGCCGCCTCCTTGATGGAGATGACGTGGGCGGTCTTGTGGACCAGCAGGAGGTCGATGATCAGCATCGCCGTGATGGCCCCGATGAGGGCGACCCACGCCCAGACGGGGGTGTGGAAGCTGGCGAAGTTCTCGCTGCCCGCCGCGGTGCTGGCCACCAGGGGAGTGAGGACGCTGGTCATGGGGTCTCCTCGGTCAGACGGGGGTCGTCTGCCGAAGGTCTCTCCCACCCGCCGGGAGGCGGGCCGCTCGCCCGGGCGCTGAGGCCGTACTGACGAAACGAGCGTGACACCGGTCCGCCGGGGCGGTCCGAGGCCGGGGATACTCCCCTTCAGCTTGCGGGCCGAGTCTACGCCCCGCGGATGCCAGAGTGACCGGGATGGACACGACGACGGGGAGCGTCCCCGGACCGGCGGGCAGGCTGACCCGGGGCCAGGAGAACCGCGCCCTCGTCGCGCTCGCCCTGCCCGTCCTGCTCATCTCGATGGACGCCACCATCCTCGGCTTCGCCGTGCCCCGGTTGAGCGAGGACCTCGAGCCGACCAGTGCCGAGCTGCTCTGGATCATCGACATCTACTCCTTCGTGCTCAGCGGCCTGCTCATCACCATGGGCAACGTCGGGGACCGCATCGGGCGACGGCGGCTCCTCCTCTACGGGGCCGCCGCGTTCAGCGTGGCCTCGTTGGCCGCCGCCTTCGCCCCGACGCCGCTGGCCCTGATCGGGGCTCGGGCCTTGTTGGGCGTGGCCGGGGCGACGCTGATGCCGTCGACCCTCTCGCTGATCCGCAACATCTTCATGGACGACCGGCGCCGACAGTTCGCGGTCGCCGTCTGGGCCACCATGTTCTCGGTCGGCGCTGTCGTCGGCCCGATCGCCGGTGGCCTCCTGCTCGAGCACTTCTGGTGGGGCTCGGTCTTCCTGGTGGGCGTCCCCGTGACCACCGCCCTGCTCCTGATCGGCCCCCGGGTGATCCCCGAGTCCCGCGACCCCGACCCCGGCCCCTTCGACATCCTCAGCTCGGCGCTGTCCATGGCCACCATCCTCCCGCTGGTGTTCGGCATGAAGACGGTGGCCGAGCGGGGTTGGGCGACGGTCGTGGCCCCGTCCGTGGTCATCGGCCTCGTCGCGGGCTGGGCCTTCGTGCGCCGCCAGCGCGTCCTGGCCGTGCCGATGATCGACCTGTCGCTGTTCGCCGTGCCCAAGTTCCGGGTGGCCATCACCGGCAACCTGCTGACGTGCGTCGGCTTCGCCGGCTCGACGTTCTTCGTCACCCAGTACCTCCAGCTGGTCCTGGGCCTCTCCCCCACCCGGGCCGCCCTGCAGCTCCTGCCGGGGGCGGCCGCCGGCGTGATCTCGACGATGTCGGCGCCGGCCATGACCCGGCGGTTCGGCACCTTCGCCGTCATCACGACCGGGCTGGCCACCGGGGCCTTGGGCTTTCTCCTCCTGACGCAGCTCACCGTGGGCAGCTCGCTGGTCCCGGTGACCGTCGCCCTGGTGATCATCGAAGGCGGGCTCTGCGCGGCCATCACCGTGGCCATCGACGCCATCATCAGCTCAGTCCCCCCCGAGAAGGCGGGGGCCGGGGCCTCGGTGTCAGAGACCGCCAACGAGCTGGGCGTGGCCCTCGGCACCGCGGTCTTGGGGAGCATCCTCACCGCCACCTACCGGCGGCAGCTCGACGACATCGCCGTCCCCACGGTCACCCTGGACGAGGCCCGCGAAACGCTCGGGGCGGCGCACGTGGCGGCGAGCGACCTCGGTGGGCCGTTGGGTGACGCCCTTCGGTCCGCCGCCGACGTCGCCTTCACCGACGGCCTCCGGTTGGCGTCCGCGGTGGCCGCCGTCCTCCTGGCCGCGGTCAGCATCGCCAGCTGGCGCGTCTCCCACCGCTGACCCACCGTTCTGGCCCCTGAACCTTGCGGCCCAACGCGAGTTTCAGGGGCCAGAACCGATGGGAAGCGGGGTGGGGCTAGCTTCGGCGGCCATGCGACGGCTCATGGCTCTTCTCCTGTTCGCGGTCCTGCTGGCCGCAGCGTGCGGTGACGACAGTGGGGGCGACGACGCCTCCAGTGACGACAGCTCCGGTGGTGGCAATCCGGCCGCGGCGGAGGACGTCGACGGTCAGACGTTCGCTTCCATCGGGAGCACCGGCCACGAACTGGTCGCCGACACTGTGGTCAGCCTGACCTTCACGGACGGGACCGTCTCGTTCTCGGCCGGCTGCAACAGCATGAACGCCGGCTACGAGCTGACCGACGGGACCCTCGGGCTGACCTCCGAGGTCGCCGGGACCATGATGGCGTGCCCGCCGGACCTGCAGGAGCAGGACGACTGGCTCTCGGGCTTCATGGCCGCCGGCCCCACGGCCACCATCGACGGTGACGTGCTCACACTGGTCGGCGGGGACGAGACCCTGGAGCTGGCCGCGGCGTCGTGAGCCCGACGCCGACCGGCCTCCCTGGCAAGAGCGGGGTCAGCGGTGGGATCGTCACCATCGCCCCCGGCAAGGGTGGCGTGGGCACGTGGTCGCCGCCCCTCGACACGGCCGGCAACAGCGTGCGGGGCCAGGCCCTGACCCACCGCCTCTCCGAGGACCTCGGCCTGAACCTGTTCGCCTCCGAGGCCTACCGGACGCCCCGAGCGCTAGAGCGAGGCAGGTAGCCGGGCCTCCACCGGGATCCCCAGCGGACCAGGCGGCGAAGCGCAGCAGCCGGCGACGAGGACGATCACTGCGTAGCAGGACCGGCCTCGGGCAGGGTGCGGGGCTGACGGATGTCTGAGGGCTGTCGGACTGCGGCGACGCGCCCACCCTCACCTCGGGTGGCGAGTCCCTCGAGCTGACGACGGCGTGGTGAGTCCGATCCCGGTCGTCTCGACCGGCGAGCGGCCCTCGCCCGACGAGGTCCGGCCATCGGCGAGCCGGGCCTCGCGTTCGGCCTCGAACCGGTCGTACAGGGTCACCAGCAGGCTGATGACCAGGGTGAAGAAGACCAGCGCGCCAGCGTTCAGGTCCTCGCGGGATGCGCGACCGAGGGTTCCGAACAGCCAGAGCAGGCTGGCGTTGACCACGAGCATGGTGAGCAACTGCGTGCCGGTGGAACGCCACCGGACCCCCCGACCCGTCAGCCAGTGACTCACCGTCGCGTTGGCGACGATCAGCAGGCCGACCCCGACCGCGGTCTGCAGGGGGCCCCGGTCGATGTCGGGCAGCACCGAGGCGAAGATCACGCAGATGAGACCGATGAGCGCCACCTTCTCGCCGGTCGGCAAGGACAGGATCCCGTCCCGGGCCCCCTGCGTGTCCGACGGCACCGGCTCGAGGTGGTCGGCGACCCGGACGGTCGTCGGCCAGTCGGGCGTCGGCACCTTGGCCCGCTGGCTTCGCCACACCAGGGCGGCGCCGACGACGACCATTGCCAGCAGGCCGACGAACCAGAGGTTCTCGGCTATGGCCTCGCCCCAGGGGGTGGCGACCGGCACACCGAACACGTCCTCCTTCATGAAGTCCGTGAAGTCCAGTTGGGCCACGTGGATCCACCACTCCTGCGGGAGCTTGATGACGATCCAGATGAAGGCGGCGAGACCGATGAGCCCGCGGCGCGACAGGCGGCGGGGGTCCCACTTCAGCCGGATCGCCTCGTACGCGATGAAGAAGTACTCGAAGGTGTTGGGGAAGACCATCAAGAGCCACCGGTACCCGAGCAGCTCGAAGGCGACCACCCCGACGAGGCGGTAGTACCAGAGGAAGGCGCCGACGTGCTGCGCCGGGTCGTCGGTCCAGGTCCGGATCGTGGCCAGGTAGGCCATGGCCAGGTACCAGATGTCGAGGGCCTTGTCGTAGCCCTGGTAGTCGTCCAGAGACAGGTCGGTGGTCTTCTGCAGGATCGACTGGTCGGCGGCGTCGAGGACGAGGAGGGACAGGATCGTCGGCAGGGGGAAGATCGGGATCAGGAGGGGGAGCACCAGCCGGATCGCGATGATCAGGAAGACGATCAGCTCGTCGGTCAAGCCGGCTCCTCGGCGTGGAGCTCGATCGTGCCCGGCTCGGGCCAGGGCTGGTGGTCAAGGAGGTCGGCCACCACGATGCGGCCATCGGCGTGGAGGCCGTCGGCGGCATCGACCACCCGCCACTGCAGCCAGGGCTTCCCGACGGGCTGGGACTCGAGGATCAGGACCCGGAGGTCCCCCGGCGCGAAGCCACACTCGGCCTGGACGGCGGCGAGCAGCTGCTCGTCGTGGAGGTGGCCGTCACCGAAGTTCCAGCCCAGGAGCACCCCCGCGGTGCCCTCACCCTCGTTGATGTCATAGGCCTCGAGGTCGTCGACCACCGTCGGCAGCACGGCGTTGAGGGCCCGCCCGTGGAGGTGCATCGAGCGGAAGGCCCGCAGCTTGCCCTGCACCGCCCGGATGGTGTCGTCGTCGTAGAGCAGGGCCAGCTGCTTCGGGATCGTCTTCGCCGTCTTGGTGACCTTCTGGTCCAGGACCTCGTCGGTCCCGCGCCGGAAGAGCCAGAGGCTGGCCGCCCAGTTGCCCGCGTAGTAACGCATGGCGGGCAGGAACGAGACCTTGTCCGGCCGGAGGCTGCCGTAGACGGGGCCGACCAGGATGCCCACCGCCAGCGCCACAGCCAGCGACGGGTCGTCGAACACGTCCAACGGGCTGAGCTCGGCGTAGTGCCCGAACAGCACGAACATCGAATAGACGAAGAGGACGTTCCACTCGATGGGCACACCCATCGGGAAGCACGACGTGATGAAGAGGTGGAACGACAACATCACGGCCAAGCCGACGGTCGTGAGCGTGCCGCCGGAGGACACGGCCAGCAGGAGGGGGAAGGCGAACTCGATGACGGTGCCGCCGTGGGCCAGGGCCGCGGCGAGGCCCGACGCCCGGAGGTCGTCGGGGTAGTGGCGGTACATGGCCTTCTTCAGCGCCGGCACCCGGAGTACCGGCGAGTTGCTGACCATGATCGTGACCACGTTGGGGAAGTGGTGGTTGAGCTTGGAGCTGGCCGCCCCCCACCAGATGGCCAGCTGGACGACCATGGCCCCGGCCAGCAGGACGGTGAGGTCGTCGCCCGCCAACGCGAAGACGATCAGCATCGTCCAGTAGTGCTCGGCCCGGGCGGCCAGGAAGATCGTCTTGTCCCGCAGTCCGAGCACGGCGAGGACGGCGATGATCGGGACGAGCAGGCCCTCGTCCAGCACGGCCTCGGAGGAGAGCAGCGCCCGGAGGCACAGCCCGAGGAGGGCGGCGTAGAGCAGAGCATCGACCACGGTGCGCCGGTGGCCGGCGGTCAGCGGCACCCGGTCCGGGAAGGCCGGAAGGCGCAGGGTGCTGGGGCGCAGGAAGTGGGTCAAGGCCACGATCGGCGGGACGTACCGGCCGGTCAAGGGCCCACTGCCACAGCCGAGGCCCAGGACCTCGAACAGCATCGTCCAGAGGATCGCCTTCTCGAAGGCGATGGGCGTGGCCCACCAGTCCCCGATGTCGCTCCATCCCTGGACGTCCGGCGCCCGGCTGACGAGGACGACCCACAGGCAGACGTACACCGCGATCTTGGCGACGTAGAAGCAGTACGCGACGGCGGGCGCCCCGAAGCCCTGCACGGCCCAGGACTCGCACATGAGGCGAACCCGATCGGCCTCGGGCCGGGCGGCCCAGTCGTCCAGGTCCAGGTCCGGCAGCGCCGGCTTGATCACGCCCATCCCCACCCCTCTCGACCGCGGCGTTCGTCACCCGGCGGTCGGCCGGATCAGCTCACAGGAACTCGGCGGTGGAGCCGCCCAGCTCGGTGGGCGCCATGCCCAGCTTGCGGTGGTCCCACGTGCGGATCCGGTCCACGTCGACCCGGACCGCCACCCGCTTGTTGAGCATGACCTCGACGAAGGGCGCCATCTCCTCGGTGTACGGCCCGTTGTAGCGCTCCCACACGCTGACTCCGACCTTCCAGAGGGCGTCGCGGTCGTCGAGGATCGTGGCCCGACCTTCGATGGCGACACCCCGCAGCGTGTCGTAGGTCAGGCCGTCCTCGATCGAGACCGTGATGCGGTCGTCTCGCTTCAGGTTCTGGACCTTCTGGGACTTGGCCTTGGTCTCGAACCAGACCTGGCCGTCGACGACGGCGTACCACATCGCCACGAGATGGGGCTGGCCGGTGGGGCCGACTGTCGCCATGGTGCAGGTGCGGCTCCGCTCGATGAAGGAGGTCACCTCCTCGTCGGTCATGGCGATCTTGCTGCGCTCGTTGGTTCCCATCGTCGTTCCTCTGCTTGGCGTCCCGCGTGGAATGGTGACAGACCGTGACGCCCGACAGGAACCCCCACGCCGGTCTGCCCATCACCGACGACGACGCCACGATCGCTTCCGCCCTCGAGGACGTGAGCATCCCGACCCTGATGCTGTCGATGGTCCACATGACCGGGGACGCCGAGATCATCCGGGGGGAGCTCCGGCCCCAGGGCCTCTTCCTCAATGAGGTCCAGGGCTACATGAGCGAGGAGGACAAGGCCGAGGTCCGCCGTCGGGCCCTCGACGTCATCCGCGCGTACCGGGACGGCGGGTCGGAGCCGGCACCCCCACCCTCCCCCGAACTGATCCGGGAGATGATGAGCTGGCTGGTCTGCCAGGACGTCCCCCAGGCGTACGTCCCGATGCTCCTCGAGGAGATGGAGCTGGACGGGGTCGATGCCCGCGAGGTCGCCCTCAGCGTCGACCAGGGCGATCGGGCCGACTTCCCGGTCGTAGTCGTCGGTTGCGGGCAGTCGGGGCTCCTGGCCGGGATCCGGCTGCAGGAGGCGGGCATCCCGTACACCATCGTCGAGAAGAACGCCGGGGTCGGCGGCACCTGGTACGAGAACACCTACCCCGGCTGCCGGGTCGACGTCGGCAACCACTTCTACTGCTACTCCTTCGAGCCCTCGGACCACTGGAGCCAGTACTTCGCCCGGCAGCCCGAGCTCCAGGCCTACTTCGACTCGGTGATGCGGCGCCACGGGGTCGCCGAGCACGTGCGCTGGGAGACCGAGGTGGTTCGGGCGACCTGGGACGACGGATCCGGCACCTGGTGCGTGCGGATCCGGGACCACGACGGGGCCGAGGAGACCCTGACCGCCCGCGCCGTCATCTCGGCGGTGGGACAGCTCAACCGGCCCCACCTCCCCGCCATCGCCGGCCGGGACGACTTCGCCGGACCGGCCTTCCACTCCGCCCGTTGGGACCACTCCGTCGACCTCACCGGGAAGCGGGTGGCCCTGATCGGGGCCGGCGCCAGCGGGTTCCAGATCGCCCCCGCCATTGCCGACGAGGTGGCTCACCTCACCGTCTTCCAACGCACGGCACAGTGGATGTTCCCCAACCCCAACTACCACGAGACGGTCGGGCCCGGGGTGCAGTGGGCGCTGCGCCATCTCCCCTTCTACGGGCGCTGGTACCGGTTCCTGCTCTTCTGGCCGGCGTGCGACGGCGGCCTGGAAGCCGCCCGCATCGACCCCGCGTACGACGACTCGGACGGGCGGGCGGTCAGCGAGACCAATGAGTTCACCCGCCAGATGTTCACCGACTGGATCGTCAGCCAGATCGGCGACGACGATCCCGATCTGCTGGCCAAGGTCATCCCCGACTACCCGGCCACCGGCAAGCGCACGCTGCAGGACAACGGCAGCTGGCTGACGACCCTGACCCGGCCCGACGTCGACCTGGTGCGCGAGGGGATCGACCACATCGAGGCCGATGCCGTGGTCACCGCCGACGGGGTTCGCCACGAAGTCGACGTCATCGTGTTCGCCACCGGGTTCCAGGCCAACCGCTTCCTGTTCCCGATCGAGGTGGTGGGCCGTGACGGCGCGGTCCTGGCCGAGCGGTGGGGCGAGCGGCCGTCGGCCTACCTGGGCATCACCGTCCCCGGCTTCCCCAACCTGTTCTGCCTGTACGGGCCGGGGACGAACCTGGCTCACGGCGGCTCGCTGATCTTCCACAGCGAGTGCCAGATGCGGTACATCACCGGCTGTCTCGACCTGCTCCTGTCATCGGGGGCGAAGGCCATGGAGCCCAGGCCCGAGGTCCACGACGCGTACTACCAGCGCACCCAGCAGGAGCTGAAGGGCCTCGTCTGGTCCCACCCTTCGATCCGGCACTCGTGGTTCAAGAACGCGGACGGCGACATCCACGTCCTCAGCCCCTGGCGCCTCGTCGACTACTGGGCCTGGACGAAGGCGCCCGACCCGGCCGACTTCGACGTGACCGCCGCTTGAGCCCGCGACCTCATGTGTACGGCGAGTCCGGGTCGGGGGTGCCGACGTGGTCGACCCACCAGGCGTTCCAGCGCTCGCCGAGGTCGACCACGGCGGCGCCGTCGAGACCGAAGACGGACAGGGTCACCGACGCGCTGTCCCGCGGCCAGGTCACCAGAAGCAGGCCGTCGTTCCACTGGTCGACGGTCACCGCCAGCTGGTGGTCGGACCGGAACCACAGGTCGCCCGAGCGCCCCGGTTCAGGACCGAGCATCCCGGCCCAGGGCCCGTCGACCCGGTCCACCCCGAGCACGGCGAGGACGTCGTCGGTGGTCGTGACCGCCGACGACGTGGAGACGGTCCGCCGCTCCTCGCCGCGGTGCCGGGAAAGGGCGAAGCGGAGCTGCTGGACGAAGCTGATCCAGCCCTCGCCGACGTCGTCGTGGACCCCGTCCCAGCTGTCCGGGCTGATCGTGCGGGTCACCCGCAGCACACAGGCGTCGCCTTCGGCGCTGAGCTCGAACCGGTCCCGGTCGACGCCCCCGTACGCCCAGGTGATGGTGTGGGCCCCGTCGTCGACGTCGAAGCCGGCGCCCTCAGGCATCCCGGCCAGCGCCTCCGGGGGCGGGCCGAGGAAGATGAACTCGATCTCGCCCTCCAGGCCCTCGTACTCCCAGCCGAACCAGCGCCGGATGAAGCCGGGGTCCCGCAGATGGGCCCACACCTCCTCGACGGGCGCGGGCAGCTCGACCTCGATCAGGGGCTCGGCGGCGGTCATTCGGACTGGACCAGGTCGTCGAGGCGTTCGACGGCGTCGATGAACTCCTCCACCATCTCCAGGACGACGCGGCGGGTGGGCTTGACCGTGTTCATGGCCCCGACGACCTGGCCCACGAAGTAGGTCACCAGCTGCTGGCCGCCGCTGCCGGCGGCGTCCGCGACCCGGGCGACCCGCTGCAGCGCAGGGGCCACGAGGATCGGCTGCATGGGCATGGGCAGCGGGCCGGGGCCATCGGGCCGCTCCCACTCGTCGGTCCAGGCCGTGCGCAGCATCCGGGCGGGCTTGCCCGTCATCGAGCGCGAGCGGACCGTGTCGGAGGACCCGGCCGCCAGGAACTTGTCCTTCACCGACGGCGGGGTCTCGGCCTCCTCGGTGGTCAACCAGACCGAACCGCACCAGACCCCGTCGGCCCCGAGGGCCAGGCCGGCCGCCAGCTGACGCCCCCGGGCGATGCCCCCGGCGGCGAGCACGGGCAGGGGGCCCACGGCGTCGACCACCTCGGGGACCAGGACCATGGTGGCCACCAGCCCCGTGTGGCCCCCGGCCTCGGTTCCCTGCGCCACGATCATGTCGGCCCCCGCCTCGGCATGGCGGCGGGCATGCTCCACGTTGCCCGCCAGCGCGGCGACCGGGATGTCGTGCCGGTGGGCTCGCTCCAGGAAGTGCGGCGGCGGCGGCCCGAGAGCGGACGCCACCAGGCGGGGCCCGTGGTCGAAGCAGACGTCGAGGAGCGGAGCCATGCTCTTCGGGTCGATGCGCATGCCCCCGACCCCCCGGCGTGCCTCCAGGCCCTCGGGCATGGGCGGCACGTCGTAGCGCTCGAGGATCTCGTCGACGAAGGCCTTGTGCTCGTCGGGGAGCAGGTCGGCCAGCTGCTTCGGGCTCAGCCCGCCCTCCTCGGACCCGGCGTACTTCTCGGGCACCAGGAGGTCGATGCCGTAGGGCTTGCCCTTCACCTCGGCCTCGATCCAGTCGAGGTCGACGGCCAGCTGCTCAGGGCTGTGGGCCACCGCGCCGAGGACGCCCATGCCCCCCGCGTTGCTCACCGCGGCGACGACGTCCCGGCAGTGGCTGAAGGCGAAGATCGGCAGGTCGATGCCGACGAGCTCAGTGGCCTTGGTGCGCATGCCGCGAGTCTCCCAGGCTCGAGCGAGCACCAGAGCGTTGCGTTCCTTCAGGCGGCCAGCCGCGCGGCTTCCGCCTCCGTGAGGGCGATGCCGAAGTGGTCCCGGAACACCGCCCGTAGCTCGTCGGGCTCGAGCTCCTGCTCGGAGCGTTCGCCGTCGATCGTCTCCACCAGGGTCCGGCTGTACACGGTCACCCGACCGGATTCGGTGCGCAGGGTGCAGACCGTGTTCTGCGTGAAGTGGGAGTCGGGTGAGGACTGGTTGTACGCACAGCCCGATGCGAAGTCGGCGAGGGCTCGCGGCTCGCGGGAGAAGCGGTACTGCGGCTCACCGTTCATGAGCAGGTCGAGCCAACCGTCGTCACGCGACTCGATGCGGAAGGTGCCCGCCGGGTCCTCCTGATCCACGCCGGGCACGAGGCGGAGGGGCTCGTCGAACGAGGCGCCGAAGCCGACGTCGGCCAGCCAGGGCTCGTCCAGGTCGACCGCCAGGCAGAGGTGGTCGAACCGGATCGACACCTCGCCGCCCTCGCCGTACACGCGCGCCTCCAGGAGGGTCACGTCGAACCCCACGTCCTCGAGCAGGGCGGCGAAGGTCCCGTTGAGCTCGTAGCAGAACCCACCCCGGTGGCGGCCGACGATCTTGGCGAGGAGGGCATCGAGGTCGAGGACGATCGGCGTGCCGAGGTGGATGTCCAGGTTCTCGAACGGCACCGTGCGCAGGTGGGCCCGCTGGAGGGCCCTCAGGCCGTCGGCGTCGACCGACGGCGGGCCGTCCAGGCCGAGGCGGGCGAGGTGCTCGGCGCTCAGGCCGTCACCAGCTTGGCGCGGAACAGGTCGAGGACCTGGTCGAGGGCCTGGTGGGTGGCCGATCCGGGCTCGTCGACGAAGTGCTCGGTGAGCACGGAGTGGGGCTTGGTGAGGCCGTCCGGGTTGGCGTCGGCATCCTCCAACTCGACGCAGGTGAAGGCATCCCCCAACTCGTCGTGGAGGAACTGGAACCGCTTGTCCGGGACGTACCTGTCGCTCGTGAACCGGAGGCCGAGCACCCGCAGGTCCTCGTTGGCACACCGCCCCTTCACGACCTCGAGGTCCTCCCGGGAGATGTCGATGCCGTAGGCCCCCTTCTTCCCGATCGGCAGCGACGGCTGGGACAGGACGGGAGCCAGGAGCGCCGGCTCGGTGGCCATGGCCAGGGCGTAGCCACCCGTGAAGCACATCCCGACGGCGCCGACCCCGGGCCCACCACACCGCTCGTGCTCGGCCGCGGCCAGGGCCCGCAGCCAGTCGACCACCGGTGAGGTCTGCCCGGTGGCGAAGACCACGAACTCCTTGCTCACACAGGTCGGGACCATCGCGGTGACCACCATGCCGACGGCACGCAGCGTGGGCGATGTGTCCTTGCCCGGCACCCCGAAGAGGTGGGGCAGGACGGCGCTGAAGCCAGCGTCGACGACCCGCTCGGCGAAGTCCAGCACCTTGGGTGTGATCCCGGGCATCTCCGCGATCACGATGACCGCCGGTCCCGAGCCCCGGCGGAAGACGACCCGGGTCTTGCCCTCGTGGGTGAACGTGGTCCGTTCGAAGCCCGACAGGTCTGCGTCAGCCATGGCCGCAACGTAGGCCAGTTTCGGACCGGCACGATCCGGTCTGCGAGGCTGGCGACCATGTGGGCGCGACGGGGTGACCTGCGGGGCTTCGAACTGGGGTCGAAGGGCGAGATGCAGGACCGGCTCAACTCCCTGGTCCTGGCCGGGGACAAGCGGGCCACCGCTGGACTCTGGAACGAGGACTACGCCGCCGAGGGCGAGCCCATCGACGAGGTCGGCGAGCGTCAGGCCCTGCTCGACGACGACGGCAGGCTCATCGCCGTCATCGAGGTGACCCGGGTGGACCGGGTCCGCTTCATCGACGTCACGTGGGAGTTCGCCCAGGCCGAGGGCGAGGGCTTCACGTCCGTCGACGACTGGCGGGCCGGCCATCGGGAGTACTGGACGAGCCAGGGCATCGAGATCGACGACGACACCCCGGTCGTCTGCGTGTGGTTCGAGGTGGTGGACGAGGTGGGCGTCGTGAGGGACTGAACGACGGCGCCTCAGTCCACGAGGAGGCGGATCGCCACGAACAGGCCGATGACCACGACCAAGCCGCGCAGGACCGGGGCGGGGACCCGTCGACCGATCCTGGCTCCCAGCGTCCCGCCGACGGCCGCCCCGATGGCGACGAACGCGACGGCCTCCCACGCCACGTCGGCGAAGAGGATGAACACCACGGCGGCGACGGCGTTGACGGTTCCGGCCAGCACGTTCTTGAGGGCGTTGGACCGGGTGAGGTCGTCGGGCACGAACACGGCGAGGATGGCCAGCAGGATCACGCCCTGGGCGGCCCCGAAGTAGCCGCCGTAGACGCCCGCCAGGTAACCGAGGGCCAGCGGGGCGGCCCCGACGTCTTGGGCCCCTTCTGCCCGGCGGCCGGCCACCCAGACCGCCAGCCGGGGTTGGGCCAGCATGAGGCCACAGGCCAGGAGGACGAGGATCGGCACGATGGTGTCGAAGACGTCGGAGGGCAGGACGAGGAGGAGGATGGCCCCGGTCAAGCCACCCAGGGCTGAGGCCGAGGCCAGGATCCGGGCCCGCTGCCTCTGGCCGGCCAGCTCCCGCCGGAACCCGTAGGACCCGAAGACCGAGCCCGGCACCATGCCGATGTTGTTGGACACGTTGGCCACCACCGGCGAGTAGCCGACGGCCAGGAGGGTCGGGAACGTGATGAGGCTGCCCGACCCGATGACGGCGTTGATCCCACCCGCGCCGACGCCGGCCAGCACGATCAGCACCGCCTCCCACGGATCGAGACTCACCGGTGAACTCTCGCAGGTACCTTCCCGCGGCCGGCCGCAATCGGGTTGACGCCGGGCGGCGGTGCGGCGAGCGTGCGCCCGTGGGCAACTCCTTCCTGGACGGCACGGTCGTCCACGCCGTCGGCGACGGCCGCTACGAGGCAGCCATCGACGAGATCTGGAACCTGCGCCCCCTCCCCCAGGGGGGCATGGTCAGCGCCCTCGCCCTGCGGGCCATGGCCACCGAGCTGGACGACGCGACCCAGCGCCTGCGCACGGCCCACACCTCGTTCGCGGCCCAGGTGGCCGACGGGTCCGTGGACATCGACGTGGAGCTGCTGCGCCGGGGACGCTCCATGTCCCACTTGCGGGCCGAGGTCCGCAACCCAGGGGCGCCCCGGGGCCACCTGACCACCGGGATCTTCGGTGCCGCCCGGGACGGGTTCACCTTCACCGACCTCGAGCCCCCCGCCGACATCCCCCACCCCGACGACTGCCCCTCGTTCCGGGACCCACTCCCCCCCGGCGTGGTCGACGCCTTCGAGCCGATGCTGTTCTGGGAACGGGTCATCGAGGGTCGCAACGTGAAGGGACACCCGCCGTGGGAGGACTACGAGCCCGAACGGGCCGAGCGGGTCACCTGGTACGCCTTCGATGAGCCTCCACTGCTCGACGACGGGACCCTGGACCCCCTCGCCCTGGTCGTCGTGGCCGACGTCATGCCCGGCGCCGTCGGCGAGCGGCTGGGGCCGCGCGCCCGTGAGTGGTTCGCCCCCAGCGTCGACCTGACCGTGCACATCCTGGACGACTGCCGGTCGGCCACCCTGCTGGGCCACAATCGAGCCCGCCACGCCGGTGACGGCTACGCCTCGGTCGACATGGCGCTCTGGGACCTCGGCCCCGACCAGCGCGACCAGCCCCGCCTGGTCGCCTACGCCACCCAGCTCTTCCTCTTCAGCTTCGTGGACTGACGTGCCCCGCGGTGGAACACTCGGGCCATGAGCAACATGGCCCGGCTGGAGGCCATCGCCCTCGTCCTGCCCGAGGCAACAAGGGTGGACATCGAGGCGTGGGACGGTGAGCCCACGTTCCGGGTCCGCAACAAGAACTTCGTCTTCACCGATCCCGAGGTCACCGCCGTCTCGGTGAAGCTGCCCGTCGAGGAGGCCGAGGCCGTCGTGGCCACCGATCCCCTGGCCCGGCCCACGGGCTACGGGATGGGGCGCGCCGGCTGGGTCTCGGTCGACATCGGCGAAGGCGCCGACGAGGACCGTTGGCAGCAGGTCACCGAGTGGGTGCGGACCTCCTACACCCTGGTGGCCCCCAAGACCCTGGCCCGGATCGTCCTCGAGGAGGACGGCCTCGTCGACTGACGATGGAGACTGCGGAGGTGCACACCTACGACGTGACCGTGACCTGGACCGGCGACACGGGCGAGGGCACGGCGACCTACCGCAGCTATCGACGGGACCACGTGGTCTCCGCCGACGGGCCGCCCGACTTGGTCGGCTCCTCCGATCCAGACCTCCGGGGTGACGGCAGCCGGTGGAACCCCGAGCAGCTGCTCGTGGCCTCGCTCTCGCAGTGCCACATGCTCTGGTATCTCCACCTGTGCGCCATGAACGACGTGGTCGTCACCGGCTACGTGGATGCGGCCCACGGGGAGATGGCCATGAACGACGACGGCAGCGGCCAGTTCGAGGCCGTGAGCCTGAGGCCCCAGGTGACCGTCACCGACCCGGCGATGGTCGAGCGGGCCACCGCGCTGCACGCCGAGGTGCCTGCCCTCTGCTTCATCGCCCGCTCGGTGAACTTCCCCGTCCACCACGAGCCAGTGGTCACCGCGGTCTGAGCCGACGGCGAGGTGGTCAGCGGGCGGGACGGCGCTCGACGGGCCGGCCGAGGACCTCGCCGTTGCGGATGACCGACACCGGTCCGTCCTCGCTGACCACGATCAGCGTCGCCGTGGGGTCGTCGAAGCTGTAGCGCCGGGCCGACGTGTGGCGCATGCCCCGATAGCCCTCGACGTCGGATTCGGCCTCGGCGCTGGGGACCAGGCGCACGCCGAGGTGCACCAGGGTGCCTGAGCCGTCGAAGACGGCAGCGCCGTCGACGAGGGCCAGGACGTGGCGCAGGGGTCCGAGGTCCTCGGGACGCCCGATCTCGAACGGCGGGGGGGTGGGGAGGCGGAGCTCGTAGTCGGGGGGCGGGGCGTCGTCGGGCCGGTACACCAGGAGCGCTCCGACACCGGTGGCCCCCAGGTCGTACACGGCGAAGGCCAGCAGCCGGGCCAGGGCTTTCTCGTCTCCGTGGAACCCGGCCCCCACCAGGGCTCGCACCCAGGGCTTGACCGGAGGCTCGTGGTGCCAGCCCACGCCGTCCCAGCGCAGGACGCCGAACTCCCCGACGAGGCGCACCGTGCCGGAGGGGTGGCGTTGCACCAGCATCCCCTGGGTCGCCTCCGCCAGGACCACCAGGTCCCGCTCGGATCCGGTGGGCCGGTCGAAGATCACGACCTCGACGCGGCCGTCGGCGTGGCGGACCATCCAGCTCGACAGGCCGTCGGCGTAGCGGCGGGCGTCGGTCGTGTCGAACTCGTCCACCCAGCGCCGCGACACGGTAAGCGCGGTCTGCTCCTGCCAGGCCTGCGGGTCGATGCGGGGCTCGAAGATGGCGCCGAACAACGGGATCCGCTTCTCATGGGTGGGCGGGCGCAGGGCGTGGTCCAACTCGACCAGAAGGGCCTCGGGCCACTCCCGGCCCTCGCCGAGAAGGCCTTCGTCGTTCAGCTCCTCGGTCAGCCGACGAAGCCGCCCGGTGCTGGGTCCCGGTTCTGCCGCCATCGGGCGCACCGTACCGGCGGCCCGCCCCCTGCCGTTCTGGCCTCCGATCCTCGCGCTGAGAGACGAGGATCGGGTGCCAGAATCCGGGAATGGCGGGGAAGGCGACACCGGCGGTCACGGCGCTGACGCAGGCCGGGGTGGCGCACACGCTGCACGAGTACGACCACTCGGGGGGCACCGAGGTGGGCTTCGGGCTGGACGCCGCCCACCAGCTCGGGCTGGACCCGGGCCGGGTCTTCAAGACGCTGATCGTGGAGCTGGACAAGGACGCCACCCGCCTCGGGGTCGTGGTGGCCCCGGCCACCGGCGAGGTCGACCTCCGCGCCGCCGCAAGCGCTCTCCGAGCCAAGCGGGCGGCGCTGGCCGCCACCACTCGGGCGGAACGGACGACGGGCTACGTGCAGGGGGGCATCAGCCCGTTCGGCCAACGCAAGCGCCTGCCCACCGTGCTGGACGCCTCCGCCGAGACCTTCCCGAGCGTTTACGTGAGTGGGGGCCGTCGGGGGCTGGAGATCGAGGTCGCCCCGGCCGACCTGGTCGCCGTCCTGGCCGCGGTCGTCGCCGACGTCGCCCGCCCCTGAGGGGCGGAGACGTCAGATCGGTCGGTGACGGGCCGACGAAACGAGGGTGAGGCGCAAGCGCTTTGGGGTCCTCGGCCGGATCGCGGTCCTGTCCGCCGTACTCTTCATCGCGCTCGGGCTGCTCCTCGGCGCCGCTCTGCACCGCTCGGTCCGGGAGCGAGCCGTCGACAACGCCGTCAACACGGGAATGGTCGCCACCGACGTCGGCATCCGCCCGCTCATCCGGCCCGACGACCTCGACCGCGACTTCGCCCCCCTCGAGCCGGAGCGCCTCGATGAGCTCGACGAGGCGCTGAGCGGTACGCAGTCCGACAGCGGGATCGTCCGGTTCAAGCTGTGGAACCGCCAGCACTGGGTCGTCTACTCCGACGAACAGGACCTGCGCGGACGCTGGTTCCCGAGCACGGACCTGCTCGACGAGAGCTTGGAAGGCCGCCTCGGCTCGGAGATCACCGATCTCGATGCCCCCGAGGAACGGGGGGAACAGGACCTCGGCGCTCTGCTCGCCGTCTACGTGCCCCTGCGGGACGATGCCTCCGGGGAGGTCATCGGGGCCTTCGAGGTCTACCTGCCCTGGTCCCCCGTCGCCGCGGCGATCGCCGAGGACACTCGGGACCTGGACCTGGCCCTCGGTGCCGGCCTGCTCGTCCTCTACGCCGCGCTGTACCGCCTCGTCGCCTCGGCCACCCGCCGACTGCAGCGCCAGACCGAGGAGAACCTGCGCCAAGCCACCCACGACGGCCTGACCGGCCTGCCCAACCGGGACCTCTTCACCGACCGCCTCGAGAACGCCCTGGCGATCGCCGGGCGGCAGGGCACCGGCCTCGCGGTCGTCCTCCTCGACCTCGACCGGTTCAAGGAGATCAATGACGCCCTGGGCCACGCCTCGGGTGACGACATCCTGTGTGAGCTGGCGCAGCGATTGCAGCAGCGCCTGCGGGCGGGCGACACCGTGGCCCGGCTCGGCGGGGACGAGTTCGGGCTCCTCCTGCCCACCGTGGCCACCGACGCCGACGCGGTGGCCGTAGCCGCCGACCTGCAGGACCTGATGGACGAGCCCTTCATGGTCAACGGGATGGCGGTCCACCTGGCCGCCAGCTTCGGTGTGGCCTGCTATCCGGACCACGGCCTCGACGCCGGTGAGCTCGTGCGCCACGCCGACGTGGCCAGGTACGCGGCCAAGGCCACCAACACGGTGATCGAGGTCTATGGACCCCAGTTCGACCTCCACTGCGCCGAGCGTCTCGAGCTGGCCGCCGAAGTCCGGCGCGCCCTCGACGAGGACGAGCTCGAGCTCTGGTACCAGCCCAAGATGGACCTGATCGACGGCCACATCGTCGGGGTCGAGGCCCTCCTGCGCTGGAGCCACCCCACCCGCGGGATCGTCGCCCCGGGGCTCTTCATGCCCGTCGTGGAGACCACCGAACTGGTCCGCAGTGTGACGGCGTTCGTCCTGCAGGAGGCCGTAGCCCAGTGTGCCCGCTGGAAGCTCGACGGTCGGGACCTGATCGTCGCCGTCAACCTCCCCGCCCGCATCGCCCACGACCTGCGCCTGCCCGGTCAGGTGGCCGACCTCCTGGCCCGCCACCACCTCCCCGCCTCCGCCCTGGAGTGCGAGCTCACCGAGAGCGCCGTGCTCGACCACCCGGGTCGGGCCGGACAGGTCCTGAGCGAGCTCGATCGCCTCGGCGTCCACCTGTCGATCGACGACTTCGGCACCGGGTACGCCTCAGTGGCCTACCTCACCGACCTGCCCATCCACGCGCTCAAGATCGACCAGTCCTTCGTGCAGGACGTGCTCGACGACGGGGACGGGGCCGCCATCGTGCGGTTCAGCACCGACCTGGCCCGGAGGCTCGGCCTGCAGGTGGTCGCCGAGGGGGTCGAGACCCGCGAGGTCCTGGCCGCGGTCGCCGACCTGGGTTGCGACATGGCCCAGGGCTTCCTGCTGACCAAGCCGATCCCGGCCGCCGGTCTCGAGGCCTGGCTGGACGATTTCGACCCGCAGACCCTGACCCTTCCCCACCAGGCGGCCCGGCCGTGAGCCGGCCCACCTCGTTCAGGTCGGCGCTGGCCCCGCTCGGCGCGGCGGCCGTCGCCGGCCTGCTCTCGACCAGCTGTGGCTCCGAAGCGCCGGCCGCCGCCGAGAGCCCGGATCCCGTCTTCGCTCTCGACCGCGACATCACCGCCGACATCGAGGTGCCGGATCCGGACCGGACGGCCGTGGCGCCCGCCCCCGATCTGCGCATCCTGCTGCAGACCCTCCTGGCCGAGCATTCGGAGCTGGCCATCCAGACCATGCGCGCCGTCATCGACGCGACGCCGGACCTCGACGCCCTGCTCGAGGCCATCACGGTCAACACCGACGCCCTGACCGAGGCCATCGGCCTGGTCTACGGACCTTCGGTGGCCCGGGCCTTCGACCAGCTCTGGACCCAGCACATCGAGTTCTTCGCCGCGTACGCCGGTGCGCTCGGGGACGGCGACGACGACGCGGCGGCCGAAGCGCGCGACCAGCTCGAGGACTACGCGCTCGACTTCTCTTCCTTCTGCTCAACCGCAACCGGTGGCGCGGCGCCGGTGGCGTTGGTGGAGGGCCTGCTCCATGACCACGTCCGCCAACTGCTGGGCCAGGCCGACGAGTGGGCCGGCGGCGACCGGGGCGCGGCGTACGCCAGCCAGGCTGAGGCTCACGCGCACGCCGCGGCCATGGCCGCGGTACTGGCCGGAGCGATCAGCGCCCAGCAACCCGACGCCTTCCCCGGCGATTCCGCCTCCGACCTGATCGAGGCGCTGGCCGAGCGTCGCACCGTCGTCACCGCCTACGCCATCGGGCAGATGGCCGTGGCCAAGGCCGAGATCCTGGACGTCGGCGACGTCTCCCAGGCCCAGGCCCTGGCCGAGGACACCACCGAGGCGATGACCACCCTCGCCCCTGCGCCCGACCCCGACGCTCTCGCCCACCTGGTGGCCGAGTACCGCGCTGCCCTCGAAAACCGCGACTTCACCGCCGTCGAGGCCGCCCGTGTCGAGCTCGACACGCTGGCCCACGAGCTCGCCGTCGGCCGACCCCTCCAGGGTCAGTTGGGGCGGAGGCTGGTGGCCGGGATCTGACCCATGCGGCCGGCATTGAAGTCCTCGACGGCCTGGCGCAGCTCATCCCGCGTGTTCATCAGGAACGGGCCGTAGTGGGCGATGGGCTCGCCGATCGGCAGTCCCCCCAGGAGGAGGACCTCGAGATCGGGTGACGCTTCGGGCTGATCGTCGGCGGCGCCGATGATCAGCGTGTCGCCGGGGCCGAAGAGCACGAGCTGGTGCTCGTCGACGGGTCGGCGCTCGTCACCGGCGTGGCCCCGACCGGTGAGCACGTAGGCCATGGCGCTGAAGGCGGGGTTCCAGGGCACGGTGACCTGCGCCCCGGGCCGAACGCTGGCATGGGCGTAGGTGATGGGCGTGTGCGTCGCCCCGGGACCGGCGTGCCCGTCGAGGTCCCCCGCGATCAGGCGGATGAGAGCCCCACCGTCGGCCGAGGAGAGCAGCGTCAGGTCGTGGCTGGTTATGGCTTGGTAGCGGGGGTCGCTCATCTTGAGGGCGGCCGGCAGGTTGACCCAGAGCTGGACGCCGTGGGAGCGGCCACCGTTGCGCGTGAAGATCTCCGTCGGGACCTCGTCGTGCAGGATCCCGGCGCCGGCCGTCATCCACTGGGTGTCACCTTCACCGATGATCCCGCCCCCACCGTTGGAGTCGTGGTGCTCGACGACCCCGTCGATCACGTAGGTGACGGTCTCGAAGCCCCGGTGCGGGTGCCACGGGGCGCCGACCGGCTCGTTGGGGGCGTAGTCGACCGGCCCGAGCTGGTCGAGCAGGAAGAAGGGGTCGGCCACGTGGGCGTCGACGTTGCCCGGGAACGGTCGCCAGACCTCGAAGCCGGCGCCCTCCACCGCGTGGTGGGCGGGCACGACTTTGTCGACGGGTCGGGCGTGGGCCTCGGGGTCAGGGGTGACCCGCGGGAGGACCAGGGGGTTCTCGACGGTGACAGCCGGCATTCGACGCTCCTCAGATTGTTGCTTACGCAAGCATCAACCACCGACCGGCCGTGCGTATGCCCGCCGGCGGATGACCTAGTTCGCAGCCAGGATGTCGACGACGAAGACCAGGGTGTCGGTGCCGGCGATGCCGGCGTCGGGGTTGCCGTCGGGGCCGTAGCCCTTGTCCGGCGGGATCACGAGCAGCATCTGGGACCCGACGGTCTGGCCGACCAGGCCCTCGTCCCACCCGACGATGACGCCACCCACGCCGATCGGGAACTCGGACGGCTCGCCCCGGTCCCAGGACGAGTCGAACTGCTCGCCGCTGGCCCAGATGACGCCGGTGTAGTGGGCCGTGATGGTCTGGCCGGACTCGACCTCGGGGCCGTCGCCCTCGATGAGGACCTGGGTCACCTGCTCGGTCGGGGGATCGCCGTCGGGGATCGTGATCGTGGGCTTGCCGGTGTCATCCAGCTCCACCGTGGGGAGGCCCTCGTCCGGCTCGACAGCGGTGCCCTCGGCCCGCGCCAGTGGTGGCTCCGGTGTGGTGGCGTCCAGGACGTCGACCACGAAGATGATCGTGTCGTCGGCCTCGATGCCGGCGTCGGGGATGCCACCCTGCGCCTGGAAGGCGTCCTGGGGGGCGATGGCGATGAGCACCCGACTGCCGACGGGGACGTCGAGCAACCCCCGCACCAAGCCAGGGATGATCTGGGTCTCGTCCATGACGATGTTGGGCGGCCCGCCACCCTCGCCGCTGTTCTCATAGGAGTTGTCGAACTCGGTGCCGTCCCGGCCGTTGACGGCCACGTTCTGGAAGTCGACGGACTGGCCGGCCTCGACCGGGTCACCGTCGCCCTCCTCGAGGATGCGGCGGTAGGTCGTCTCGGTGCTGAAGGGCGCGTCGACCTCGACCGTGGCGGACTCGGCGTAGGTGCCGCCGACCGTGATGGCGTCGAGGGAAGGATCGTCCTCGGCGGGCTCGCCCACGGTGGCATCAGGGACGCCCGCGGCTTCGGCGTCCTCGCCGTCGGCCTGGAGCGGCTCATCGCCGGAGTCGTCGCCACAGGCCACAGCGAGCAGCAACAACGGCAGCAGGAGACAGGCGAGCAGGCGGAAGCGGCGCACGGGAACTCTTTCGATCGGTGGGATCCGGGCCGTCAGGATGCCAGCCCGAGCCGTCAGTCAACGTTCAGGGGCTACCAAGCCACCGTCAGCCGCCGCGCAGACCAGCAGTTCGTGGGCCACGAGCCCGCGGGGTGGGCGCCCGGGAGTGGCCCGGCGGGAGGGGACTTGGTGCGTCCTCGGGGTGGTGAAAACATCCCGGGACGACCAGACGACTCGCGCTCGGAGGGGTGATCGGGCCGGTGGCCTTCGTGGGGACGTGGGCCACGCTCGGCACACGGTTCCCCGGGTACGACCCGACCCAGGACGCCATCAGCCGGCTGGCCGCCGACGGGGCGCCGGACCAGGCCTGGATGACGGCCGGGTTCGTGGCCTTCGGCATCGGCGTGCCCCTGTTCGCCGTCGCCCTGCGCGATGCCCTGCCCGGGCCGGCGTGGACCACGGCGATGGCCACCGGTCTGGCCACACTTGGCGTGGCCGCGCTGCCCCTCGACGGCTGGGCGGGCGACACGGCCCACGGCGTGGCTGCGGGGATCGCGTACGTGACGCTCGCGGCCACTCCCCTCCTGGCCGCCGGGCCGCTGGCCCGCCTCGGCCGGCGCCGGGCGGCGGTGGCGTCCCGGATCCTCGGTGTCGCCTCCCTCGCGTGCCTCGGGGCCACGACACTGGACGACCGCGCCGGCCTGCTCCAGCGCCTGGGCCTCACCCTCGGCGACATCTGGCTGGTCACCGCCGCGGTCGGCATCCTGAGAGGCGGGTACGGTCGCCCGGAGTGACCAATCGAGCCGATCCCGCCTGAGGCAACTCGTGGCTCCCGTGCTCCAGCTCGTGGTCGGCGACATCATCGAGCTCGACGTCGACGCCGTCGTGAATGCCGCGAACTCGTCGCTCCTCGGCGGGGGCGGCGTCGATGGGGCCATCCACGACGCCGCGGGACCGGAGCTGCTGGCCGCTTGTCGCCCTCTCGGCGGCTGCCCGACCGGCCAGGCGAAGGTCACGCCCGGCTTCGCCCTTCCTGCCCGGTGGGTCATCCACACCGTCGGCCCGGTGTGGCACGGCGGCGCGCGGGGCGAGCCGGACCTGCTGGCCTCGTGCTACGTCGAGTCCTTGGCCCGGGCCGACGAGGTCGGCGCCCGGTCCGTTGCCTTCCCGGCCATCTCCACCGGCGTCTACGGCTATCCCGCCGGCCTCGCGGCCCGGATCGCGGTGGACACCGTTCGGGCCACGCCGACCGACGTCGAGAGCGTCACCTTCGTCGCCTTCAACGACGACGCCCGCCTGGCCTTCGCCGGCCTGCTCGACGGGTGAGCCCGGCGGATCCTCGACTGGCCCACGAGCGGTAGGAACCAACGATTCGCCCTGCCAGCATGGCGAGGTGAGCTCGCCGGTGGGATCGACCGAACGCCTGGCCGTCCACCTCCCGGCGGAGGCCGACGGGCCCGAGGTCATCGAGGCCGCTCTGGCCAGCAAGGATCTCCACCACCCGTGGCTGGTCGCGCCCACGACGGACGAGGCCTGGACCACCTTCCTGTTCCGCATCGTGGAGTCCCGCCACCACGGCTTCCTGCTCCGCTCCCTTGCCGACGGGTCCGTGGTCGGCATCGTCAACGTCAGCGACATCATCCAGGGCAGCTTCTGGTCGGCCCACCTCAGCTATTACGCCTTCACGGGTCAGGAGGGCCAGGGCCTGATGACCGAGGGCGTCCGCTGGGCCGTCGACCACGCCTTCGACGAGATCGGTCTGCACCGCCTCGAGGCCAACATCCAGCCCGGCAACCGGCCATCGCGGCGACTGGCCGAGCGCTGCGGCTTCCTGAAGGAGGGGTTCTCGCCCCGCTACCTGCACATCGACGGGGACTGGCGGGACCACGAACGCTGGGCCCTCACGAAGGAAGACCGGCCGACGTAGCCGGCGCCGGTCAGAGAGCGGCGTTGGCCGCCTCGAACTGCTCGAGGGTCTCGTCGACGCTGTAGGGGGACTCGACGAGGGTCTCGGGGTCCCACTGGCTGCGTTCCAGGGCGAAGAAGTCGCCACCGTAGATGTGGATGGCACCGGCGAACTGGGAGGTGGGGTTGGTGACGCTGTGGATGGTGTCGTCGCCCAGCAGGCAGACGTCGGAGGGCCGGAGCTCCCGGCCGCCGGACTCGGCCAGGCCGTCACCGTCGCGCCGGAAGAAGGCGTTGTCCTCGCCGCCGGTGTAGATCCCGATGGATGCCCAGGTCAGGTGGTTGTGGGGGCGCAGGGACATGCCCGGTGCCCACACCACCTTGAGGACGGTGAGCTCGTCGGACACATGCAGACGGACCAGCTCGGCCCGATCGGGCGGCAGGGCGGCCGCCACCTCACCGGGAGACGTCACCGCCCGGTCCAGGACCTCCTTCACGGCCAGGCGGGGCTGAGCCTCCGCCCGGGCCGCCAGGACATCGGCGAGGAAGGTGTCGAGGTCGAACATGCGTCGAGCCTCGCGCCATACGGCCGGTTTCGCACCCCCTACCGTGGGGATCGTGACCGAGCCCCGAGTGGATCCTGCATTCGACCTCGACGAGCGGGCCATGCTCGAGGCCTTCCTGGACTGGTACCGGGCCACCGTCTTCCAGAAGTGCGAGGGCCTGCCGGCCGGTCAGCTGGCCGAGCGCTCCGCCCCGCCATCCATCCTGAGCCTGATCGGCATCGCCCGGCACCTGGCCGAGGTCGAGCGCTGGTGGTTCCGCATGGTCTTCGGCGGCCAGCCGGAGCTGGGCGAGATCTACTGCACCGACGACGACCTGGAGGCCGACCTCGAGGCCGTCGACGCCGACCCCGACGCCGACCTCGCCACACTCAGGGCCGAGATCGCGCTGGCCCGGGCGGCCACGGCCGGTCACGATCTGGACGAGTTCGGCCACGACCCCCGGGGGGCGGACATGAACCTGCGCTGGATCTACGTGCACATGATCGAGGAGTACGCCCGCCACGTCGGCCACATGGACCTGCTGCGTGAGCGGATCGACGGCACCACCGGCGACTGAGTTGCGGTGCCGCTCGGCGCTGGTCGCCGCCGCCCTGCTCACCGACGGGCTGGTTGCCGGTGCCGCACCCGCCCGCGCCTCGCCCGCTGACGCCCCCACGGTGGGGTTCGTCGGCGACTCCATCCCGTTCGAGGCCTTGGACCACTACGACACGACGATCCTGCGGGACCGGGCCATCGTCTTCAACCAGATCGGCCTGGCTCTCAAGATCCGTCAGGTGCTACCCGCGGTCCGAGAGGCCGTTCGGAACGGCGCCATGCCCGACATCTTCGTCGCCTTCATCGGGACGTCCCAATCCGAGTCCGACCCACCGTCGGTGTGGCGCCGCGAACTTCGGCAGCTCCTCGATCTCGTCAGCCCGGAGGTGGACTGCGTCCGGGTCTTCGAGGTCGACGACACCGACACGAACTACTACCTGCTCCACGACCGGTACGCCGCCGCCTACAACCGCATCACCCACGCGGTGAGCCACGAGTACGACAACGTCGACTGGTTCCACTACGACCTCTGGGCCGAGCTCGTCGGGCCGGCGTGGGAGCGGCGGGACCAACTCCACCACAACGTCTACGGCCGGGTCCACATCGCACGGCTCATGCGGGAGGTCACCAACAGCTGCGACCCGGCGCTCACCAGCGGCCCCTTCTGGGACGTGCCCGACTCGGACGCCGCGGCCGGGGCCATCGCCTGGGTCGGCCAACGCCATCTCTTCGGGGGCTACGCCAATGGGACCTACCGGGCCCGGGTCGGCAGTTTCGTGCTCCCCGCGACGCGCGGGGCGTTGCTGAACATGGCGTGGCGCCTGGGTGGCCGCCCAGGCGGGTATCCAGAGCACCCGTGGTCCGACGGTCGCCCTGCGCTCGACGCCGCGCTGCGATGGGCCGCGGCCACCCGGGTCGACTCGGGCTTCGCCGACGGCACCTACCGGCCCGACACCCCGGTGAGCCGGATCCAGGCGCTGGGCCTGCTCTGGCGCATGGCCGGACGCCCGGTCGGTTTCGATGACGACCCGTGGTCTGATGCCGAAGGCCCGGCCGTCCGTTGGGCCGCGGTCAACCACCTCCTCCCCGGCGCCACCGCCACCACGTTCCGTCCCGACGCCCGCCTCGGCCGTGGCCTGTTGGCCCGCTTGTTGTTCGCGTTCGACGCCCTGCCCAGCGCCCCGTCCCCACCCAGCCCGCCGCCGACCACCCCGGTACCGTCGACGACGGTCTCCTCTGCGACGACCATGACGACCACCCCCTCGCCGACCACGCTTCCTCCGACCACGCTTCCTCCAACCACCCTGCCCTCGACCACCACGGAGGTCCCGTGAGCACCCACCTCGTCCTGATCGTGATCGACAGCAACGACCCTCACCGCCTGGCCCGCTGGTGGTCCGAGGCTCTCGGCTGGCCCATCACCCTGGAGGACGACGAGGAGGTGGTGGTCGAGCCCATGGACGAGCTGGAGGACCAGGTACCGGTGCTCGGCTTCGTGCCCGTGCCCGAGGCGAAGACCACGAAGAACCGTGTGCACCTCGACCTGGCCTCCACGTCACCCGAGGACCAGGCCGCGACGGTCGAGCGCCTCCTGGCCGCCGGGGCCATGCGGGCCGACGTCGGCCAGACGGGCGACGAGAGCTGGGAGGTGCTGGCCGACCCCGAGGGCAATGAGTTCTGCGTGCTGCGCGAGGTGGGCGACGGCGGTCCCCTCGCGTCGGTCTGCCTCGATGTCGTCGATCACGAGGCCCAGGCCCGCTTCTGGGCCGAGGCCTCGGGCTGGACGGTCGTCGAGCAGGACGAGGAGGGCTCCTCGCTGGTCAACCCGTCCGGGCGGCGCCCCCATCTGGACCTCCTCTCCGTGCCCGCACTGAGCCCGGGCAAGAACCGCCTCCACCTCGACGTGGCCCCGCCCAAGGACGCCGACCACGCCGCCGAGGTGGCCCGCCTGGTGGCCGCCGGCGCCACCCCGGCCGACGTCGGCCAGACCGGAGACGAGAGCTGGGTGGTCCTGGCCGACCCGGAGGGCAACGAGATGTGCGTGCTCAGCGGCCGGGACATCCCGAGCCTCTCGCCCGGACCGGGCTGACCTCGTCGGGCGGGATGCCCGAGGCCGTGTCACCGCGCCGCCAGAATGGGCCCGTGCGCCCTCTCGCTCCTGCCGTCGTCTCGGCCGTGCTCGGCCTGGCCCTCCTCGGAACCGCCGGTCCGGCCGCGGCCCACGGCGACGAGGTCGTGCTCGAAGTCGTCGAGGCCACCCCCAGCGACGAGGGATCGGCGGTCACCTACCGCCTCGCGCTCACCTACGAGAACGACGGCGACGGCATCAACGGGGCCACGGTCACGGCCACGGCCCTCCTCGCCGGGGGCGACCCGGCCGCGCCCCAGGCGCTGACCGGCACCGGCACCGACGGCCTCTACGAGGGCACCATCGTCTTCTCTGCGCCCGGGCGGTGGCGGGTGCAGTTCGACGCCACCGATCCCGAGGCCCAGGCCAGCGCCACCTACCGGGTGCCCGCCCCCGCGCCGCCCACGACGAGCGCCGCCCCCGCGACCACCCTGCCGCCCGCTACTAGTGCCGCGGTCGAGCCGACCCTGACCGAGGACGACACCGAGACCGGGAGCGACGATCCCCCCGTCGGCCTGTTCGCCGGCCTCGCCGTAGCCGGCCTGGTGTTCGTCGGCGCGGCCGTCTACGTCGTCCGCCGCCGCCGGACCGACTCGACCTGACCTCCAACCAGGACCTGGGAGGAAATGGCGCGACCTTCCCGGATGGGCCAGGTCCGACGGTGACGGGCACCTGGTGTCGCTGACCATCCAGACCCAGGCCGTTTTTGAGCTGATCCGAGCACCTGACGGTGGGCCATGGCCGGCGCCATGGCCCACTCGTCCCCTCCCCGGTGTCGCAGACGGTCCCGGCCCACCGAGACCGTCCTCGACCTCAGAGGCCCAGCGGAAGCTGGCTGCCGTTGAACACCCGGGTTCCGTTGCTCAGGCCGAGGCCGAGCAGGCCCAGGGTCACCACCGCCGCGGCCAGGAGGGATCGACGGACGCACCGCACCTGGAGGAACTCCTGTTTCAGAACTGAAGCCGTCACCACCCGATAGGACCCGCAGTCCCCCGGAGGATGACGGCGGTCGGCGGGATTCCTGCCTGCCGTGCTGCACTGGTGCGGTGATGTTCACCGCCGACGCCGTTCCCGGCCTGGCTGATGGCACGATCACCGTGACCTTCCGGGCGTGGAAGCGTCCCCAGGCCAAGGTCGGTGGCCGGTTCCACAAGGACGATCTCTGGTTCGAGGTCGACGCGGTGCGGACCGTGCCCGTAGCCCGCATCAGCAAGGCCGACGCCCGTCGCGCCGGGGAGGCCGACGCCGATGCGGTGCGCCGCCGCCTCGGAGATCCGCCTCCCGAGACCGAGGTGTACCGGGTGGCGTTCCACAGGATCGGTCCCGCCGGGCCGCCCGCGAACGAGGCCGACCTGGATCCCGACGAGATCGCCGAGATCACCCGCCGCTTGGACCGCCTCGACGGGGCCGCCGCCGCGGGGCCCTGGACCCGGGCGACGCTGGCCCTCATCGCCACCCAGCCCGGGGTGGTGTCGACGACCCTGGCCGAGACGCTGGGCCGCGAGCGCTTCGCCCTGAAGACCGACATCCGAAAGCTGAAGCGCCTCGGCCTCACCCTGAGCCTGGAGGTGGGCTACGAGCTGTCCGCCCGGGGCCAGGCCTACCTCGACGCCACGTCGTAGGTGCCGCGGATCGACTACCCGCCACGACGACCTCGTATCAGGGACCTACGGCCCTGTCGGGAGGCACCACCCAGGCGGAGGATCGGGGCATGCGGACCACCCGACTCGACGTCACTCTGGGGGTCGTGTAATCGGGCCAGATGAAGCGCCGGTTCCGGATCGTCGCGGACCGCATCACCGGAAGACCTGTCGGCCGGTCGGCGTGACCTGCAGGCCGGGACCCACTAGCTGCAGGAGGCACTCATGCGAGCGCTCGTCGTCCACGAGTCGATGTTCGGGAACACCGAGACCGTTGCCCGAGCTGTTGCCGACGGGCTCTCGACCGTCGCGGACGTCGAGGTCGAGTGCGCCGCGGTCCACTCGGCGTCGACCGATCTCGCCGGTGTCGACCTGCTGGTGGTCGGCGGCCCGACCCACGCGTTCAGCATGAGTCGGGCGTCGACCCGGGCCGACGCGGTCACGAAAGGCGCCGATGAAGCCGTGGCGTCGGGTCCGGGCATCCGGGAGTGGATCGAAGAGCTCGAGCCGACGCCGAGCACGGCGGTCGCCGCCTTCGACACCCGCGTCCGGCGGCCCCGGGTCCCGGGCTCAGCGGCCCGAGCGGCCCGCAAGCACCTCCGGTCTCGGGGCTTCATGGCCGTGGGCCCGCCGACGACGTTCTGGGTCCACGGCATGACGGGCCCGCTGGACGACGGTGAGGAGGCCCGGGCCCGCCAGTGGGGCGCCGACCTCGGCACCGCCTGGGTCTCCCAACGAGCTCTGCCTTCGTGAGCGGATGCGAGGGCCCACGGCGACTCGCCGAGGCCATCCTCCGGGGTGAGGGGACGATCATCGTCCTCTGACCGGGCGACGACGGTGAGGAGAGGACCAAGGTCCCGACGCGGAGCGACCCTCGGCCCTGCCCGCCACCGTCGTTCGGGGAGGATCGTGGACGCCGACCCCTGACCCCCTGGAGGAGCGGTGCCCGAGACGAGCACGACCACTGACCACAGCGCGGTGCTGGCGATTTTCGGCGTCGCTGCGGTGCTCGCCCTGGTATTGGCGTTCACCGCCGTCGTGATGGCCGCCGGTGATGACAGCGGGGCCGGATCGGTGTCCACCGCGGCCCCGACGCACGTGTCCCTGAGCGAGTTCGCCATCGCGCCGGACGCCATCACCGTCGCCGAGGGCGGGGCGCTGCACGTCACGAACGACGGTGCGACGGCGCACAACCTGACCATCGTCGACCAGGACATCGCCACCGCCGATCTTCCCGCCGGTGGCAGCGAGGAGCTCGACGTCTCCTCGCTCGCCGTCGGGACCTACGACATCCTGTGCCTCATCCCGGGCCACGCCGACTCGGGGATGACCGGCACGCTCGAGGTGACGGCGGGCAGCGGCGAGGCCGCGGCCACGGCCACGACCGACATGGCGGGCATGGACATGTCCGGATCGACGGGCGACACCATGACCGAAGCCGACTACCAGCAGATGTCCGACGCCATGAACGCGACGATCAGCCAGTTCCCGGCGGAGTCCGCCGGCCTCGGCAACGAGGAGCTGGAGCCGACGATCCTGCCCGACGGCACCAAGCACTTCGAGCTCACCGCCGCGATCACCGAATGGGAGGTGGCGACCGATCAGGTCGTCCAGGCGTGGACCTACAACGGCATGGTCCCCGGACCGCAGATGCACGTCGAGGTCGGTGACCGGGTCGAGATCGAGCTGCACAACGAGCTGCCCGCGGCCACCGACATGCACCTCCACGGCGTGAACGTCCCCAACTCCATGGACGGCGTCGCGCCGGTGACCCAGGACCTCGTCGAGCCCGGTGAGAGCTTCACCTACGCCTTCGAGGCCGACGAGATCTCGGTGGCCATGTACCACGCCCACCACATGGCGCAGATGACCGTCCCGAACGGATTGCTCGGCATGTTCTACGTGGGTGACGTGCCCCTGCCCGCGGGCCAGACCATCGGCGGCCAGGCCGTGCCGGCCGACGTCGCGGTCAGCCAGGAGATCCCGATGGTGCTGAACGACGCCGGGGTGATCGGGTACTCACTCAACGGCAAGAGCTTCCCGGCCACCACCCCGATCGTGGGCAACCGAGGCGACTGGATCGAGATCCACTACGCCAACGAGGGCACGCAGATCCACCCGATGCACCTCCATCAGTTCGACCAGATCGTGATCGCCGAAGACGGGTACCCGTTGGACCACCCCTACACGGTCGACACCCTCAACGTCGCTCCCGGCCAGCGCTTCACGGTCCTGGTCCAGCTCGAGGAGCGGGGCACCTGGGTCTGGCACTGCCACATCCTCCCCCACGTCGAGCGGGAGTCCGGCATGTACGGGATGGTCACCGCGGTGGTCGTCGAGTGAACACGCAGCGCACGATCCTGCTGATCGTGCTGGGCCTCATCGTCGCCGCCACCTTCGGGGTGGCGGCGGCGGTCGTGCTCCTCGGCCCGCTCGGGCTCACCGTCGCCCTCGCCGGCGCCGTGGTGCTGTCAACGACCTACCGGTGGGTGATCGGCCCCTGGCACAGGCGGTGGGGCGCTACCGACGCCGAGGCGTCACGGGTTCTGGCCGGCGATGAACTCGTGCCGGAGGCGGCCGGCTCCACCCGGGCGGTCACCATCGACGCACCGGCGACCGACGTCTTCCCGTGGATCGTTCAGATCGGCTTCGGTCGGGCCGGCTGGTACAGCTACGACTGGATCGACAACGACGGGCGACCGAGCGCCGACCGGATCGACCCCGACCTGGCGGGCCTGGCCGTCGGTGACGTGATCCCGATGACGCCGACGACGGGCTTCGTGGTCCGGTCCATCGACCGCGAGCGGCACATCCTGGTGAGCCAGGCCGAGGACGGCACGTCGTGGGCGGTGATCGTGGAGGATCGGACCGATGGGGCGTCTCGGCTGATCAGTCGGTTCCGCCCGGAGCCGGCCCGTGGTGTCGGGGCGAGGCTCTGGATGCTCCTGGCCGACCCGGGCGCCTTCGTCATGGAGCGACGCATGCTGCTGGGCATCAAGATCAGGGCCGAAGCAGCGCTCGCCGCACGGGCCGCCGAGCGGCGCGCCAACCGGTCGGCCTGAGCCGAAGGGTCAGTCGACGAGCTCGTACCGGCCGGTCCGCCTTCGACGGCGAGAGTCTCGAGCTCGGACCAGGCGGTGGAGCGGTCAGGTGAGTGCATCGTCGAGGAAGTCGACCACCGTGTCCTCCCAGAGCTCGGGATCGGAGCGGAGGCCGGCGGTGTGAGACGCGCCCTCGACCTCGACGACGGTGACCGATTCCGGGGACCCGGCGCGGATCCAACCGGCGGCGTGTGCCTCATCGGCGACCTCGCCGGCGGTGATCAGCAGGACCGGCCGGGGTCGGGCCCGGTCCACGGCTTGGCGGAGGGTGATCGGCGGATCGGCTGGGGTGAAACGATCCGCGAACCAGGTCGTGGCGGACTCCAGCCACTCCTGGACGGCACCGCGCCAGCCAAAGCGGTCCGACAGCCAGTCCCGGTCGTCGGCGACCCGGATGGTGGCGCCTTCGGCGACGACGGCCTCGATGCGATCGTCGGCAGCCATCGCCCCGAGGGCCTCCTCGCCGCCCATGGACAAGCCGAGCGCGGCGATGTGGTGGATCTCGGGTCGGTGCGCCAAGAAGTCGACCGCCGCGCGGATGTCCTCGTCGCCCCACCAGCCGAAGTCCATGGCTCGGCCGTGGCTGTCGCCGTGGCCCCGCGCGTCGATGGCGAGTACGCCGTAGTCGTTCTCCACGAGGACGGCGGCCTGGTCCAGCACCGAGCTGCGGGTCGATCCTGCGCCGTGAGCGACGACGACGGCCGACCCGTTCCTCGGGGCCACGTACCACCCGGCGAGCTCGACACCGTCCGATGTCCTCAGCCGGACACCCTCGGCGTCCAGGCCGACGTCGATGGGCGTGCGGGTGACCGCGGCGTGGGGAACCCAGTTCGCCGCGAGCGCCTGGCCCAGGGTCAACAGGGACAGGCCGAGGAGGATGAGGGTGCCGACACCGGCGAGGATCCTCGGACCCCACCGGGCGCTCCGCAGGGACCGAGCTACGGCAACCAGGAGGCCGACCCCCACGAACAGGGCGACCGCGCCGACGACCGTGCCCGTGGACCAGCCGTCCTTGGTCAGGTGCGGTCCGCCGATCGCGACCGCGATGGTCAGGGCGCCAACCCCACCCAGGGCCGCCAGCGGAGGAAGAATGGCGGCTCTCTTGGCCATGTCAGCCGGTGGAGCCGGGCCGGCCGCCCACCGGACCCGTCGGCCCGTCGGGCGGGATGGGTGGCAACCAGTCGACCTCGACGGCGCCGGCGGTCACCAGCACCAGCAACCCAGCGAAGGCGAGGCGGTGCCCGGTCACCGGACCACGATCGTGCCGGCCTCGCTACGCAGGATGGCCTCGGCATCGGCGAGGGCGCCGATGGCGGCGAACCCGCCGGTGTGCTGGACGAACCGGCCGACGGCGTCGACCTTGGGACCCATCGAACCCGCCGGCAGGTCCAGCGCCCACAACTGGGCCACCGACACCTGTTCGAGCCGTACCGCCTCGTCGGTCCCCCAGCCCTGGTAGACCCCGTCGACGTCGGTGAGCAGCAGCAAGCCCTCGGCGTCGACCCCCCGGGCGAGGAGCTCAGCGGCGAGATCCTTGTCGATGACGGCCTCGACGCCCTGCAGTCCGCCGCGGCCGTCGGCCATGACCGGTATGCCGCCACCACCGCTGCAGATGACGGTCACCCCCCAGGCGACGAGGAGGCGGATGGTGGAGAGCTCGACGATCTCCAGGGGCTCGGGCGAGGCGACCACCCGGCGGTACGCGTCGCCGTCCCGAGCCATGGCCCATCCTCGGGTGTCGGTGAGCCGGCACGCGTCGTCGACGGCGAAGGTGGGCCCGACGAACTTGCTCGGGTGCGTGAAGGCGGGGTCGTCGGGGTCGACGATGATCTGGGTCAGCAGGGTCGCCAGGCGCTCGCGGTCGAGGTGGTTGCCGAGCTCCTGTTCGAGGAGGTAGCCGACCATGCCTTCGGTCTCCGCGTCGAGGACGTCGAGGGGGTAGGGGGCCACCGGCTCGTAGGCGGCGTTCTGCAGGGCGAGGAGCCCGACCTGGGGGCCGTTGCCGTGGGTGAGCACGACCTGGTGGTCCCGGGCTACCGCGGCAATGGCCTCAGCCGCGATCTTGACGTTGGCTCGCTGTACGGCGGCGTCCATGAGCTCACCCCGCCGGAGCAGGGCGTTGCCACCGAGGGCGATGACGACGCGCATCACCCCACGACCGGGGCGCCCTGAGCGCCCAAGAGACGCCCTTCGAGAAGGGCGACCAGGAGGGCCTGTGCCGTGTGCATGCGGTTCTCGGCCTCGTCGAGGACCACTGACTGGGGACCGTCGATGACGCCGGTGACGACTTCCTGGCCGCGGTGGGCGGGAAGACAGTGCATGAAGACGGCATCGCTGGCCGCTTCGGCCATGATCGCCTCGTTGACCTGGAAGGGTGCGAGGGCCTCGGAGCGGACGGACCGATCGTCCTCGTCGTCACCCATCGAGACCCAGACGTCGGTGTAGACGGCGTCAGCGTCGGTCACGGCCTCCATCGGGTCGTGGCTGAGCTCGACGGTCGAGCCGTTCTCGAGCGCGATCGCCCCCGCGGTGGTCACGACGCCCAGGTCGGGCTCGAAGCCCCGGGGTGTGGCGACGACGACATCGATGCCGGCGAGGGCGCACGCCTCCATGAGGCTGTGGGCCACGTTGTTGCCGTCGCCCAGGTACGCCAGGCGCAAGCCGGACAGCACGCCGAAGTGCTGCCGCAGCGTGAGCAGGTCGGCCAGGGCCTGGCAGGGGTGGTGGCCGTCCGTGAGCGCGTTGATGACCGGGATCGTCGCGGCCTGCGCGAACCGCCGGACGTCGTCGTCGGCGTACGTGCGGATCACGAAGGCGCGGGCATACCGGCTGATGACGCCGGCGGTGTCCTCGATGGTCTCGCCGCGGCCGAGCTGGAGCTCGTTGCCGTTGACGATCTCGGGCACGCCGCCCAGGTGGGTTATGGCCGAACCGAACGACAGGCGGGTGCGGGTCGAGGGCTTGGCGAAGTAGCAGACGACCGCGTCCCCACCGAGCAGCCCAGGCCGTTGATGGGGGTCCTCGGCCACCGCGCTGCTCAACAGCAGCAGGAGGCGGAGGTCTTCGGGCGTGAGGTCGGCGATGCGCAGCAGGTCCTTCATGGCGAGCTTCTCCTCAGTCGGCATCCCGCACCAGCGGGCAGCTCATGCAACGGGGACCACCCCGGCCACGGCCGAGCTCGCTCCCCTGGATGGTGATGACCTCGATGCCGGCGTGCCGGAGCTTGGTGTTGGTGTCGACGTTGCGCTCATAGGCGATGACGACGCCGGGAGCGACGGCAAGCACGTTGTTGCCGTCGTCCCACTGTTCCCGCTGGGCTTCGTCCTCGTCGCCGCCCGTGGTCAGGACCCGAAGGTGGGCGAGGCCGAGGGCTTCCTTGATCGACGTGAACACGTCGGGTTGGGCAGTGACGACGACCTCGCCGTCTCCGTCGCCGGGCGTGAGGGTCCAGGTCCGCAGGTCGTCGAGGACACCGGGGTAGGCGACGAAGGTGTCGTGATCGGCCATGGTCATCACGGTGTCGAGGTGCATGAACGCCCGCTGTTCGGGCAGGGCGACGGCGATGACCTTGCTGGCCGCGCCCTCCGTGGCGAAGAAGCGACGAGCCAGTGCGCCCACGGCCTGTGGTGTGGTCCGCTCGCCCATGCCGATGAGCACGGCCCCTTTGCCGATGACGAGGATGTCGCCGCCCTCGATGGTGGCCGAGCCGAAGTCATGGTCGGCGCCCCCGTACCAGGTGGCGAAGGGCTCGTCGGCGAACAGCGGGTGGAAGCGGTACACGGCCTCGAAATGGGCCGTCTCGCGCCGGCGGGCCGGCTTGGCCATCGGGTTGAGCGAGACACCGCCGTAGACCCACGCGGTGGCGTCGCGGGTGAAGAGGTGGTTGGGCAGCGGAGGGAGTACGAAGCCCTTGGGCCCGAGGACGTCGGCGCGCAGGCTGCCGAGGGTGGAGCCGTGGGGGAGCTCGTCGACGGTGAGGCCGCCGATGAGATGGGTGGCCGCCGTCTCGGGGTCGGCCACCTCGACCATCGCACGGGTGACCTCGGCCAGCTCGCGACCGAGGGCCTCGGCGGTGATGACCCGGTCGAGCAACCAGCGGCGGGCCCGGTCGTGCTTGAGGGTCTCGGCCAGGAGGTCGTGGACGTAGAGGACCTCGATGCCCCGGTCGGCCAGGGTGTCGGCGAAGGCGTCGTGCTCCTGGCGGGCCCTCTTCACCCACAGCACGTCGTCGAAGAGCAGGTCGGCGCAGTTGCTGGGGGTGAGCCGGCGGAGCTCGAGGCCGGGTCGGTGCAGCAGCACCTTGCGCAGCGTCCCGACCTCGGAGTCGACGTGGAACGTGGTCATGGCGTCCTCCTCGCGCATGGAGTCACCTTCCTCCTGCTGCTGGTCTCACCGGAAGGGACCTCCGGCGCTCGCGTCCGGGACCTTGGTCCCTGTCGCCCGCCGGCGCCGGGGAGGACAGTCGCCTCGGAGCGGCCACACCGGTCGCCGTCCCGAGGAGGGAATGCTCCGATGGCCACGACCTTGACCCCACCGCCCCCCACCGAAGCGGAGGCCCCACCGCCGGCCACCGGTGCCGGCGACCAGGCCGCCGCCGCCCTCGGCCTGCCGTCGGCGACCGCCCTCGTCATCGGCAGCATCATCGGCACGGGGGTGTTCACGATGCCCGCCGTCCTGGCGGGGGCGGGGACGTCCTCCATCCTGACCCTGACGGTCATCGCCATCGGCGCCGTGCTGCTCGGCGTGCTCTTCGGGCAGCTGACCAAGCGGGTCCCGACCACCGACGGCGGCATGTACGCGTACGCCCGCCACGAGTTCGGTGACTTCGCCGGCTACCTGACCGCGTGGTGCTACTGGATCACCTGCTGGGCCGGTAACGCCGCCATCGTCTCGTCGTGGGTCTTCTACGTCGAGTCCCTCTTCGGCATCGACAACCCGTCGAACTGGGTCAACTTCGGCATCGCCCTCACCGGGCTCTGGATCCCCGCTGCCATCAACCTGGCCGGCGTCCGCCAGATGGCCTGGTTCCAGAACGTCACCGTCGTCTTGAAGTTCCTCCCCCTGCTGCTGGTGGGCACGTTCGGGTTCTTCTTCGTCCAGTCGGCCAACTTCGGCCCGTTCAACGCCTCGGGCGGGAGCCTGTACGACGCGGTCAACATGGCTGCCGCTGTGGCCCTGTTCTCCTTCATCGGTGTCGAGTGCGCCTCGATCGCCGCCAGCCGGGTCAAGGACCCCCGCCGCAACGTCGGCAAGGCCTCGTTCTACGGCACCGCCGCCAGCGGCCTGCTCTACGTCGCCGTGACCGCCGCGGTCATGGGGCTGGTGCCCCACGACGAGCTGGTCGACGACGGCACGCCCTTCGTCGCCGCCTTCAAGGCCATGTTCGACGGGGCCGGGTGGGCCGGCAAAGCCGTCGCCCTGGTCGCCGTGATCTCCGGCATCGGTGCGCTCAACGGCTGGACCCTGGTCACCGCCGAGATGCCGTACGCCGCGGCCAAGGACGGCCTGTTCCTCCGGGCCTTCGCCAAGGAGAACCGCCACGGTGTGCCGTGGTTCGGCATCGTCGTCTCGACCATCGTCGCCTCTGCCCTGATGGCCTGGAGCTACACCGGTGAGACCGGCCTGAAGGTGTTCACCTACCTCGTCTACCTGTCGGTGGTCACCGTGGCCATCCCGTACTTCATCTCCGCCTCCGCCCAGCTGGCCTACCTGGTCTCGGGCCGGCGCAAGGTGCAGGGTTGGGCCCTGGCCCGGGACGGTGCCGTGGCCACGGTCGGGATCCTGTTCTCGCTGTGGGTCACCTTCGCCGCGGGCTACCAGTCCGTCTACCAGGCGATGTTCCTGCTGCTCATCGGCATCCCGCTGTACGGCTTCCTCAAGGCGCAGCGCGAAGCACGGGGTGAGATCGAGGCTCCGGTCGAGTTCGGTGATGCCGGCCAGTCCCTCGATCCCACCGCACCCACGCCGATCGCTTGATCCGTACGAAGATGGACCTGCGATGCGCCCCACTGCCCTGATCCGTCGGCCGGGTCCCCGCCTGGTCGACGGGCTGGTCACCCACATCGAGCGGGTGCCGGTCGACCCGGCCCTCGCCCTCCGTCAGTGGGAGGGCTACGGGGCGGCGCTCGAGTCGGCCGGGTGGGACCTCGTCGAGGTTCCGCCCGCCGACGACTGCCCGGACGCCGTGTTCGTCGAGGACACCGTGGTGATGTACCGCAACGTGGGCGTCATCGCCCGACCGGGCGCCGACGAACGCAAGCCCGAGATCCTCGACACCGAGAAGGTCCTCGAGTCCCTCGGCTGCTCCTTGAACCGGATCCACGCCCCCGGAACCCTCGACGGCGGTGATGTCCTCAAGGTGGGCGACACCGTCTACGTCGGCCGCGGCGGCCGGACCAATGCCCAGGGGGTGGCGCAGCTGCGGGCGATCCTCCAGCCGCTCGGCGCGACGGTGATCACCGTCCCGGTCCAGAAGGTGCTGCACCTCAAGTCCGCCGTCACCGCCCTGCCGGACGGCTCGGTCATCGGGCATCTCCCCCTGGTCGACGACACCGCGGTCTTCGAGCGGTTCCGGCCGGTCCCCGAGGAGTCCGGCGCCCACGTCGTGCTGCTCGGCGACGGCAAGTTGTTGATGGCGGCTGACGCACCCCAGTCAGCCGAGCTGTTCGCCCAGCTCGGCTACGACCCGGTCACCGTGGACATCAGCGAGTTCCAGAAGCTGGAGGGTTGCGTCACCTGCCTGTCCGTGCGGCTACGCGCCTAGGTCCGTGACGGGCACTCTTCCGTCCAGCAGCGCCGGACTCACCCGGGCCCAGGTCGCGGCGCGGCTGGCCGCGGACGGCCCCAATCGGCTTCCACCACCGGCTCGCCAGCCCGCCTGGCGGCGCCTGGTGGCCGAGATGGTCCACTTCTTCGCCCTCATGCTGTGGGTCGCCGGGGTGCTGGCCTTCGTGGCCGGCATGCCCCAACTCGGCGTCGCCATCTTCGTCGTGGTGGTGATCAACGGGGTCTTCGCCTTCGTCCAGGAGGAGCGGGCCGAGAAGGCCGCCGAGCGCCTGGCCGACCTCATGCCCGTGCGCGTCACCGTTCGCCGCGAGGGCCAGGTCCTCGTGATCGCCGCCGACGAGGTCGTCGTCGGAGACCTCGTGCTCCTCGGCCCGGGTGACCGGGTTGCCGCCGACCTGTCCGTCCTCGAGTCCCACGACCTCCGGCTGGACGAGTCCATGCTCACCGGCGAGAGCGCCCCCGTGCGGGCGGACGAAGGTGCGAGGGCCTTCGCCGGCACGTTCGTCACCACGGGCGAGGGCGCCGGGGCGGTCGTGGCCACCGGCGCGCACACCCGGCTAGCCGAAATCGCGGCCCTGACCGCCGGCGTCGAGCGTCCCCCCAGTCCCCTCGCCGGCGAGCTGAGCCGGGTCGTTCGGGTCGTCGCCGCGATGGCGCTCGGCGTCGGGCTGGCCTTCTTCGGCTGCGCCCTGCTCTTCGACATGCCCGCTCGCGATGGCTTCCTCTTCGCGGTCGGCGTGACCGTCGCCCTCGTTCCCGAGGGCCTCCTGCCCACCGTGACCCTCTCCCTGGCCATGGGTGCGCAGCGAATGGCCGCCCGCAACGCCCTCGTTCGCCACCTCGAGGCCGTCGAGACGCTCGGCTCCACGACGGTCGTGTGCACGGACAAGACCGGGACCCTCACCCGCAACGAGATGACCGCGGTCGAGGTGTGGACACCGGCCGGGAGCGTCACCCTCAGATCCGAGGGCTACGGCCCGATCGCGCGGATCACCGGCGACATCATCGCCATCGCGCAGGCCAGCCGGGCCGCCGACAGCGCAGTGGCCTGCGTGCAGGGACGCATCGCCAACGACGACGGCACCTGGCGGCCGGTCGGGGACCCGATGGAGGCCGCGCTCGACGCGCTCGCTCGCCGCCTGGCCGGCGGTGAGGCCCGACCAGAGGTCCTCGCCGCCCACCGGTACGCGTTCGACCCGGTCCGTCGACGCTCCTCCGTGCTGACCGGTGACCAGTTGTTCGTGCTCGGCGCGCCGGACTCGGTGGTGCCACGCTGTCTCGACGCCCACGAGGCCGATCAGGTGGTCGATGCGATGGCGCAGCGCGGCCTGCGGGTGGTCGCAGTGGCGTCCCGACCCGTCACGGGGTCGGTCGACGAGCGGCGCGGCGTCGACGAGGTGGAGGCCCACCTCGACCTCCTCGGCCTGATCGGGCTGCACGACCCGCCTCGCACCGGTGTGGAGCACGCGGTGGCCGCGTGCCGAGCCTCCGGCATCCGGCTGGCGATGCTCACGGGTGACCATCCCGCGACCGCCGCCGCCATCGCCGGGCAGGTCGGTCTCGCCCTCCCCGGCTCCCCCACCCTCGAAGGCGACGAGCTGCCCGAGGACGACGAAGAGCTCGCCGCTCTGTTGGCCCACGACGGTGTAGTGGTCGCTCGCGTCGCCCCGGAGGACAAGCTCCGCATCGCCCGGGTCCTTCAGGAGCGCGGCGACGTCGTGGCGATGACCGGCGACGGGGTCAACGACGGCCCCGCGCTCCGGGAAGCCGACATCGGCATAGCCATGGGACGGTCCGGCACCGACGTGGCCCGAGAAGCCGCCGACCTGGTCCTGCTCGATGACGACTTCGCGACGATCGTGGCCGCGGTCGGCCAGGGCCGGGCCACGTTCAGCAACATCCGCCGCTTTCTCACCTACCACCTGACCGACAACGTCGCCGAGCTCACCCCGTTCGTCGTGTGGGCCCTGTCCGGGGGGCGCTTTCCCCTCGCCCTCGGCGTCCTCCAGATCCTGTGCCTCGACATCGGCACCGACCTGCTCCCCGCCCTCGCTCTCGGCGCGGAGCCCCCGACCGACCGGGCACTGCGGCGGCCTCCGGAAGGGCGCCACCTGATCGACGCCACCCTGCTGCGACGCGTCTTCGGTGTGGTCGGCCCGGCGGAGGCCCTGCTCGAGATGACCGCCTTCGTGACGGCGCTGGTGGTCGCCGGCTGGCGGCCGGGCGAGGACTTCCCCACGGGTCACGCCCTCATGGCCGCCTCCGGTGCCGCCTTCGCGGCCGTGGTCTTCGGGCAGATGGCCAACGCCTTCGCCTGCCGCAGCGCCACGCTGCCGCCGTGGCGCCTCGGATGGACGACGAATCGGCTGCTCCTGGGCGCGGTCGCGGTCGAGCTCCTCGCCCTCGCCGGGTTCCTGGCCGTCCCGGCGGTGGCCGACCTCCTCGAGCAGGCCATCCCCCCACCAGCGGCGCTCCTCGTCGCTCTCGGCGCCGCTCCCGCCGTGCTCATCGCGGATGCCCTCCACAAGGCCTCCCGCGCCCGGCGCCGCGACGCAGGCCCTGGTCTCGCCACCCAGAGCGCGAGCCACCGGGCGCACCGGCGTGGCGGGGTCGGGGACCCAACGCCAGCCGCGGTCCCCGACCTCATCCATCGGTGACCCACCGCTGAGGGACGAAAGGTCGGCCGAGCCGGGACGTTCGGCCCTGCTGCACGAAGGGGCTCGAGCGCACCATCGGGTCATGGAAGGAGCCCACATCCCCATCGAGACCCTGACGGTGGTCGACCGCTACGGCCGACCGGCCGAGGGCACAGTCACCCGGGCCGAGTGGTCAGAACACGAGGCCGACCCCGAAGTCGAGGTCGTGCGCTACCACCGCGACCTGCTCGGTCAGGCGGCGTGATGATCGTCGTCCTCCCCCAGGGCCGCGGCATCGAGCTCGGCACCCGAAGGCCGCGTGTGAGCGCAGCCACGGGTCCGGTCGTTCCCCGTTGACGTTCTCTGCGAGAACCACGCCATGTCGCGGGTGTTTCGCGACGCCGGCGACGAGGCTCCACGGCCCAGCCGGCGCCGGCGTCGCCGACGTGACCTTCGGCCGGGACCCGGTCTGGTGAGCGAACTCTCGACGCCGATCGAGGTCTTCGCCGACATCACGTGCCCGTTCACCCACGTCGGCCTTCGCCGTCTCGTGCAGCGACGCGGGGCCCTCGGCCGGACGGACGTCCGCTTCTGGATCCGAGCCTGGCCGCTCGAGCTGGTGAACGGGTCGCCCCTCGACCCCGGCACCGTCGGCCACAAGGTCGACGAGCTGCGGGCGCAGGTGGCGCCCGACCTCTTCTCTGCGTTCGACCGCAACCGGTTCCCCATCACGTCGATCCCTGCGCTGGTCCTCGCCGCCCACGCCTACGACCTCGGCCTCGAAGCCGGCGAGGGGGTCAGCCTCCGGTTGCGGGACGCACTGTTCGAGCGAGGACTCGACATCAGTCGGCCCGAGGTCCTCGACGAGGTCGCTCGGCTCGCCGGCGTCGC
>DATDAH010000161.1:0-20070 GCA_036525535.1 Acidimicrobiales bacterium
ATCGCTCGGGCGTCCGACGATCCCCGCGCCTTCACCCTGCTCATCCAGGTGCTGGGGCTCTTCGAGTCCGGCTACCTGCAGGCGGGCATGGGGCTGTTCCAGATGGACGTCGGCCACCTGTCGGCCGACGAGGAGGCGATGGCGTTGCGCCTCGCCGATGCCTTCCGCCGCGGAGCCCGAGCGGCGTGGTCCTACAACGACGCCCACGGCACGGACACCGGCATCGACTTCCTGGCCGAAGACTGGTTCGCTCACGCCGACCAGACCCTCGAGGAGGTCCGGGCCACCTTCTTCCTCGACGGCCCGGCGGCCAAGTCCGACGAGGCGGTGGCGGTCGGGTCGGTCGGGCCGTGGGAGGCGGGTGGCATCTCCCCGTACCAGGCCCAGGCGGGGCGGGACCGGGCCGAGGCCGAAGGTCGACCGTACGACGCCTACGGGGCGACACCGGCTCCCTAGGCTGCGGCGGTGCAGGCTCCGATCGGGATGTTCGACAGCGGCTTCGGTGGCCTGACCGTCGCGCGGGCGACGATCGACCTCCTGCCCGCCGAGGACCTGGTGTACGTCGGCGACACGGGGCGCTATCCCTACGGGCCGCGGTCCCAGGGCGAAGTCGCGGGCTTCGCCGAGCAGATCACCAAGTACCTGGTGGCCGAGCACGACGTGAAGCTCGTCGTGGTGGCCTGCAACACCGCGGCCGCCGCCGCGCTGGCCCAGCTCCAGGCCGACACCCCGGTACCGGTCATCGGCGTGATCGAGCCCGGTGTCCGGTCCCTGGTGAGTGCCACCCGGAACGGCCGCGTGGGTGTGATCGGCACCGTGGGCACGATCGGCTCGGGGGCGTACCAGCGAGCCGTGGCCGGCACGGGGGCCGTGGTCGATCCGGTGTTCGCCGCTTGCCCCGGCTTCGTCGAGTTCGTGGAGCGGGGGGAGGCCGACAGCGACCAGGTCCATGTCCTGGCCGAGCGCCTCCTCGCTCCGGTCCGGGAGCGCGGCGTCGACACGCTCCTGCTCGGCTGCACCCATTACCCGTACCTGGCTCGGACCTTGTCCGATGTGATGGGCCGGGGGGTCGTCCTCGTCTCCTCGGCTGACGAGACGGCCTTCGCCGTGTCCCGGGCCTTGGCAGATCTGGACCTCCGGCGAGACGATCCGGACCGGGTCGGATCGCACCGGTTCGTGTCGTCAGGGGACGTGGGCTCCTTTGCCCGGCTCGGCCAGCGCCTGTTGGGCCCCGAACTGGTCGACGCCGAGGGCGTGACGTGGGGCTGAGCCTGACCGTTCTCGGCTGCGGCGGGACTTACGCCGGGCCGGACAACGCCTGCAGCGGCTACCTGCTGCGGACGGCCACGACGACCGTCCTGGTCGACCTCGGCTCCGGCTCGCTGGCCAACGCCCAGCGTCACATCGACCTGACCGATGTCGACGCGTTCGTCCTGACCCACGAGCACCCGGACCACTGGCTGGACCTGCCCGTGGCCCGCAACGTCTACCGGTACGTGCTCGACCGCACCGGCGTGCCGGTCTTCACGACGGCCGGTACCAAGGCCCTGGCCGTTCCTTTCTGTCGGGACGCCACCTTCGCCTGGACGACCATCGCCGACGGCGATCGGGCCACGATCGGCGACATCGCCTTCGGCTTCAGTCGCACCGACCACCCGGTCGAGACCCTGGCCGTCCTCGCCGAGGCCGATGGGGCCTCCGTCGTCTACTCCTCGGACACCGGGCCGGGTTGGTCGCCGCTGGCCTTCGGCATCCGGCCCGACCTCGCCCTGCTCGAGGCCACCTTCGGGGGCGGGCACAGCCTCCCCGTCCACCTGACCGCCGCCGAGGCGGGGGACCGGGCGGCTGCCGTCGGGGCCCGACAGCTGGTGCTCACCCACCTCCTGCCCGGAACGGACCCGGCCCGCCAGAAGGCCGAGGCCGAGGAGGCGTATGGCGGCCCGGTCACGGTGGCCGAGCCGGGCATCACCTTCGCGGTCGAGGCCGAGCGGCGATAGACACAGCGGCCATGAGCAACCCCTCGCCCTCGCCCCGCGCCGACGGCCGGCTCCCCGACGAGCTCCGCCCGGTCTCCTTCGAGCGGGACTTCACCGACATGTCGGCCGGGTCGGTCCTGGTCACCTTCGGCCGGACCCGGGTGCTGTGCACGGCGTCGATCGAGGACGACGTGCCCCGCTGGATGCGAGGGAGCGGCAGGGGCTGGGTGACCGCCGAGTATTCGATGCTTCCCGGCTCCTCTCCCGAGCGGATCCGCCGCGAGGTCAAGGACGGCAAGCCCTCGGGCCGGACCCAGGAGATCCAGCGCCTGATCGGGCGGTCGCTGCGCTCGGTCTGCGACATGGTCGTGCTGGGGGAGCGGTCGATCATGGTCGACTGCGACGTGCTCCAGGCCGATGGGGGCACCCGCACGGCGTCGATCTCCGGGGGCTACGTGGCCCTGCACGACGCCCTCAGCCGTCTGGTGGCCATCGGCGACCTCACCGAGCACCCGCTCACCGAGAACTGCGCCGCGGTGTCGGTCGGCATCGTCGGCGGCCGTCCACTGCTGGACCTGCCTTACGTCGAGGACGCCAAGGCCGAGGTCGACATGAACGTGGTGATGACGGCCAGCGGCCGCTTCGTCGAGGTCCAGGGCACAGCCGAGGGCCTGGCCTTCACGCGGGGCGAGCTGGACGAGCTGCTCGACCTGGCCGGGGGCGGCATCAACCAGATCATCGAGCTCCAGAACGAGGCCGTCGCCACCCCGCCATCGCCCCGATGAAGCTGGTGATGGCCTCGGCCAACCCGGACAAGGTGGCGGAGATCGCCGCCATCCTCGGCGACGCCGTCGAGCTGGCGCGCCGTCCGCCTGGGCTCGCCGACGTGGTGGAGGACGGCGACACCCTGGAGGACAACGCCCGACTCAAGGCCGTCGCCGTCTGCGAAGCGGCAGGGGTCGGTGCCGTCGCCGACGACACGGGCCTCGAGGTCGACGCGCTGGGGGGCGCACCCGGGGTCTACACGGCCCGCTTCGCGGGTGAGGACGCCGTCTACGCCGACAACGTGGCCAAGCTGCTGACCGACCTGGCCGTCGTGCCGGAGGAGGAGCGGGGCGCCCGCTTCCGGACGGTCGCCCTCGTGCACTTCCCCGACGGCACCGAGGTGGTCGCGGAGGGGGTGGTCGAGGGTCGCATCGCCTCCGAGGCCCGCGGCGACTGGGGCTTCGGCTACGACCCGCTCTTCATCCCGGCCGACGGTGACGGCCGCACGTTCGCCGAGATGTCGGCGGACGAGAAGCACGCCGTCTCCCACCGCGGCCGGGCCTTCCGCGCCCTCGCCCAGTTGCTCGAGGCTCCCTCCGGGCCCTGACCACGGCGGCGTCACCAGTGGCGGAGGTCGATCGGCCACTCGTCCACGACCTCGTCGCCGTGGACGAGGTGGAAGCGTTCGTGCAGGGCGATGGTCGGGTCGCAGTGGGCGGGGATCACCTGGAGACGCTCGCCGACGGTCGGCGTCCAGCCCTCGTGCGGGATGAAGACGATGTGCTCGTCGGAGCAGTAGAGGACATCGGCCCCCTCGACGGTCGGGTCGCCGTGGTCCATCGCCAGTGACTTGACCCCGGCGTCGGCAACAGCCGCCCCGGGACTCGTGGAGATCACGGTCGACGCCACCGTGATCGCCTGCCGGAACGGGAGGTCGAGGGCTGCGTAGGCCGTGTCCATGACCAGGTAGCTGCCGGCCTGGAGCTCGGTGACCGTGTCGTTGAGGTCCCACGAGCCGGTCCCGCCCCCCGACACGACCTCGCCACCGACGGCGTCGTGGGCGATTCGGGCCCGCTCCATGGCGCCTTCGACCAGCTCGCCGCGGGTGGCCCGGTCGGGGTTGAGCACGGCGTGGGCCTCATAGGCCATGACCCCCCGGACCACGAGCCCGGCCGCCCGTGCCCTGTCCGCCAGGCGGCCGGCTTCGGTCGGCTCACAGCCGCAGCGGAAACCGACGTTCACGTCGATGAGGACCTCGGGCACGCCGCCCCGGGCCGCGGCGTCGACGGTCGCCTCGGAGTCCACGGCCACCGTGACGCGGTGGCCCGCCTCGACCAGAGCGCCCAGCCGGGCGGCGTCGAGCACCTCGTTGGCCAGCAGGAGGTCCCTCCCCAGCCCGGCGCGGGCCAGGCCCTCCATCTCCCGGATCGTGGCGCAGCAGAAGCCCGGGTGCCCGGCCTCGGCCAGCCGGGCGGCAACCGCCGTCGACTTGAAGCACTTGGCGTGGGGCCGCAGCGTCGTCCCCGGCCACCGTGCGGCCATGGTGGCGAGGTTGTGCTCGAACGCGCCGAGGTCCAGCAGCAACCCGGGGGTGGGGAGATCCGCCACCTGCACCCCTGCAACCTACGCTGCCGCGTCGTGGAGCGAAGTCGCGTCGCGTCGGTGCTCGTCGTCGACCTCGTCGGCTCGACCGAACGCTTGGTCGCGCTCGGGGACGAGAGGGGCAACCGGGATCAGGTCGGGGTGCTCGCCGCGTTCTCGGGCGCGATCACCGATGCCGGGGGCCGTGTGGTCAAGGACATGGGCGACGGGGTCCTGGCCGTCTTCGACAGCGTCCGCCACGCAGTGGCCGCCGGCGTCGACCTGCAACGGGCGACCGACGGCTTGCCGCCGGTCGGTGACCGGCCCGCCCAGGCTCGGGTGGGCGTCTCGGTCGGCGAGGTCGGCCTTCGCGGGGACGACCTCGTCGGGCTTCCGGTGGTGGAAGCCGCTCGCCTCTGCAGCATGGCTTCCGCGGGCCAGGTCCTGGTCAGTGACGTCGTGCTGGCGCTGGGTCGCCTCGATGTCCCGACCCGGCCGGTCGGGTCGCTCGAACTGAAGGGCCTCCCCGAGCCGATCGCCGTCTCGGAGGTGCTCTGGGAGCCGCTGATCGCCCGCCCGCCCCTTCCCGCAGGCCTCGTCGGCACCGGCCTGCCCTTCCGCGGACGGGCCGAGCCACTCACGCTCCTGCGTCAGGCATGGGCGGCGGCCCGCGCCGGCGCGGGTGGGCTGGCGCTGGTCTCCGGCGAGCCGGGGGTCGGCAAGACCCGCCTCTTGGCGACACTGGCGGAAGAGGTCCATGACGACGGGGCCCTGGTTGCGTACGGGAGGTGCGACGAACTGTCCGCGCTCACGTACCAGCCGTTCGTCGAGGCGTTGCGGGGCCTGTTGGTCGCCGAGGTGTTGGATCCGGTCCCCGAAGGGCTTCGCTGGCTCCTGCCGGAGCTGGCCTCGGGGGGTAACGGGGCCGGGGACTCGGGACGAGCCCAGGTCGAGCTCCTCGACGGTGTGGTCGCCGCGGTGCGGGGGGCCGCGAGGGGACAGCCGCTGCTCCTCGTCCTCGACGATCTGCACTGGGCCTCCGGCTCGACCCTCGCCGTGCTGCTCCACCTCCTCGGGGCACTGGACGGTGTGCCGGTGCTCGTAGCCGGCACCTACCGGGACACCGATGTCGATCGCCGTCATCCCCTGGGCGTGGCCTTAGCGGACATGCATCGCCTCGACCCGGTCCACGTCGCGCTGACCGGGCTCGACGACGACGAGGTGGTGGAGGTCCTGCGGGCTGCGGCCGGCCACGAGCTCGAGGAGGACGGCCGGCAGCTGGCGCGCGCGGTGCGCCAGGCGACGGGTGGAAACGCCTTCTTCATCGGTGAGCTGCTGGCCAGCCTGGTGGAGCAGGGGGCATTCGAACAGAGCGACGAACGATGGCGCCTCGCCGGGGACCTGGCCGACCTCGGGCTGCCGGAAGGCATTCGCGACGTGCTCGGTCGGCGCCTGTCCCAACTCCCCGACGGAGCCGACGAGGTCCTCGCCATGGCCGCGGTGATCGGCCGGGCCTTCGACGTCCGCCTGCTCGCCGAGGTCGGCGATCGTGGCATCGACGAGGTCCTGGACGCGGTGTCGGCCGCGGTCACCGCCCGCCTCGTGATCGAAGACACCGACCTACCCGGTTGCTTCGCCTTTGCCCATGCGCTCGTCAGGCAGGTGCTCCTGGAGGAGCTCTCGCTCATGAAGCGGGCCCGCCTCCATGAGCGCGTCGGTGACGCCGTGGCCGCCCGCGCCGGGGAGGATCCGGTGCAGTTGCGCTCGGCGGCACTCCACCTGCTCGAGGCCGCGCCGTTCGACACCCTTCCCCGGGCCCTGGCCCTCGTCCGTCGGGCCGACGAGGCCACCGTTCGTCCCGTCCCCGCGGAGACGTTGGCCATGGTCACGGCCGTGAGGCGGGCGGTGGACGACAGCGATGTACCGCCGTCGGAGGACTTGGCCATGGTGTTCGTCGAGGGGGCGATCGCCGAGTTCATGTCGGGGAACCGCGATGCGGTGGCCCACTATGCGCAACGAGCCGTTGACGTGGCCCGGGAGGCCGGGGCTGATGCTGCCTTCGCCTCGGCCGTCGCCGTCGGGGGGCAGGCGACCGGCTTCGGGCTCGACCTGCAGTTCCTCCCCCTGATCCCCGAGGCTTTGTCCTTGGTCGACGCCGACGCCCCCCAGCGACTGGCCCTCATGGCCCAGGCCCACCTGGCCGCCTGCTTCTTCGCCGACGGGACGGACCCGGTCACCCGCACCGAGACCCTCGTGACCGAGCTGGAGGCTGCGCACGGGCAAGGCCCGGTTGAAGGGTTGTCGGCCGGCATCCAGGCGATGGCCTGGTGGATGGCGCCGTGGGGTTATCTGGCGGTCGCCGACCTGGACCGTCAGACGGAGCTCGTGGCCCGTGCCGTGCAGTGCGCGACCGAGCTCGACCACGGCGGACCGGAGCACCTCGCCGGGGCGTACGCCGCCTTCCGGCGTGGTGACCGGGCAGGCGTGGCTGATCACATCGTCGGACTGGCCGAGGGGGACCAGAGCCGGGACATCCCTCTCTACCTGGCCGCGGGCGCGCAGAACGAGGCCACGCTGGCCCTGTTCGAAGGGCGGCTCGGCGACGCCCCCGACTTGATCGACCGAGTGGCGCTGGCCGTGCCCAGGGAGCCGATGTTCTTGGCCGGAGTGGCCTGCCAGCGAGCCTGGTTGGCCTATGTCGGGGGCCGATTCGGTGACGTTGTGGCCGCCGGCGAGGAGATGGCGGCGCTCTTCCCGTTCCCCCGCCTGGTCGCGGCGACGCGAGGGTTGTTCGCCCAGGCGGCGGGCGACCTCTCCGTCCGGAGGTTCTTCGACCAGGCCTGGCTCGACGGCATCGAGACGATCGGTCGCGACTGGTGCTGGGTCGGCACGGTTCACGCTCTCGGTGAGTTGGCGGTGGCGCTCGACGATCGCGAGCGGGGCGCCGGGGTGGAGGAGGCGCTGCAGGCGTTCGGTGGCCAGTTCGTCCTGACGGGCTGCATGTATGTGTCGGGATCGGTCGACGCCACCCTCGGTCGACTGGCCCGCCTCCGGGGCGACGACGTCGAGGCTCGTCGACGGTTCGAGTCTGCGCTCGATCTCGAGGAACGCTCGGGCGCCGTCCTCTTCGCCGAGCAGACCCGCCGGGAGCTCAGCCGGGACGGCTAGCGGGTGCGGGCGAGAGGACTCGAACCTCCAAGGGGCAGTGCCCCACCGGGACCTAAACCCGGCGCGTCTTCCAGTTCCGCCACACCCGCGTGGCAACCGATGGGCCAACGGTAGCCTCCGCCCCCATGCCGCAGCCCTCCGACTTCCCGAACTTCCCGGTGGCCCAGGGCCCCGGGGGCGATCCGGCCCAGGACATCTACAACCGCCTGCTCCGGGAGCGCATCGTCTTCCTCGGCCAGGAGGTCAATGACCAGATCGCCAACCTGATCACCGCCCAGCTCCTCTATCTCGAGGGCCAGGACAGCGAGAAGGACATCTGGCTCTACATCAACTCGCCCGGTGGCTCGGTCACCGCCGGCATGGCCATCTACGACACCATCCAGTTCGTGGGTCCCGACGTCGGAACCATCTGCATGGGCCTCGGCGCCTCCATGGGCCAGTTCCTGCTCTGCGCCGGCACGAAAGGCAAGCGCTTCGCGCTGCCCCACGCCCGGATCCTCATGCACCAGCCCTCCGGTGGCGTCCAGGGCCAGGCCTCCGACATCGCCATCCAGGCCGAGCAGATGGCCTACACGAAGAAGCTCATGGCCGAACGCATCGCCGAGCACACCGGCCAGACCGTCGAGCAGGTGCAACTGGACTCTGAGCGGGACCGTTGGTTCACCGCCGAGGAGGCCAAGGAGTACGGGATCATCGACAGCGTGGTGGCCAGCCGGCACGAGCTGGCCTGATCCCGCACGCTCAGCCCGGGACCGGCGGCACCGTCGTCGGCGCCACGGTGGTCGGGGCCACCGTCGTCTCGGCGGGAGCGGTGGCGGGTGGCAGGGTCGTCGGCGTCGTGGTCGGTGTCGTCGGCACGGACTCGGCGTTGATGGCGGCCAGGTCGATTCGGCACTTGTCCAGGGCGAAGGCGTTCACCGTCGCCTGCGCGGCGGTGATCTCGTCCTCATCGATGTCCAGCGCGGCCAGGCGGTCGGCCGCGTCCGGATCGGAGGGGTTGACCTCGTCGAGCACCTCGACCACGGCCTCGAACGTGTCGGCCAGCCGCGTCATCTCGGTGGCGATGGCCTCGGGGGCAGCGGCAGCCAGACGGTCCATGGCCTGCCCGGTGTCCTCGCGGCTGGCGGGTTGGAGCGGGTCGAAGATCGTGAGGTGCGCCTCCACCACCGCCCGGAGCTCGGCACAGAACTCACGCCGACTGCCGGTGGCGGAGCCGTCGCTGTCGTCCGAGCAGCCCGCTCCGGCGCCGACCACCAGGGTCAGGGCGAGCAGGAGCCGGAGACGCGACATCGGGCGAGTATCCCCGATCAGCCCCCGCCGACGGTGTCACTCGTGGTGGGTACTGTCCGAGGCATGGCTCGGCTGATCCTCACTCCCTTCGGCCGGCCCGCGCTCGAGGCCCTGGCCGGTGTGGTGGCCGAGTCCCAGGGCGACGATCCCCTGGCCCCGGTCACGGTGGTCGTGCCGTCCGCTCCCGCCTCGGTGTCGGTGCGGCGGGCTCTCGGTCGCCGCGCGGCCACCGGCCTGGCCAACGTCCGCACCCTGGCCCTGCCCCAGTTGGCGGAGCTGCTCGCCACCCCACTCGCCTCGGCGGGGGATCGGCGCCCCCTGACGGCGACGTGGGGTGCGGCCCTGGTTCGGGCTGGTCTGAGCGAGGCGCGACCGCCGCTGTCGCAGGTCCCCGCAACGGCGGCGGTGGAGGAGGCGCTCACGCTCACCTTCGCCCGCCTGCGCGAGGCCAGCGACGCCGAGCTCCGGGCGCTGGAGAAGCGCAGCGCCCGGGCCGCTGCGGTCATCGACCGCTTCCGGGACCACCGCGAACGCCTGGAGGGCCACCTCGACCGCCATGACCTGCTCGTCCTGGCGGCCACGGCCGTCCGGGACGGACGGGCTGAGCTGAACGAGCTCGGGCCGGTGATCCTCCACCTGCCCCGCCGGCTGGGTCGTTCCGACCTCGCCCTGCTCGAGGCCCTGGCCGCCCGGACGGAGGTGGTCGCGGTCCTCGGCGTCACGGGAGATCCCGATGGTGACCGACCCCTCCGGCGGTTGGTCGAACAGCTGGAGCCCGTCCTCGGCCCAGCGCCGGCGACGCCGGACGTGCCCGACCCCGTCCCGGCCCGGATCGTCCTGGTCCCGGACCCGGACGAGGAGGCTCGGGAGGCGGTGCGCACCGTCCTGGCCCGCCTGGAGGCGGATCCGGTGGACCTCGACCGCATCGCCATCGTCTCCCGGGTGACGTCGCCCTACCGGCTCCTGCTCCACGAGCACCTCGAGACGGCGGGCCTGCCCCATCACACGGACCTCCCGTGGTCGGTGGCGCAGAGCACACCGGGCCGAGTGCTCCTCGGCCTGTTGGACCTGCCTGAGCACAGCTTCCGTCGGGCCGATGTCGCCCGTTGGCTGCGGTCCGGCCCCATCCGTTGGCAGGGGCGCCCGGTGCCGGCCTCCCGGTGGGACGCCGTCGCCCGTCGTTCCGGTGTCGTCCAGGGCCTCGACCAGTGGCGTGACCGGTTGGACCAGCGCCGCTCGGAGCTGGCCGACGCCGTCGAGGCGGGCTGGAGCGACGCCGAGTACGCCGAGTCCAGGACGCGCCAGGTCGACGAGCTGCAGGCGTTCATCGCCGAGATCGGCGGCCTGCTGGGCGCGGGGCGCCGATCGTGGTCGGCGTGGTCGGCGTGGTCACAGGAGGTCCTGGACCGCTACCTCCTGGGCAATGACGGCACCATCGACTGGGAAGCCGACGACCTGGCCGACCTGCGCGACGTCCGGGCCCGGGTGGCGGCCATGGCCGACCTCGACGCGGTCGACGGACCAGCCGATGCCAAGCGGTTCCGTCGGGTCCTGGCCGATGAGCTGGCCCGCACGCCCCGGCGGGTGGGTCGCCTCGGCCGGGGCGTCCAGGTGGGCGACCTCGAGAGCGTCTACGGCCTCGACCTCGACCTGGTCGTCGTGGTGGGCATGGCCGAGGGCTGGTACCCCCCTCGACACCGGGACGATCCGCTCCTGCCCGACCACGAGCTGGGCGACGCCGGTCTGGCCGACGCCCTCGGGCGGCCCGACCGCTCCGACGAACGTCGGGACCACCTGGCCGCGCGTGCCGCCGGGGCCGACGTGGTCCTCTTGGCCCCCAGGAGCGACCCGCGGGGCCAGCGCGAGCTCCAGCCCGCCCGTTGGTTGCTCGAGGAGCTCAGCGCCCGCACCGGCTGGGCCGTCGGCGTCGGTGACGTGGCCGAGCTGGAAGTCGGCGGGCTGGAGCGGCCGAGGTCGTTCGAGGAGTCGGTCCGGAAGGTGAGCGTGCCGCTCGACGGGGGGGAGCGGGACCTGGCCGCGCTCCTGGCGTCGACCGCGGCCGGGTCCCCGGAGCTGCACGATCACCCGGTCGTGGCGGCCGACCCCCGCCTCGCCCGCGGCCTCGAGGCGGTCGCGGCGCGGCGGGACCGGGCCTACGGCGAGTGGACCGGCCACATCGGCGTCCGGGACGAGCTGCGCATCGACGACGAAGCGCTGGCCTCGGCCACCCGCCTCGAGCGCTTCGCCCTCTGCCCGTTCCAGTACCTCCTGGGCAACGTCCTCGGGGTGCGGGCCCACGAGGATCCCGTGGACGAGGAGGGGATCACGCCCCGCGACCGGGGCTCGCTCGTGCACCAGGTGCTGGAGGAGTTCTTCGCCGAGGCCCTCGACCGTGATCCCGACGCGGGTTGGACCGATGCCGACCTCGACCGCCTCCACGCCATCGTCGACCACGTGGGGGAGGCCTACCGAGCCAGGGGGATGACCGGCCGCGACCTGGGTTGGGAGCTCGAGTCCTCGGCCATCCGCCGCTGGCTCGGCGCCGTGCTCGACCGCGACGCGGACGAACGATCGGCCCGTCAGGCCCGCCCCGCGGCCGTGGAGCTCCTCTTCGGTGGGGACAGCGAGCACCCGGCGGCCGAGGTCGGCCTGCCCGACGGGCGGCGCCTGCGCTTCAAGGGCGCCATCGACCGGGTGGACCGGGAGGCCGACGGCTCGCTGCTCGTCATCGACTACAAGACCGGTAGGGGCGTCTCGTACCGCAACGTCGACGAGGACCGTCTCGACCGGGGCAAGCGCCTGCAGCTGCCCATCTACGCCGACGCCGCCCGTAGGGCGCTCGGGGGCGACGGGCCGCCGCCACCGGTCGAGGCCTACTACTGGTTCGTCGAGGACGGCGGGAGGAAGGCCTGGCGGGGCGGCCCCGTCGACGACGCGGTGCAGGCCCGGTTCGAGGACGTCGTGGCCACGGTGGTCGAGGGCATCGAGGGCGGCGACTTCCCCGCCAACCCGGGCGAAGAGGGGTTCTACGGGCCCAGCCACTGTGGGTACTGCGACTTCAACCGGGTGTGCCCGAGCAGCCGGGTCGACCTGTGGGAGGGCGTGCGCAAGGACGACGCCCTGCACCGCTACGTCGAGCTGGCCGAGGGGGAGCTGCCGTGACCTTGCTCGACCTCCCGTCGGACCAGGCGGCGCGAGAGCGCATCCGGTCCGATCTCGACCGGACCCTGTTCGTCGAGGCCGGTGCGGGCACCGGCAAGACGACGGCCCTCGTGGGCCGGGTGGCCGAGCTGGTCATCAGCGGTCGGGTCACCGCACCCCGGGAGCTGGCCGCCATCACGTTCACCGAGGCCGCCGCCGCCGAGCTGCGGGACCGGGTGCGCGAGCAGCTCGAGCGGGACGCCGACCGCCTCGACCTCGACGACGAGGCCCGGGCCCGGGTGCGGGCGGTGCTGGCCGACGTGGACGAGATCACGATCACCACGCTGCACGGCTTCGCCAGCCGCCTGCTCGGCGAGTTCCCCTTGGAGGCGGGGTTGCCCCCCGGCTTCGAGGTGGAGGACGAGATCGAGGCCTCGGTGCGCTTCGACCGCCGCTGGGTGGCGCTGGTGGACGACCTGCACACGGATCCCGACCTCCGGGAGGTGCTCGGCCGGGCTCTCGTGCTCGGGCTGCCCCTGCGTCGCCTGAGCGAGGTGGCCCGGATCTTCGACGACAACTGGGACCGGCTGGGCCCGGTCCGGGAGCGCACGGCCTTGAGCCCGGTCGACGTCTCGGCCGTGACGGAGCCCTTGGGTGCCGCCCTCGGTCACCTCGACGCCTGCGTGGACCCGGACGATCTGCTCTGCGAGCACTTGGAGAACCACGCCGGGCCGATCCACCGCGAGCTGACCCTGCTGACGGAGGTCGGCGACCCCGAGGCCCGGCTCACCGCCTTGGTCCGAGCCGGCAAGCTGAACAGCAGGAGCGGGCGCCAGGAGGCCTGGCACGGGGCCAAGCCCGAGGTCGTCGCCGCCCTGGAGGCCGCCGAAGTCGCCCGCGTCGCCCTGGTGCACGCCCACCGCAGCGAAGCGCTCGGCCTGCTCACCGACCGCCTGCGCCGCTTCGCCCTCGAGGGGGCCGACGACCGTCGGGGCCGGGGCCTGGTCTCGTACCACGACCTCCTCGTGCGGGCCCGGGACCTGCTGCGAGCCGACGGTGAGGTGCGCGTGGCCCTGGCCCGGCGTTACCGGTACCTGCTCATCGACGAGTTCCAGGACACCGACCCGTTGCAGATCGAGATCGCCGCTCTGCTGGCTGCGGCCGATCCGGCCCACGTCCCCGAGCGCTGGCAGGACGTCGACGTCGTCGCCGGGAAGCTGTTCTTCGTCGGCGACCCGAAGCAGTCCATCTACCGCTTCCGGCGGGCGGACATCGCGCTCTACGCGCAGGCGGAGGAGGCCTTCGCCGCCGACCCGGTCCGGCTCACGGCCAACTTCCGCTCCGTGCCGGACGTCCTGTCGTGGGTGAACGAGGTGTTCGGCGAGCTCATCGCCGACGACGGCGATGCTCAGCCTCCCTACGTGGACCTGGCCCCGCACCGGCGGGCACCGGGCACCCGCCCCTCGGTCCTGGTCGTCGGGGGTCCGGTCGAGAACCGCTCGATCGGCGACATCCGCGACGACGAGTCCGAGGAGCTGGCCCGGCTGATCCGGCGGATGCGGGCCGAGGAGTGGGAGGTCGGCCGGACCGAACGGGCCCCGCTGCGCTACGACGACGTCGCCCTCCTCGTGCCCACCCGCACACCGGTCGGACAGGTGGAGCGCGCCCTGGAGGGCGAAGGCATCCCCTATCGGATCGAGAGCCGGTCGCTGGTCTTCCAGACCGACGAGGTGCGTGAGCTCCTGGCCCTCCTGGCGGCCGTCGACGACCCCGCCGACGAGGTCGCCCTGATCACCGCCCTGCGCTCACCGGGCCTGGGCTGCTCCGACGCCGACCTCGCCGACTGGCGCCTCGCCGGTGGACAGTGGCGCGTCGACGGGACCGTGCCCGAAGGCCTCGAGGAGCACCGCGTGGCGTCGGCCCTGCAGGAGATCGCCCGCCTCCACGGCGAGCGGGACTGGAAGCCGGTCAACGAGCTGGTCGCCCAGGTGGTGCGGGAGCGCCGGCTGGTCGAGCTGACCCTGGCCCGTCGGCGTCCCCGAGACCACTGGCGCCGCTACCGGTTCCTGACCGACGCGGCGCGGGCCTTCGTCGAGGCCGGGGGCGCGTCCCTGGCCGAGTTCGTGGCCTGGGTCACGGCGCAGGCCGAAGGCGGCGCCGACCGCCTCGAGACCGTGGTCCGGGAGGCCGACGACGACGCCGTCCGCATCATGACCGTGCACGGCTCGAAGGGCCTGGAGTTCCCGGTGGTGGTGCTGGCCGGCCTCAACGCCGACCGGGACTCCCGCTCGCCGGTCGTGACCTGGGGGCCGGAGCGACCGGAGGTCCGATTCGGGCGGAAGGGTGACTACTTCGAGACGGCCGGCTACCTCGACGTGCGCGAGGCCGACAAGCGCTTCGAGGAGGCCGAGCAGCGTCGGCTGCTCTATGTCGCCGCCACCCGGGCCCAGGACCACCTCGTGGTCAGCCTCCATCACAAGGCGGGCTACCCGAGCCACGCCGCGCTGCTCCACGAGGTCTGCCAGGGCAAGGCCGGGGCCGTGACCCCGCCCGAGGACACCCAGCTCGCCCTACCCCTGACCGTGGACGCCACGGTCCCGACCGAGCGACCCGTGGAGGGCCCGGAGGCGGCGGAGGACTGGCGCCGGGCCCGGCTCGAGCTCCTGGGCCGGGTCCGGGCCTCGGGGGTGGCGACGCCGAGCGGCCTCGGCCACGACGAGCCACTGCCCGTCCCCGAGGAGGACCGGCGCGTCCCCGGGCGGGGCGAGGGGGGCACGGCCCGCGGTCGCGCCGTCCACGCCGTCCTGCAAGCCGTGACCCTGCCGGACGGACCTGACCTGGATGACCTGAGCCGGCTCGAGGCGGCCGCCGAGGGCTTGGAGGACCCGGCTGCGGTGGCTGCTCTCGCCCGGTCGGCCCTCGCCGCCCCGGTCGTGCAGCGGGCCCTGGCCGCGCCCCGCCACTGGCGGGAGCTGGCCGTGCAGGCCGAGATCCGCGGCCGCCTGGTCGAAGGGTTCATCGACCTCGCTTTCGAGGACGACGACGGCCGCCTCGTGGTCATCGACTACAAGACCGACGCCGCCGTGAGCCCCGCCGCCTACCGGCTCCAGATCGGGGCCTACGCCGCCGCCCTGGCCCGGGCGACGGGTCGCGAGGTCGCCGAGGGCTGGCTGGTCTTCGCCACCGAGGACGGGGCCGAAGAGCGGCAGGTGACCGATCTCGCCGCGGCGGTGACCGAGGTCGGGGCCCTCGTCGCCGGCTGACTCACTCGGTCCGCAGGACCTCGGCGGGGTGGAGGCGGGCGACGCGCCGGCCCGGCCAGACGGCGAGGCCGTTGGCCACCAGCAGGGCCAGCGGGATGAGGGCGGCGACCGCCAGTGCGGCGACGGGGCGGACGACGGCGAGAGGCACGCTGTCGGCCACGACCGCCCATCCCAGCCGCCCGAGGACGATCCCGGCGGGGATGCCCACGATCAGGCCGACGAGACCGATGGCGGTGCCTTGGACGTTGAGCACGATCCGGGAGTCCCACCGGGTCAGGCCGAGGGCCCGGAGCACGGCGAACTCCTTGCGGCGGCGCCGGGCCGCGGTCGCGAGGACGTGACCCAGCGCGCCAACGGCGAGCAGGGCGAGGAACCCGGCCAGCACGCGCGGCAGCGTGCGCACGTTCTCGAGGTTGGTGAGCTCCACCGGGGTGACGGCCGGGCCCAGGTCCTCGAACTGGTCACCGACCGACGCCTGAAGCGAGGCCAGCACCTCCTCCTCGGAAGAGGAGTCAGTGAGGTCGATCGCGACCTGTCGCTCGACGGGGTCGTCCTCGGGGATCGCGTCCGGTGGCGAGGCCGCGTCGAAGCCCTCGCCGTCGAGCCACAGGCCCTGGTCGAAGGTGGCGTGGACGTCGGAGGGGAAGAGCGCCTCGCCCACGATCGTCACTCGGTGATCGGTCGCGCCGATGGTCACCTCGTCGCCCAGGCCGACGTCGAGGTCCGCCGCGCTCGCCGGTCCGATCGCGACCTCGTCGGGTCCGGTCGGTGCCTCGCCGGACGTCAGGACCAGTTGGATCGCCGACTCGTTCGTTCCGGGCGGGGGCCGGACCGCGAAGGCCGGCACACCGACGCCGTCGACGGGCATGACCTGACGGTCGATCGCCGCCACCGAGGCGACCCCGTCGGTGGCCGCGATCGTCTCGAGCAGCTCCGGGGCGACGCCCGTGGGATGGGCCGGGTCGCCCGCGATGATCCCTCCGACGTCCCAGGCGACGCCGGCCCGCTCGGGATGACTGAGGGCATCCTCGAGCCCGGCGTTGAGCGTGATCGTGGCTACGACGCCGAGGACGCCGACGGCGGCGCCGATCAGGGCTTGGCGGGTCGGTAGCCGGCTCCGGCCCTCCCCGGAGGCGAGCGCCATCGTCGTACCGAGGCCGACCGGGACTGACGCCACCCGGCGGATGGCGGTCAGGGCTCGGGACGGCGAGCTGGCGCTGGCGAGGAGCGCTCGTGATCGGGTGGTCATCGCGGCGCCGACGAGGACGGCGCCGCCGACCAGCAGGGCGCCGGGGACGAGGATCGCCCACATCGGCTGGATCCCCCGATCAGGGTCGAGCTGGCCGGCCATCCCTATGGGGAACCAGATGGAAGCAACGATGGCCGTCGCGACCGCGGTCACCGCGGCCGTGATCGCGGTCGGGAGGTGGACCAGGACCGCGGCCGCGGTGATGTTCCGGCTCGTCATGCCCAAGGCGGACAGCGCGGTGCGGTCGTCGGTCGCCGCCGCGGCGGACTGGATGACGGCCTGGCCCACCAGCGCCAGGCCGGCCAGCAGGACGACACCCGTGAGCACGAGGAGGGCGGTGTGCTCCACCGAGGTGGTGGTCTCCACCCGGCGGGCGGCCCCGTGCAGGTCGAGCACCGGCGTGCCCGGGGCGACGACCTCGTCGACGCCGCGCTGGAGGGCGGGCAGGTCGGCGGCGCCGTTCCGGAGCTGCACATCGGCATTCTCGACGAGGAGGGCGTCGCCGCCGTGCTCGGCGGCGAAGCCGGGCGACACGAACGCTTGCCCGTCGGGGCCGAACAGGAACTGGGACCCGGTCTTCACCCGGCCAACGACCCGGATGTCGACGTGGGGCCCATCGGCCTCCCCGCTGAACGGCACCTGGTCCGGTCCGTAGGCGGTGAAGGGGACGATGTCGCCGACGTCGACCTCGTGGACGTTCTCGTCGATGACCATCTCGTCGTCGGCCTCGGGGTCGAACCGGCGACCCTCGACCACGATGGGTCGTCCGACCTCGCCGAAGAAGCGGTCGTCCATGGCCGCGAACAGCAGGTTCGGCCCCGGCGGCAGGCGAGGCGGACCGCCCGCGTCGAAGGTCCCGAACGCGAGGCCCCACGGGGCGACGGCGCGCACCTCGGGCAAGGCTTCGAGCCGCGACCAGTCCGGGTGCGGACCCGCGTCGACCTGACTGGCGAACACCACGGCGTCGGCGGCGTTCTCCCGATCCCGAAAGCGGTCCAGCGCCGAGTCGGTGCGGATCGCGCCGGACAGCGACGCGATCACGAGCCCCGCGGTGACCCCGGCGAGGACGCCCAGCAGCAGAAGGGAACGCAGCCGGCTGCGGACCTGGGTCCGGGCCGCCAGCACGGAGGGGCTGTCCGCTCGCCGCACCCCTCGAACGTAGGACGACCGGGGCGGATCGACCAGGGCACCAGCCCCCGGGGTGAGGGGTGGTGGAGGCCCTCCCCTCGCGGGCAGGCCCTCACCCTCGTACTGGTCGGGGACCGCTCGTACGGTCGGGTGGAGGTTCCCACCGGCGAAGGGGTTGGCTCGTGCGCACGGAGTTGACAGGAACGGTCCTGATCCTGGTCTTGGCCGCGGTGGCGTGTTCGTCTGACGACGCCACGTCGGGCACCACGGCCGTCGCGGAGACCTCGACCTCCACAACGGCGGTTGCGGACACCGTGGCCGACGCGTCGTGCTTCAGCTGCCTGCCGGCCGGGCCTTTCACGAGCTTCGGGTTCGTCCCCGAACTGACGATCACCATCCCTGACGACGGTTGGCAGATCGGCGAGGACACATCGGCGGAGGTCAAGATGAACCTCGTCGACGACCCCGACGAGGAGCTCAAGTTCCTCCCCCAGCCGATCCCCGTCACCAACCTCGACCAGGAGGTCGTGGAGGGCATCGAGCCCACGCCGGACGGTCTGGTCGCCTGGCTGCAGTCGAACCCGGATCTCGTGGTCGGGGAGCCGATCCCCCGGACCATTGCCGGCGACATCGAGGCCACCGCCGTGGACGTGAGCGTGGCCCCGACGGCGGAGAACGGCGATCCGGGCTGCCCGCCCGGACTGGAGCCGTGCGTCAACTTCTTCGCCTTCGTCGGACCCGACTACGACTTCGGCTTGGCGATCGCCAGCCAGCAGACGGTCCGACTCATCTTCGCTCCCGTCACGGTCGATGGCAGCCCCACCACGATGCTGATCGTTCTCGACCCCGGCACACCGGACCGTCTCGAGCACCTGGTGGCGGTCACCGATCCGATGCTGGACGAGCTGGTGGTGGCGGAGTCCTGATCAGTGCTGGGCGCTCGTCGCCCGCCCCCGCAGGTCAGCCACGGCGTGCTCGAGGCCGTCAGGGTCGCGGAACAGCGAGCTGCCGGCGACGAGGACGTTGGCGCCGGCGGCCGACGCCCCCGCGATCGTGTCGGGGCCGATGCCGCCGTCGACCTCGATGTCGACGTCGTGGCCCTGCTCGTCGATGAGGGCCCGGAGGGCGGCGATCTTGGGCTCCATCGCGGCGATGTAGGCCTGGCCGCCCCAGCCGGGGTTGACCGTCATGATCAGCACCATCTCGACCATGTCGAGCACATGGGCCACGGCGTCGATCGGGGTCGAGGGGTTCAGGGCGACCGCGGCGTCGGCCCCGAGCTCGGCCACCGCCCCCAGTGTGCGGTGGAGGTGGACGGTCGACTCGGCGTGCACGATCAGCAACTCGCAACCGGCCTCGACGTAGCGGTCGAGCATGAGCTCGGGGGTGTTCACCATGAGGTGGGCCTCGAAGGGCACGGTCACCTGGTCCCGTACGGAGGCGATGACATCGGGCCCGAAGGTCAGGTTGGGCACGAACTGGCCGTCCATGACGTCCCACTGGATGCGATCGACGCCGGCCTTCTCGAGGGCGACGCACTCTTCGCCGAGGCGGGAGAAGTCAGCGGGGAGGACGGACGGGACGATCGAGATCGGGCGGGCCACGACCGGAGGTTACGGCGGACGACGGCGGTGTCGTAGCGCTGGTCAGGTCGAGCGGGCTTCGAGCACGTCGAAGTCCCGTTCGGCGTACAGGCGGTGCTCCCACTCCTCGCTGAGCACGGCCTGGAGGCAGCGACTGACGGTGTAGCTCTCCGGCTCCGGGTAGCCCGGCGCCAGGACGGGTTCGGTCATGGCGGCCAGCTTCTCGTCGGTGAGATCGGCGATCACCTGCCGGACGGTGGTCATCCGGTCCGAGCGCAGGACGAGGACCTCGTCCAAGGACGGTCGCGCGTCGCGGTCCCGCGGAACGCTGGGCTCGTCGCCCATCTCGTCATGGGGCAGGTCCAGCGGGTCCCAGGGCGACGGATCGCCCAGGACGGCGCGCGTCACCCAGGCGTCGGTGGCGAAGACGAGATGGCGGAGCGTCTGGATGAAGGACCACTCGCCGTCGACCTGTTCATGTAGCAGCTCGGGGTTCATCCCGCGGGCTCGGTCCACGGTGTGTTGCCACAGCCGCTCCAGGACCTCCCAGGCCTCGTGGTACCCGGCGGCGTCCGCCGGCCGCATCACGTCGTCGTCGGCGACGTCAGCCATCGCAGCAGGATACGAAACCGTCGCCGTGTCAGGCTCGAGCCTGGGACAGTCAGGGGCGTTCCGGCGGTAGCCGGAGCAGGAGCGGTGGGCCCCCTGGGATTCGAACCCAGAACCTGCGGATTAAGAGTCCGTTGCTCTGCCGTTGAGCTAGAAGGGCGAAGTGGGGTGGAGAGAAGCTACCGGTTCCTCTCCACCCGACTCCACTTGTTCGGACGCCGTCGGCGTCCCGTTTGGGGCGACCGAGGGGACTTGAACCCCCGACCTCCAGGGCCACAACCTGGCGCTCTAACCGCCTGAGCTACGGCCGCCACGTG
>DATDAH010000162.1:0-7361 GCA_036525535.1 Acidimicrobiales bacterium
CCACGACGACGGCGACTCCTGGCAGGGCATCGACATGTTCGTCGACTCGACGGGCCTTCCGCCGAACCCGCGCCTCCAGGCCGGCTCCCTCTTCACCGCCGAGCGCCTGGGCTACGCCCGCTACACCGACGGCGGCGCCCAGGAAGAGATCGCCTTCGTCAGCTCCGACAACGTCGGTGCGGCGCCCCGCACGGAGGGTGACCACACGATCTACGTCGGTCAGGCCGCGAGCGGTCGCATCGACTACGAGGCCGACGGCGACTGGTCGTCGACCGACTTCCTGATCGGGAACGGCGCGCCGTTCGCCTTCAACGACGTGCTGCTGCGCTGGCGCTGCAGCCCGACGGCTTCGGTTCCCTGGGAGCTCGCGTGCGACGGCGGGGAGACGACCACCTTCCACTCCTTCGCCGTCGGCGATGACCACGACGACGACGGTCCGGGGATCACGATCGACTCGCCGCTCGACGGCGGAACCTTCGAGCACAACGACTCGGTCGCCGCCGACTACGCCTGCAGTGACGCCGCCGGCGTCGCATCGTGCACGGGCAACGTGCCTGACGGGGACGACATCGACACCTCCACGCTGGGCTCTCACACGTTCACGGTCGACGCCGTCGACGACATCGGCAACGAGACCTCGGCGACCGTCAGCTACACCGTGGTCGACGTCACCGGGCCTTCCGTCACGATCGTGACGCCGGCCGAGGGGGCGACCTACGCGCGGGACGAATCCGTCCTGGCCGACTTCGCCTGTGACGACGAGGCCGGCGGTTCTGGGCTCGCGTCGTGTCTCGGCGACGTCGCCAATGGCGCGGCCATCGACACCGGCACGCTGGGGAGCCATGACTTCACGGTCACGGGCACCGACGACGTCGGCAACGAGACCGTGGTGACCAACACCTACACGGTGCTGGACGTGACGGCGCCGACGGTGACGATCACCTCGCCGGAGGACAACGCCGACTTCGATCAGAACGAGTCGGTGCTGGCGGACTACGCCTGCGCCGACGAGCCCGGCGGCTCGGGCATCGACACCTGCGTCGGCAACGTGGCCGATGGCGCGGCCGTCGACACGTCGACCCTCGGTGACATCGACTTCACGGTCACCGCCACCGACAACGACGGCAACGTGACCGAAGTGACCCACACCTACACGGTCGAAGACGTGACCGACCCGGCGGTGACGATCACGACGCCGGCGGACAGCGCCACGTTCGACCGGGGCGAGCTGGTCGCGGCCGACTACGCCTGTGAGGACGAGGCCAGCGGTTCGGGGCTCCTGCTCTGCTTCGGCACGGTGCCCGATGGCGTGGCCATCGCCACCTCCACCCTCGGGGCCCACACCTTCCAGGTGTTCGCCATCGATGCGGCCGGCAACCTCACGGCCGTGCTCCACAGCTACACGGTCGTGGACGGCACGGATCCGGGCGTGACCATCGACTCGCCCCAGGACGGTGCCACCTACGAGGTCGGCGCGTCCGTGTCGGCGGACTACGCCTGCGAGGACGAGGTCGGTGGATCCGGTCTGGATTCCTGCGTGGGGACCGTGGCCAACGGCGCGGCCATCGACACCGCCACGCTCGGGGCCCACGACTTCACGGTGACGGCCACCGACAACGCCGGCAACGAGACCGAGGTGACGAACGCCTACACCGTGGTCGACGACACCGATCCCGAGATCACCATCGCCACGCCGGTCGACGGTGCCGTGTTCGAGATCGGGGAGAGCGTGACCGTGGACTTCGCGTGCACGGACGTCTCCGGCGTGGACGCCTGCGTCGGCCCGTCGGCCGATGGCGCCGCCCTCGACACGTCGACACCCGGGGCCTACCAGTTCACGGTCAACGCCGAGGACAACGTCGGCAACACCGCGACGCTGACCCACGACTACACGGTGCGGGAGGCCGGCGCGCCGACGGTCGAGGTCACCTCACCAGCGGACGACGCGGTCTACGCCCAAGGTCAGCTCGTGATCGCGGACTACGCCTGCGAGGACGAAGAGGGCGGTTCCGGCATCGACTCCTGCGTGGGCCCGACCGATGACGGCGACCCGGTCAACACGGCGACGCCCGGTGAGCACGACTTCACCGTCACCGGCACGGACAACGACGGCAACGAGACCGTGGTGACGAACACCTACACGGTGGATGCGTCAGCGCCGACGATCACGATCACCACGCCCACGGACGGGGGGACCTACGACCGCGGCTCGTCGGTGCCGGCGGACTACGCCTGCGACGACACCGGCGGTTCGACGGTGGCGATCTGCTTCGGCACGGTGCCGGACGGGGTGGCGATCTCCACGGCCACCCTCGGCCACCACTCGTTCTCCGTGTTCGCCATGGATGCCGTGGGCAACCTGACCCTGAAGGTGCACAGCTACACGGTGGTGGATGGCACGGCGCCGACGGTGACGATCACGTCGCCGCCGGACGGCGCCATCTACCAGGTCGGCCAGATGGCGACCGCGGAGTTCCTCTGCGCCGATGAGGCCGGTGGGTCCGGTCTGGCGTCCTGTGTCGGCGATGTGGCCGATGGCGCGGACATCGACACCTCGACCGTCGGGTCCCACGACTTCACGGTCACCGCCACCGACGGCGTCGGCAACGAGACCGAGGTGACCAACCGCTACACCGTGGTCGCCCGGCCGCTCTGCCAGCGCGAGTCCGTCACCGTGGACCTCACGCTCGGCGAGGTGCCCACGGGCGGCCCGGACGTGATCCAGGGGACGAGCTCCATCGACGTCATCGACGCCCTGGGTGGCGACGACGTGGTCTGCGGGCTCGGCGGCGCCGACATCATCACCCTCGGCCCGGGCAACGACGTCGCCAACGGCGGTGGCCAGGGCGATCAGATCAGCGGCGCCGGGGGCAACGACCACCTCGTCGGCAGCTACGCCAACGACATCCTCAAGGGGAACGGGGGCAACGACCTGATCGCGGGCGGGCCGGGCTTCGACCAGCTGCTCGGTGGTCAGAACAACGACCATCTGATCGGTGGTCCCCAGCAGGACAACTGCAACGGCGGGACCGAGACGGACACCGCCCAGCAGTGCGAGGTGAAGACCAACATCCCCTGAGCCGCCGTCGACCGGTGAGCCGGCGCTAGTTCGTGCGGTGGGCTTGGGGGGCGACGGGGGTGATGGTGATGGCCAGGACGGCCTGGAGGGCCTCGCGCGCCGCGAGGTCGGGGGGCCAGGCCGCGACCAGGCGATCGGGGCCGAGGGGGTGGCCGGCCACCCGGTGGACCAGGTGGTGCACCGTGGGCTGAGGCTGCTCGTCCTCGCTGAAGAGCACCTCGTTCAGCTTCTCGCCGACGCGGAGCCCCGTGAAGCGGACCTCGACCGGAGGGTCGACCGAGTCCGCCACCCGACGGGCCACCTCGACGATGTGCACGGGCTCGCCCATGTCGAGCACGAGGACCTCGCCGTCCCGGCCGATGGCCCCGGCCTGGATCACCAGCTCCACAGCCTCCTCGACGGTCATGAAGAACCGGGTGACGTCCTCGTCGGTGACGGTGATCGGGCCGCCGGCGTCGAGCTGGTGCTGGAAGGTGGTCAGCATCGAGCCCCGGCTGCCGAGCACGTTGCCGAACCGCACCGACAGGTAGGTCCCGTCGGCGTCCTGGGCGACCCCCGCGGTCAGGCGCTCGGCCAGGAGCTTGGTGCGACCCAGGACGTTGACGGGATCGGCCGCCTTGTCGGTCGAGACGTTGATCAGGCGCTCGACGCCGGTCGTCCGGGCGGCTTCCAGCACGTTCCGGGTGCCCCACACGTTGGTCTTGACCCCTTCCTCGGCGTTGAGCTCGAGGAGGGGCACGTGCTTGAGGGCGGCGGCGTGGAACACGACCTCGGGTCGGAAGCGCCGGAACACCTCGAACATCCGGTCGGCGTCGCGGATGTCGGCCACCACCAGCCGCTCGTCGTCCACCCGACCTTCGCCGTCCAGGCCCAGTTGCAGCGCGTGGAGGGACGACTCGTCGCGATCGAGCATGACCAACTCGGCCGGGTCGTACCCGGCGATCTGGCGACAGAGCTCCGAGCCGATGGAGCCCCCGGCTCCGGTGACCAGGACCCGACGGTCGGTGAGGTACCCGGCGATCGCGGCGATGTCCAGGTCCAGCTCGTGGCGACCGAGCAGGTCGGTGATGGTCACGGCCCGGACGTCGCTCACCCGGACCTTGTTCTCGGCCAGCTCCCACAACGGGGGAAGGACCCGCACGTCCAGGCCCGCCTGCTCACCTTCGGCGACGACGGACCGCACGAGCTCGCTGGTGGCACTGGGTATGGCCAGGACGACGATCTCGGCGTCGTAGCGGGCCGCCACCGCAGCCAGGTCCTCCCCCGTGCCGACGACGGCGACGTGGCGGGCCAGTCGGTGCTGCTGCTGCCGGGGATCGTCGTCGATGACCGCAACCGGGAGCAGGGGGCTGCGGGGGTCGCTGGTCATCGCCCGCACCAGTTGATGGCCGGCATCGCCTGCGCCGTAGACGATGGTCCGGTTGGCCCGCTCCTGGTCCGGGCGCCGCAGGTGCTCGAGGTACAGCCGCCAGCCATAGCGGACGCCGCCCATCATGACGAGGGCGACCAGACCGGAGACCAGGGCGGCGCCGCTGGGGACGAGCCGGGGATCCGGGATCAGGTTGACGACGAACACCACGCCGGTGGTGATCCCGACGGTCCCGAAGAGGTTGGCCACTTCCTCGAAGCTGCCGAAGCGCCATCGGCCGGTGTACAGCCCCTGCCACCGTCCGAGCCCGACCTGGACTCCGGCCGCGAAGAGAGCGAGGAGAGCGAGATCGAGGCCGTTCACGGGGGCAAGGGTGAACTCGTACCGCAACCAGCACGAGTAGGCGAGAGCCAGGGGCCACACCAGGGCGTCGGTCAGGGCGGTGATGGCGCCGCGGTGGTCTACGGCCCACCTGAGCACCCGTTGGTGGCGCTCCGTGGTCGGCGCAGGTCTCGGACTCTCAGAAACCCTGTCCGCCGCCATTGCCCTTCAGTCCGCTCGTCGTCCGACTCACAGCAATCCCAGCATACGGAGTGGGGGGCAGCGGACGTGGAACCCTCCCGGCGGGACTCGGTGTCCCCTCGCTCTGGTCGGACCGACCCTCAGCGCGGTGAGCGGAGGGGCAAGCAGGTCAGCTCTACGAGCGCTCGGCCTCGATCTCGTCCAGGCCCTGGGTGAGGGTGTTCCAGGAGAGGGTGGCGCACTTGATGCGCACGGGGAACTTCACGACGCCCCGGAGGGCGGCCAGGTCGCCCAGGTTGACCTCGGGGGTCTCGGCCTCGGGCTCGCCGTCGCTCCCGGCGATCTCGTGCTCGTGGATCGACATCATCTCCTTGAAGGCCCGGGTCAGGTCCCGGGCCTCGGCCACGGACTTGCCGTTGACGGCGGCGCTCATCATCGAGGCCGACGACTGGCTGATCGAGCAGCCCTGGCCGGAGATCTTCAGCTCGCGCACGTTCCCGCCGTCGTCGACGTCGAGATAGACGACGACTTCGTCACCGCACAGGGGGTTGAAGCCCTCGACCCGATGGGCGGGTGGAGACTCCAGTTCGCCCCGGTTCCGGGGGCTGCGGTAGTGGTCGAGGATGATCTCGCGGTAGAGGTCTTCGAGGTCTGGCACGGTGACTCCGGACGCTACAGGGCGAAGAACTCGACGGTGTGGGCGATGGCGTCGCCCAATCGGTCCACGTCGTCGGTGTCGTTGTAGACGTAGAACGAGGCCCGAGCCGTGGCCGACACGTCGAGGTGTCGCATCAGTGGTTTGGCGCAGTGGTGGCCGGCCCGCACGCACACCGCGTCCTGGTCGAGGACCTGGGAGACGTCGTGGGCATGGAGGCCCCGCACCGCGAAGGAGAGCACGCCGCCCCGCTCGCCGGGCTCGGTGGGGCCGTGAATGGTGAGCTCGTCACCGAAGCGCTCGGTGAGGGAGCGCAGGGCGTAGGCGGTGAGGGTGACCTCGTGCTCCCGCACCTCGGCCATGTCGAGGCCTTCGAGGTAGTCGACGGCGGCGCCGAGGCCGATGATCTCGGCGATCGGCGGGGTGCCCGCCTCGAACTTCCAGGGGATCTCGTTCGGCGTCCAGCCGTCCATGCGGACGTCGCGGATCATCTCCCCGCCGCCGAGGAAGGCGGGCATGGCCTCGAGCAGGTCCTCCCGGCCCCAGAGCACGCCGACCCCGGTGGGGCCGCACATCTTGTGGCCGGTGAAGCCGTAGAAGTCGGCGCCCAGCTCGGCCACGTCGGTGTGCAGGTGGGGCGTGTACTGGGCCCCGTCGACCAGGACGAGGGCGCCGGCGCCGTGGGCCGCGTCGGCCAGGCGGCGCACCGGGGTGAGGGTGCCGAGCACGTTGGACATGGCGGTGACCGTCAGCAGCTTGGCCCCGTCGAGCAGGCGGTCGAGGTCGCTCAGGTCGAGCCGGCCCTCGGCGTCGACGCCGAGCCAGCGCAGCTCGACCCCGGTCTCCTCGGCCAGCATGAGCCAGGGGACGATGTTGGCGTGGTGCTCCATCTGGGTGAGCACGACGGCGTCGCCTGCGCCGAGGTTGGCCTTGCCCCAGGTCTTGGCGACCAGGTTGAGGCCCTCGGTGACGTTCTTGGTGAACACGATGCCCCGGTCGGAGGGCGCCCCGATGAAGCGGGCCACCTTGCCCCGGGCCTCCTCCATCAGCCGGGTGGCCTCCTCGGCGATGGCGTACACGCCCCGATGGACGTTGGCGTGGGTCGTCTCGTAGTAGTGGTCCATCGTGTCCAGCACGATCTGGGGCTTCTGGGACGACGAGGCCGAGTCGAGGTAGCAGATCGGCTTGCCGTGGACCTCCTGGGCGAGCAGGGGGAAGTCCTTGCGGATGGCCTTGGGGTCGAGGGTCATGCCGCCACGATCCCCTCGTAGCCCTCGGCCTCCAGGCGAGCGGCCAGCTCCATGCCCCCCGAGGCGATGACCCGGCCCTCGGACAGGACGTGCACCCGGTCCGGCTGCAGGTGGTCGAGCAGGCGCTGGTAATGGGTGATGGCCAGGACGCCGAGGGCGGGGCGCTCGGCCCGGACCTCTTGGACGCCCCGGGCCACGACCTTCAGGGCGTCGATGTCGAGGCCCGAGTCGGTCTCGTCGAGGATGGCCAGCTCGGGCTCGAGGATCGCCATCTGCAGGATCTCGTTGCGCTTCTTCTCGCCGCCGGAGAACCCCTCGTTGAGGTAGCGGTCGGCGAAGGAGGGGTCCATGTCGAGGCGCTCCATCCACTCCATGATCGAGAGGCGCAGCTCCAGGATCGACAGGTCGATGCCCTTGCGGGCCGACAGGGCCTGGCGCAGGAAGTTGAGGACCGACACCCCGGCGATGGCCATGGGGTACTGGAAG
>DATDAH010000163.1:0-7135 GCA_036525535.1 Acidimicrobiales bacterium
GGGTCCTTGCCCGAGAAGGCGCCGCCGCCGTGGCGGGCCATGCCGCCGTAGGTGTCGACGATGATCTTGCGGCCGGTGAGGCCGGCGTCGCCCACGGGACCGCCGGTCACGAAGCGACCGGTCGGGTTGACGAAGACCTCGTACTCGTCATCGGTGAACTGCTCGGGGATCACCGGACGGATGACGTGCTCGATCAGGTCGGGGCGGATGACCTCGTCGCGGTCGATGCCGTCGTTGTGCTGCGTGGAGATCAGGACGGTGGTGAGGCGGACAGGCTTGCCGTCCTCGTAGTCGAAGGTGACCTGGGTCTTGCCGTCCGGGCGCAGGTACGGGACCGTGCCCGCCCGACGGACCTCGGTGAGGCGCTCGGCCATGCGGTGGGCCAGGTGGATCGGCAGCGGCATGAGCACGTCGGTCTCGTCACAGGCGTAGCCGAACATCATCCCCTGGTCGCCGGCGCCCTGCTTGTTGAGCGAGTCCTCGCCGGAGGTACCGGAGCGGACCTCTTCGCTGTCGTCCACGCCCTGGGCGATGTCGGCGGACTGCTCGTCGATGCAGACCATGACGCCGCAGGTGTTGCCGTCGTAGCCGAACGACTCCCGGTCGTAGCCGATGTCGTTGATGGTCTGGCGCACGGTGCCCGGGATGTCGACGTAGGCGTTGGTGGTGATCTCACCGGCGACGATGGCGATCCCCGTGGTGACCAGCGTCTCGCAGGCGACCCGGCTGGCGGGGTCCTCGGCCAGCATGGCGTCGAGGATCGAGTCCGAGATCTGGTCGGCCATCTTGTCGGGATGGCCCTCGGTGACGCTCTCCGAGGTGAAGGTGAACTTGCTCACTGGTGCTCCATGGTCGGGGGTGTGACGATCGGGTTCAGGGCGTGGCGCGGTGGGCCACCACGGCATCGAGGACGGCACGGGCGACAGCCCGCTTGTCACGCTGGTCGACGGTCACCGTCGATCCGGCGGGCGACATGATACGCACCTCATTCGTGTCCGACTCGAACCCGGCGCCGGGCTGGGAGACGTCGTTCACCACCAGGAGGTCGACGGGCTTGCGGGCCAGCTTGGCCGTGGCGTTGGCGTCGACGTCGTCGGTCTCGGCGGCGAAGCCGACCAGGGTCTGACCGGGCCAGCGGCGCTGGAGCAGGCCCCCGAGGATGTCGTCGGTCGGCACGAGGGTGACCGTGGGAGGGCCGCCCTCCTTCTTCAACTTGGCGACCGCCGCAGTGTCGGGTCGGAAGTCGGCCACGGCGGCGGCCATGACGACCACATCGGCCCGGTCACTGCGCTCGCGCACGGCGGCGTCCATCTCGGCCGCGGTGGCCACCTTGACCACCTCGACACCGTGGGCGACCGCGCGCTCGACGGTGGTGACCAGGGTGACCTTGGCCCCCCGGGAGACGGCCTCGTCGGCCAGGGCGTGGCCCTGCTTGCCGGAGGAGCGGTTGCCGACGAAGCGCACGGGGTCGATGGGCTCGCGGGTGCCGCCCGCCGTGATCAGCACGTCGAGGCCGGCCAGGTCGTCGGGGCCGAGGGCGGCCTCGAGGGCGGCCACGATGTGTTCCGGGTCGGCCAGGCGACCGGCGCCGACGTCGCCGCCGGCCAGCCGGCCCTCGTCCGGCGGGACGATGGTGACGCCCCGGCCGGCCAGGACCCGCAGGTTGTCCTGCACCGCGGGGTGCTCCCACATCTCGGTGTGCATCGCGGGGCAGATCACGACCGGGGCTCGGGTGGCCAGGAGGGTGGCGGTGAGCAGGTCGTCGGAGATGCCGGCGGCGTAGGCCCCGAGCAGGCGGGCCGTGGCCGGGCAGACGACGACCAGGTCCGCGCCCTGTCCCAGGCGGGTGTGGGGGATGGGCGAGGTCTCGTCCCAGAGCGAGGTCTGGACGGGCTCGGAGGCGAGGGCGGAGAAGGTGACCTCACCGACGAAGCGCTGAGCGCTCTCGGTCATGATCGGGGCGACGTGAGCCCCGGCATCCACCAGCCGACGACAGACCTCGACGGCCTTGTACGCCGCGATCCCCCCCGTGACACCGAGTACGACCCGGCGTCCCGCGAGCGGGCTACGACTGGGCGTCGTCTCCGGCATCGGCCGCGACCGTCTCGTCGGCGTCCGGGTCGACCTCGGGCTCCTGGGGCATGTCCTCGGGGGCCACGGCCAGGATCTTGTCGGCCCGGATCTCCTCGTAGGCGATCGACAGCGGCTTCCGGGCCGTCGAGGTCACCTGCGGCGGGATCGAGGAGCCGAGGCCCTCGCCGAGCTGGCCGAAGTAGGAGTTGATCTGCCGGGCCCGCTTGGCCCCGAGGGTCACCAGGCGGAACTTGGAGTCACCGGCGCGCTCGAGGAGGTCCTCGATGCGGGGGTCGATCATCGTGTGATGGCGCGAAGACATGCAGCACTCCGTGGAGAAAGGGGCCTGAACAGGCTACCGGGCGGCGCGCTCGAACCAGCGTCCGCGGGTGATGGCGTGGATCACCGCGTGAAAGGCCTCGCCTTCCTCCTCGATGTCGGCCTCGTGGTCGAAGGTCATGCCGAGGCGCTCCATGACGGCGATGCTCCGGCGGTTGGGCGGGTCCGTCACCGAGATCACCCGGGGGGCCCCGTGGTCCTCGAAGGCGATGCGCAGCCAGGCCGCGGCGGCCTCGGTGGCGTACCCGCGGCCCCAGTGCCGGCGGGCCAGTCGCCACCCGGCCTCGAGATCGTCGGGATAGGCGTCGAGGACGTGGATGCCGCACATCCCGAGAAAGGTCCCGTCGGCGGTGCGTTCGACCGCCAGCAGGCCGATGCCCTCGCCCGCCCAGAGCTCGTTGGCGTAGGCCGCGATCCGGTCGGAGCCGTCGCGGCTCAGCGGCCCGCCGAGGAACTCGACGACCGCGGGGTCGGCGTTCAACGCGGCGTAGAGGGGGAGGTCGTCCTCCCGGAAGGTGCGCAGGGTCAGCCGATCGGTCGTCGTGACCACGCCGCCGTCCCAACGGGTCACGGGGCGCTGGCGCGAGCCTCGGCGATGAGGCCTTGGATCTCCGTGACGGCGCGGTCGAGGTCGTCGTTGACGACGAAGTGCATGCCCAGCTCCCGGGCCCAGTCGACCTCCTGGTCCGCCTTGCCCAAGCGCTGGACGATCTTGTCCTCGGGGTCGCCCCGACCCCGCAGCCGCTCCTCTTGGACGGCCCGGCTGGGCGTGTCCACGAAGATGAAGAGCTCGTCCGGATAGCCGGCCTGGATCTGCTCGGCCCCGCCGACGTCGATCTCCAGGACGACATCCTTGCCCTCGGGAGGATCGGGCACGGGCGTGCCCTGCAGGTAGTCCAGGAACTCGACCCACTCCAGGAAGCCCTGGTCCTTCACGTTGGCCATGAACGCGTTGCGATCGGTGAAGACGTACGCGTCGCGCGGCTCGCCGGGACGGCGGGCGCGGGTGGTCCAGGACCGGCTCAGCCAGAGCTGGGGGTCGCGGGCCATGAGCCGTTCGACGATGGTGCCCTTGCCCGCCCCGCCGGGGCCGGCGATGACGATGATCAGGTCCCCTCCTCCTCGGCGAAGCGCTCCTTCAGCGCTTCGCGTTGGTGTTGGCCCACGCCCCGGACCCGCTGGCGCTCACTGATGCCGATGGCGGCCATCGTCCGTCGGGACCGGACCTTGCCGATGTTCGGCAGCGACTCGAGCACGACGAGGATCTTGGTGTCGGCGACGATCTTTTCCTCCGCGGCGCGGGCGAAGACATCATCGAGGCTGATGGCGCCCGCCTGCAGGTCGGCCTTGAGCTGGGCCCGGACCCGGCGGGCCTCGGCGGCCTTCTCCAGTGCGGCCCGACGCTGCTCGTCGCTGAGCGGCGGCGGCGTGGGCATCCGCTAGCCGACGGAGGCGACGAGGTCGGTGGCGGCCTGAACGGGGTCGTCGGCCCTCGTGATGGGACGACCGATGACCAGGAGGTCGGCGCCTTCGTCGAGAGCCTCCTGGGGCGTGCCCACCCGGACCTGGTCGTCGGCGGGGGCGCCCTCGGGGCGGATGCCGGGGACGACCTTGATGAGACGGGGGGTGAGGGTGCGGACGTCGGCCAGGTCGCCGACGGCGCAGACGATGGCCTGGCAGCCCCCCTCGGCGGCCACCCGGACCCGCTTGGGGATGATGTGCTCGGGGGCGTCGGAGTCGCTGGTGAGGACGGTGACGGCCACGGCCACGGGCTCGGGCAGGCCGGCGTTGGCCGCCCCCTCGTGGAGACCGGTGACCCCGGCCCGCAACATCGGGGCGCCACCGTGGGCGTGCATGGTCAGGTAGCTGGCACCCAGTGAGCCGAGGACCTGGGCCGACCGCTCGACCGTGTTGGGGATGTCGTGCAGCTTGAGGTCGACGAAGACCTTGTAGCCCTGGTCGATCATGGTGCCGATGGCATCGGGGCCGACGGCCGTGAACAGCTCGAGGCCGATCTTGACCACCCCGAAGTAGGGCTTGAGGTCACGGGCCAGGCGATTGGCGGCGACCAGGTCGTCCACGTCGAGGGCCAGACAGAGCTTCTGGCGCAGTTCCTCCGGGGCTTCGCTCAATGCATCGTTCCGATCAGCTCGCGCAGGTGTGGGGTTCGGGTGCGACGGCACCATGTTTCTAGTTGATGGAGCACCCGGGATGGGGCACCCGGATGGGCGAAGGTGGCCGTCCCGACCTGGATGGCGTCGGCGCCGGCGGCCAGCAGGTCGAGCGCCGTGGCGGCGTCGGTCACCCCGCCCACCCCCACGATGGGCAGGTCGGGGTGAGCGGCCCGAACGGCGTGGACCGCCCGGACGGCGACCGGGTGGATGGCCGGTCCCGACAAGCCCCCCCCGCCGCCGCCGAAGCGGGGCGCCGCCCGTTCGTCGTCGGGCAGCGTGGCCTGGACCGTGTTCACCAGCGTCACGGCCTCGGCGCCGGCGCCGGCCACGGCTTCGGCGATGTCCACCAGGTCGGGCGTGTTGGGGCTGAGCTTGGCCCACCGGGGGCGGTTGCACGCGGCCGTGGCCGCGATGGCCTCGGCCGCCAGGCCGGCGTCGTGGGCGAAGAGGTGGGTCCCACCGTCCAGGTTGGGGCAGCTCAGGTTGACCTCGACGGCGATCACGTCCTCGGGAGCATCAGCCAGGAGGGCAGCCGCCTCTGCGTACTGCTCGACCGAGCGGCCCCAGATGCTGGCCACCACCCGGGCCCCCAGAGCCTGGAGGGCAGGCAGGTCGTCGGCCAGCCAGGCCGGGACGCCGGGGCCCTGCAGGCCGATGCTGTTGACCATGCCGGCCGGAGCCTCCCGCACCCGGGGTGGCGGGTTGCCGGCCCAGGGGCCGCCGGCCAGCGATTTCACCACGACCGCCCCCAGCCGGGACAGGTCCTGGTACGCGGCCAGCTCGGTGCCGTGCCCCGCCGTGCCCGAGGCGGTCATGACCGGGTTGGGCAACGTCACCGACCCGACCGTGGTGGTGAGATCCGGCGGAACGCCGGATGGTCGGCCGAGTAGGCCGGCATCGCGATGAGCCGTCAGGCGAAGAGCCGACAACTCAGCCAACCGTCACAGGGGCAGGCTCAACTGATCGGCGTTGACACCCTGGTGGTACTCCTGCAGGGTCCGCACCCGCAGCTCGTGACGGGACCAGTCGGCCATGCCCCGGGCCGCGGCGAGACCGGCGGCCGCCGTGGTGACGGCCGGGATGTCGGCCGATGCCGCGGCCCGACGGATGTGGGCGCCGTCGGCTCTCGGGCCCCGGCCCCGGGGGCTGTTGACGACCAGGTCGACCTTGCCCGACTGGATCAGCTCGACTGCATCGTGACCCGTCTCCTCGCCCAACTTGGCGACCACGGTGGCCACCTCGATCCCCCGCTCCTCGAGGAAGCGGGCGGTGCCTGCGGTGGCGGCGATGGCGAAACCCAGCTCGCGGAAGAGCCGCGCCGCGGCTTCGGCCGTGGGCTTGTCCCGGTCGGCCAGGGAGAGAAAGACCGTGCCCGACTCGGGCAGTCGGTCGCCGGCGGCGATCTGGCTCTTGGCGAACGCCAGGCCCATCGTCAGGTCGATGCCCATGACCTCACCCGTCGAGCGCATCTCCGGGCCGAGGACGGTGTCGACGTCGGGGAAGCGGTCGAAGGGCAGCACCGCCTCCTTCACCGCGACGTGGTCGCCCACGACCTTGTCGACCAGGAGGCCTTCGGCCCGGAGCGCCACCAGGGTGGCGCCGACCATGACCCGGGCCGCCAGCTTCACCAGCGGAACGCCGGTGGCCTTGGCCACGAACGGCACCGTGCGGGAGGCCCGGGGATTGGCCTCGATCACGAAGACCTGGTTGGCCTTGACCGCGTACTGGACGTTGATGAGCCCCCGGACGTCGAGGGCTTCGGCGATGGCCCGGGTGTGGGTCTCGATGACGGCCAGGGTCTCGTCGGACAGCGAGGGCGGCGGGATGATGCAGGCGCTGTCCCCGGAATGGACCCCCGCCTCCTCGACGTGCTCCATGACCCCGCCGATAAGGCAGTCGCCGGTGTGGTCCCGCAGGGCGTCGACATCGACCTCGACCGCATCCTCCAGGAACCGGTCGACCAGGACCGGGCGTTCGGCCGAGAGCCCACCTTCCTTGCCCAGCGAGCCGAAGCCGGCGAGCTCGGCCATGGCCGACCGCAGGCCGTCGTCGTCGTAGACGATGGACATGGCCCGGCCCCCGAGGACGTAGGAGGGCCGCATCAGCACCGGGTAGCCGACCCGCTCGACGACGGCCAGGGCCTCGTCCACCGTGACCGCGGTGCCACCCGCGGGCTGGGGGATCTCCAGCCGGGCGCAGAGGGCGTTCCAGCGCTCGCGGTCCTCGGCCAGGTCGATGGCGGCGGCGCTGGTGCCGAGGACCATGTCCTCGGGCAGGACGCCGGCCAGCTTGAGGGGGGTCTGGCCGCCCAGGGCCACGATGACCCCGACGATCTCCCCCGAGTCGGCCTCCGCCTCGAGCACGTTCAGCACGTCCTCGTGGGTCAGGGGCTCGAAGTAGAGGCGGTCGCTGGTGTCGTAGTCGGTCGACACCGTCTCCGGGTTGCAGTTGACCATGACCGTCTCGAAGCCGGCGTCGCGGAGGGCGAAGCTGGCGTGCACGCAGCAGTAGTCGAACTCGATGCCCTGGCCGATCCGGTTCGGGCCGGA
>DATDAH010000164.1:0-16748 GCA_036525535.1 Acidimicrobiales bacterium
CACCCTGCAGGAGGTGTCCGGAGGACGGCTGCTGCTCGGGCTCGGCGCCGGGACCAGCCCAACCGGTTCCTACGTCGCCGAGCAACTGGCGCTGGGCCGGGTGCCCGCCCACGACCCCGAGCGCCGGGCGGCACTGGCCGAGTACATCGCGGTGATCCGCCAGGTCTGGGCGGGCACGGTGGGCGGGGTCGACGGCTTCCTGTGCCCCAACCCGCCGCCGCCCGTCATCGTCGCCGTCTTCGGGCCCAAGCTGGCGACGATCGCCGGCCAGATGGCCGACGGCATCAACACGCTGGCCACCCTGCCCGACCTTGCGGGCGTGGCGACCGCGGCCCGGGCCGCGGCGCCGGACCCCGACCGCTTCCTGGTCACGGTGTTCGCGGGGATGAGCCCGGCGTGGCTGGATCCCGAGAGCGGCGAGCGTCGCCGGGTGGCCGCCGTGGGCGCCGCCCGGCTGATCCTGGTCGTCCCACCCGGCCTGGACCCCGCCCGACTCCCGGATCCCGGGAACTGAGCGCCCGTGGCCGTCGTCAGATGCAGTGGCGGCAACGGCGCCGCACCCGAATCCAGGAGATCCCCCATGCGTCAGCTCACCCGAGTCCTGTTGCCGCTTCTCGTCGTGGCCGCCCTCGGCGCCGCGTGTGGCGGGGACGATGCCGACGAGGTCGTCGCCGCTGACGGCGGGTCGACGGACTCGACCACGACCACGGTGGATCCCGACACGGCGGTGTCCAGCCCTCCGGGGACCGATGACGGCTCGACCGCCGTCACGTGGACCCGCATCGAGCCGACGGACGACCTGGTGGACCCGGTCGTGGCCACGCCGGACTCGCTCGTCCCCGACCCGGACGATCCCAGCGCCGTGCTCGTCCGCTTCTACGGCGGCGTCCAGGAGTGCTACGGCGCCCAGGCCACCGTGGTCGACCAGGGCCCCGACGAGGTCCGCATCCGCCTCGAGGTCGGTGGCCGAGCCGACGCCGCGGGCGCCGACTGCATCGAGCTCGCCGAGGCCCAGGAGCTCCTGGTCATCCTCGACGCCCCCGTGGGCGACCGCGACCTCGTCGCCGCCACCGCCTGACCCCCTCGTTCTGGCGCCCGATTGTGGTGCTCTGGCACCGCAATCGGGCGCCAGTTCGCATCGGGTCGGATCTACGGTCGGGGGATGCGCATCTTCCGGGCGACCGTGCGGGGCCAGTTCGACGGCCTCGACGAGGAGCAGCAGGCTGCGCTGCGGCGCCGAGCCGACGAGCACGACATCCTGATGTCGTCCTTCAGCCGAGAGGGCACGTTCATCTACAGCCCGGCCCTGACCTGGTTCAACCTCCGCTACGAGCTACGCAGCGAGGACGAGGCCACCGATGAGCAGGTCCAGGCCCAGGCCCTCGAGACCGCCGAGGCCCGCCTCGTCGCCGACGGCATCGGACACAAGCGCCTCCGCGTCGACCTCATGGACATGGCCAGCGTCTGGCGGGACTGAGTCAGGCCAGGAGCTCGTGGCCGAGGTCCAATGTGGCGGCGTCGGAGGCGAAGAAGTGCTGGCTGCCGGCGTGGAGATCGCGGAAGCCGCGCTGGAGGGGACCGTCGCGCAGGGCCGTGGTGCCGGCCAGGAGGTAGGCCTCCCGGGCGATGTCGGCGCCCTGCTGGCTGACGAAGACGCTGGCTTGCCGACAGGCGGTGATGGCGGACAGGTCGGGCTCGCCGCCTCCGGCGACCGAGGCCTCGGCCGCGGACGCGGCCTCGTGGACCCAGGCCTTGGCCGCCCGGAAGCGGGACTCGAGCTGGCCCACGGCGTACACGAAGCGGTCGCTCTCCTTGAGCGGCGTGGCCGCACCCATTCGGTGCTTGGTCCGGGCCACGTCGACCAGCTCGTCGAGGACCCGCCGGATGACCCCGAGGGCGAACCCGGCGTGGCCCACGGCGGTCAGGCACATGACGCCCAGGTCGTAGGTCGGCCCGCCCCGGCGGCGGACGGGGGCGAAGAAGTCGAACGTGGCCTCCTCGGTCACGTGGACGTCGCGGACGGCGTAGTCATAGCTGGCCGTCGACTCGAGGCCGAGCACGTCCCAGTTGCCCCGTAGCTCGATGTCCGCGACGGGCATGAGGGCGAACAGGAAGCGGGGGTCGGTGCCTTCGGGCTCTTCGGTGATGGTGCCCGCTCCGGCCCACGACGAGTGGGCGATGCCGGAGCCGAACTGATAATCGCCGGTCAGTCGGTAGCCGCCGTCCTCGGGGACGGCCACGCCGTTGGGCGCGAACTGGCCGGCCGCCAGCGGCACCCCGTCGGCGAAGAGCTTCTCGGCGAAGCCGTCCCCGGCCCACGCGCCGAAGAAGGCGATGGTCGACGAGTTGGCCAGCAGGCACCAGCCGGCCGATCCGTCGGCCCGGGCGACCTCGGCCAGGACGTCCATCTGCTCGACCAGGGTCAGCTCCGACCCGCCCACCTCCCGGGGCGTGGCTATGGCGTGGAGCCCGGCTTCGGTCAGGGCCTCCACGGTCTCGGTCGGTACGGGCTCGGGAGACGTGCGCTCGGCGTTGGCGGCGATGGTGCTGTAGAGGTCTCGGGCGGAATCGAGGGCGGTGCTCACGGCGCCCTGTCTAGCCTTCACTCGTGAGCACGATCACCACGGCCTGTCCGCTCGACTGCCCGGACGGGTGCTCGCTCTCGATCACCGTGGAGGACGAGAGGATCACGGCCATCGACGCCGTGCCCGAGGGGGAGGCGGCCAACCCGCTGACCGACGGCTGGATCTGCCGCAAGGTGCGGCGCATGACCCGGCGCATCCACGGCGACCAGCGCCTGACGACCCCGCTGCGCCGGACCGGGCCGAAGGGCTCGGGCCAGTTCGAGCCGCTCGGCTGGGACGAGGCCTTGGACGAGATCGCGGCCCACATCCGCACCGCGATCGATGAGCACGGGCCGTCGTCGGTCGTGCCCTACCTCTACAACTCCTCGGCCGCGGTTCTGGAGAGCGACGGCCTCACGCCCTTGCTGTTCGAAGCGCTGGAAGCGGCCGAGGTGGAGCACACGATCTGTGCCGCGACCGCCTCCAAAGCGTGGCGGCTGGTGCTGGGGACCATGCCGAGTGCCGACCCGACTGACGTGGCCGACAGCGACCTCATCGTGGTCTGGGGCGCCAATCCGACCGTGTCCAACTCCCACCTCGCTCCTCGCATCGAGGCTCGAGCCCGGGAGGGGGCCAAGGTCGTGGTCATCGACCCCCGCCGGACGCCCGCCGCGGACCGGGCGAGTCGCTTCCTGCCGGTGAAGCCGGGGACCGACGTGGTCCTGGCCATGGCCGCGGCCGCGGAGCTCGAGCGACGGGGCGCCGTGGACCGGGCGTTCGTCGACGAGCACGCCGAGGGGGCCGACGAGTACCTCGCCGCCTGTGCCGAGTGGACGGTCGAGCGAGCGGCCGAGGTCTGCGGGCTGGAGCCCGAGGACATCACCGGCTTCGTCGACGACATCGTCGGGGCCCAGGCGCCGATGCTGCGGGTCGGCTGGGGCATGGAGCGCAACCGCAACGGCGGCTCGGCCCACCGGGCGACCATGTCGCTGTGGGTGCTGGCCGGTGCCTTCGGTCGCCCGGGTGCGGGCGTCGTCGGGGCGACCAGCCCGGCCGAGGACCCGACCGCAGGCGCCGTGCGCAACGCCGTGCTCGGCGGCGGCGACTACCCGAACCGGCGCATCGTCAACATGAACCGCTTCGGCGCCGTCCTGGCGGGGGAGGGCGGTGCGGTCGACGTCCTCTTCGTCCAGGGCTCGAACCCGGCCGCGTCGGCCCCCAACCAGCCCGCGGTCCACGAGGGCCTGGCCCGGGATGACCTGTTCACCGTGGTCCACGACCAGGTGATGACCGACACCGCCCGCTTCGCCGACATCGTGCTGCCGGCCACCACCAGCTTCGAGGTCGACGACATCGTCGCCGGCTACGGCGGCTACTGGGTGCAGGACTCCCCGGCCGTGATCCCGCCGGTCGGCGAGAGCCGGCCCAACAACCAGGTGGCCCACGGCCTGGCCATCCGCCTCGGCTTGGAGAGTGAGGCCTTCGACCCCAGCCCGGCGCGCCTGCGGGCGCTGATGGTCGGGCCGTTCGAGCTGCCGTTGCGCCTCCAGCCCGAGGGTGCGGTCCAGTTCAAGGACCTGTGGCCCGCTCACGCCGGCTCCACCTCCCGCAAGGCCCGCCTGGTCACCGACGACCCGACTTCGGACCGCCTCCCGACCTACCGGGACAACGACGTCACGGGGGGCTCATTGATCCTGCTGACGCCCGCCACGAACCGCACGATCACGTCCATGTTCGGCGAGTACGACTCGTCGGATCCGAGCGTGCACCTGCACCCGGCCGACGCCGAGTCGAGAGGCCTGACGCAGGGTCAGCAGGCTGTCGTGACCAACGGCCAGGCGTCGATCACCGTCGCCGTGGCAGTGGACGACGCCATCCGCCCCGGCGTGGCCAGCATCCCCAAGGGCCTCTGGTGCAAGGCCACCCCCGAAGGTCTGACCGCCAACGCCTTCGCCCCCGACACACTGTCCGACCTCGCAGGAGGCGCCCGGTTCAACGACGCCATGGTCGAGGTCCAGCCGGCCTGAAGCGCAGGGTGCAACCCGAGCGGGGTCAGACGCCCGAGAGGACCGCGTCGGCGACGAGGTCCTCCAGGTGGTGGGCGTCCCACCAGTTGAGCTGCATGGCCTTGGCCCGGCGGAAGAAGAGCTGGATGTCGTACTCGAGGGTGAAGCCGACGCCGCCCCAGATCTGCTGGCCCATGGCGGTGACGTCGCGGAAGGTCTGGTCGGCGAAGAGCTTGGCCATGGGGGCGAGCTGGTCGATCGGCCGCCCCATCGACCGGGCCCACGCGGCCTCGTAGACGAGGACCTGGGCGCCGTCGACCCGGGTCACGGCGTCGGCCAGGTAGTGAGACAGCGACTGGAAGGCGCCGATGGGCTTGCCGAACTGCTGACGGTCCTTGGCGTACTGGTTGGTGATGTCGAGGGCGTAGCGGGCCCCGCCCACGGCGGCGGCGGCCTGGAGGACGGCGCCGTCGAGCATGACCCGGTGCCAGGTCTCCCAGGTCGCCCCCTCGACCTTGGTGCCCACGGCGCCGTCGAGGTCGACCCGGTACTGGGTGTCGGAGGCGATGGTGAACTGCTGGGTCAAGGTGACGCCCTCGGCCTCCCGGTCGACCAGGAACAGCTCGACGTCGTCCTCGCCGTCCCCCGTGCGGGCCAGGACGAGCAAGACGTCCGCGCCGGCGGCGTAGGGCACGTGGCGCTTGACGCCGGTCAGGCGGTCGCCGTCGGCCCGGGTCTGGACGCCCCGCGGGCGGTAGGCGCCGTCGGGCTCCAGCCAGGCCACGGTGGCGACCGTGTCGCCCGAGGCGATGGCGCCCAAGAGGTCGTCCTGACCGCCGGCCGCGGCCAGCACGCCACCTGTCAGCACGGCGCTGACGAAGTGCGGCGTGGGGGCCAGGGACCGGCCCAGCTCCTCGTAGAGGATGACGCCCTCCAGCATCGACTGGCCCGAGCCGCCGGCCGCCTCGGGCAGCAGCAGGCCGACCAGGTCGAGGGCCTTCAGCTGCTCCCAGAGGGTGGGGTCGAAGCCCTGGGGGTCGTCCTCCAGCTCCCGGACCTTGGTCAGCGGGCTGTGCTGGGCCAGCAGGCCCCGCACCATCTCCCGCAGCATGTCCTGCTCGCCGCTGAACTCCAGATCCATCTCGCTACTCCTCAGGTGGGAAGGGCCGCCACGCGTCGCCGCGCAACGCCCAGGGGTTGTCGTCCTCGTCGGTGGGGATGGCGACACGGGCGTGGCCCGTCGTGCACGTCCGCTCGCCGACCGTCAGGGTCAGGTCGACGTCGACCCAACCGCAGCCGTCCTTGTCTGTGGCCACCGCTGTGACCGTGCCCCGCAGGACCATGCGGTCCTCGGGGAAGACCGAGCCGAGCATGCGGAACCGGAGCTGGCCGAGGCGCCCTTTCGGGCCGGTCCAGTCAGTGAGGAAGCGCTCGAACCAGGCGGCCTGGTTGGGCGTGTTCAGGAAGATGTCCTGGGTGCCGTTGCGCTCGGTGGCGAACTTGTGGTCGTGGTGCATCGGCCGCCAGTCCCGGGTGGCCAGTGCTCCCAGGACCACGGTCGTGGCGGTCACGTCGTAGGCCAGCTCGGGCACCTCGTCGCCCACGCTCACGTCGCCCAGTAGGAGGCTCATGCGTCAGCCCGCCGATAACCGAAGCCGGTGTAGGACTCGGTGCCCACCCAGGTCCCGTCGTCGGTGTGGTACTCGACGTCGATGACCCAGAAGCGGCCGGTGCCCAGCTTGGTGGTCTTCTCGTCGGACACGGACCGCAGGATCTGGCGGGTGGTGATGCGGTCGCCGGGGCGGACGGGCTCGCCGAAGGTGATGACGTTGTCGCTCATCACGGCCTCAGGTAGGCCGAGGGTCTCCTTCAGGTCGAAGTGGACCTTCAGGGGGACCTGGGGCTCGGACACCCCGGGCGCCCAGTTGTGGGGTCGGAACCAGACCGAGAGCATCGACGGTGGCGCGATCGGCCCGCCCGCCAGCGCTTCGGCCACGGCCTCGTCCCAGTAGAGGGGGTTGCCGTTCTCGGTCGAGGACAGCGACGACCAGACGTAGCCCATCTCGGCCGGGAAGCCCCCATCCTCTTCGTACCTGGGCTCCCCGATCCACGACCGGACCTCCTCCACGGCGGTCATGCGATGACGCCTTCGGTGAGGAGGGAGTCGAGCTCGGCGGGGGTGTAGCCGGCGGCGCTGAGGATCTCGACGGTCGAGGTCTGGGTCCAGTCGGGGACCGTGACCGCCTCGCCCTGGCCGGGTTGGCCGGCCAAGACCGGGCCGACCTGGCGGAAGGTGCCCTCGGTCGGATGGGTGGCGTCGACAACGGCGCCTCGGGCGGCGAACTGCTCGTCGGCCGCCGCCTCGGCGACGGTCAGCACGGGGGCCACGCAGGTGTCGGCGGGGCCCAGCTCGGCGGCCCACTCGTCCCGGGTCTTCTCCTTGAAACGGGCCCGGAAGGCGGCCCGGATCTCGTCCTGGCGGGCGTCGTCGCTCTGGCTGTCGACGAACTCCGCGTGGCCGAGCAGGCGGCAGAGGTTGGCCCAGAAGTGGGGCTCGATGGCAGCCACCGACAGCCAGCCGCCGTCGGACGCCTCGTAGAGGTCGTAACAGGCGAAGCGTCCGGTGAGGAGGTCGTGGCGGGGCCCGGGCGCGTCGCCGGTGGCCAGGCTCTGCTCGACGTAGAGCGACATGAGGGCGAGCACGCCGTCGGCCGCGGCCACGTCGAGGTGCTGGCCCTCGCCGGTCGACTGGCGGGCGACGAGCGCGGCCAGGATCCCCATGACGGCCTGCATGCCGCCGCCGGCCGAGTCGGCGATGGTGGCACCGGGCAGGGCGGGCCCGCCGTCGGCGCCGCGGCCCGAGCAGTCCAGGTAGCCGCCGACGGCCAGGTAGTTCAGGTCGTGGCCCGCCCACTGCGAGCGGGGCCCGTCCTGGCCGTAGCCGGAGGTCGAGCAGTAGACGATCCCCGGGTTGACGGCCTTGACCGCCTCGTACCCGATGCCCAGCCGGTCGACCACGCCGGGACGGAAGCTCTCGATGACCACGTCGGCGGTCTCGGCCAGGCGCAGGAAGGCGGCCCGACCGGCGTCGGCCTTCAGGTCGAGGCGGATCCGGCGCATGCCCCGGTGGGCCGAGTAGGCGTAGAAGACGGGCTCGATCTGGACGGCCCCGGCGCGGGTCGGCGCCCCGATCTTGACCACGTCGGCGCCGTAGTCCGCCAGCCAGCGGGCCGAGCGGGCCGCCGGGCCGACGGTCGAGAAGTCCAGCACCCGCACGCCGGCGAGCGGCCCAGCCGTCGTCATCGCCCGCCAACCTTTCGGCGAAGGTCGACCTCAGCGGCGACTGGTGCCGCCGGGTCGCTCTCAGGACGGAGGCGCACGAGCTAGAAGTTCTTGGGGAGGCCGAGCTCGCGCCGGGCGATGATGTTCTTCTGGACCTCGGAGGTGCCGCCCCCGATGGTGTCGATGACCGTGTAGCGGTACGTCGACTCGGCCCGACCCTCGAGCGGGGCCTCCTCGGTCCGCACCCGCAGCTGGCTGCCGGGTCCGCAGATGTCCATGGAGGCGTCGGCCAGCCGCTTCGACAGCTCGGTGGTGAAGAGCTTGTACTCCGAGGCCTGGGTCGTGGGCGGCGCGCCGCCCTTCATCGACGCGTGCACGACCCGCAGGCCCAGCACCCGGGACACCTCGAGGTCCGTGGCCAGCTGCGCCATGCGGCGGCGCACGACGGGGTCGTCCCGCAGGGGCTCGCCGTCCCGGGAGGCCGTGCGCACGTAGTCGACCAGGATGTCGAAGCGCTGCTTCACCGGCGAGAACGTGAACATGGTGAAGCGCTCGAGGTCGAGGGCCTCGGAGATGTACTGGAACCCCTTGTTGACGTCGCCGACGACGTAGTCGTCATGGACCCAGACGTCGTCGAGGAACACCTCGTTGGTGCGCTCGTCGCCCATCGTCCAGATCTCCTTGATGGTGATCCCGGGATGGTCGAGGGGGACGAGGAAGAGGGTGATGCCCTGGTGCTTGTTGTCGGGGTCGGTGCGGGCCCCGACCCAGTACCACTCGGCGAAGTGGGCCGAGGTCGTCCACACCTTCTGCCCGTTCAGCATCCAGCCGTCGCCGTCCTTGACCGCCTTCAACTTCATGGAGGCGGCATCGGACCCGGCATCGGGCTCGGAGTAGCCGACGGCGAACTCGACCTCGTTGCGCAGGATCTTGGGCAGGAACTCGGCCTTGAGCCGTTCGTTGCCGTGGCGGATCAGGGTCTTGCCGATGATCCCGACGCCTTTGCCGATCTGGGGTCCACCCCGTCCGGCCAGCTGCTCGTTGAGCAGGTACTCGTAGACCCCTTCGCCCTCGGTACCGCCGTACTCCTTGGGCCAGGTCATCCCCAGCCAGCCCTGCTCCCCGAGGAGGGCCATGAACGCCCGGCGCTTGGGCGTGTCGACGATCTGCGCCATGTTCTCCCGGGTCACGTCGAAGACGTGGGGGTCGTCGTGCTCGTCGAGGAACGCCTCGACCTCCTTCGCGAAGGCCTGCTGCTCCTCGGAGAACTCGAAGTCCATGGGCCCGGAGGCTACCGAGGATCTGACGACCCGTCAGAAACGCGGGGGCCCGGGATGGGCCACACTGACGCCGTGGCGGAGAGACCGACCTGGATCCGGCCGGTCGTGTCGATCCTCCTGGTCGTCGGCCTGGGCGCGCTCGTCCTGGCCGGGGCCGCGTGGCTGGCCGTGAAGGTCCTGCCCGACGGCGAAGACGACGCCGAGGACGACGACGTCGACGTCCCCGCCGAAGTCGTGGAGGTGGCGCCGGCCACGCCCGACCAGTACGCCGTCCAGGTCGACCGCTGTGAGGTGGTGGACGACCTGGTGGAGGTCGGCGGCCGGTTGGCGAACACGTCGGGCGCACCACAGGCCTTCGTGGTCCACCTCGCCGTGCTCTTCGGCGACCAGCTCTTCGACGGGCAGACCGCCGACATCGCCGTGCCCGAGGTCCGCGACGGCGACGACGCGGCGTGGGGCGACACCGTCGGCTCGGTCGAGCCCGCCGACGTCGCCGGCCTCACCCCGGCCTGCGAGGTCGACCGGGTCGGCCTCGGCGAGGAGCTCGTCGACTGACCCTCTGTGGCGGGTGTCAGCAGCTGGGGGGTGGGTTGCTGTTGGTGGCCCGGAGGCCTTGGGCCTCGAGCTCGGCGTAGGCGCTGCAGGCGACGTCGATGAAGTCACGGCAGCCGGCATCGCGGGCCTGCTGGTCGATGGCCAACAGGGCGGCCACGGGCAGGCGGACCCGAGTGGCCTCGGGGTTCCGGGGCGTGCCCGCGCCGAGGGCGAAGAAGGTGTCGAGGTAGTCGTCGGCCAGGTCGGCGCAGGCCGGCGGCTCGGAGGTGGGCGGGGCCACGCTCGACGTCGTGGCCGCGCGGGTGGTCGCGGTCGACGCCGGGGCGTCGTCGCCGCTGCACGCCGTGAGCAGCAGGAGCCCGGCCACCAGGACAGGGACGCCCTTCAGGTGACGACCCCGTCGGCCCGCAGTTGATCCAGCTCGACGCCGGACAGGCCGAGCTCGGCCTGCAGGACCTCGGTCGTGTGCTCGCCGACCCATGGGATGCGGGTCTCGGGGCCCTCGGCCACCGCCGACAGCTTCACCGGGTTACCAGGGATGAGGACCGGGTCGGCCACGCCGTCGGTGCGCTCCATCTCGACGATCATGTGGCGCTTGGCCACGTGCTCGTCGGCGATGATCTCAGGCGACGTGTGGACGGGCCCGGCGGCGATGCCCACGTCGCTGAGCAGGTGGGTGGCCTCCAGCCGGGTCTTGTCGGCCAGCCAGGCCTCGATGGCGGGCCGGATGTCGCTCTCCAGGTACTCGGCCCAGCCGAGGCGCTCGGCGAAGCGGGGGTCGTCGACCCACTCCGGGCGGCCGATCAGGGTCATCAGGGCGGCGAACTGGTGCTCCCGGACGACCTGCATGTTGAGGTACCCGTCCTTGGTGGCGAAGGCGTCGAGGATCATCGGCAGCGGGGCATCCGGGTGCTGGCCCAGCGACCAGAGGTTGGACACGACGTCGGTCATGGCCACGACGGCGTCGAGCATGGCGATGTCGACGTACTGGCCGACGCCCGTGCGATCCCGGTGGCGGAGGGCGGCCAGGATCCCGATGACGCCGAACAGGGCGCTGCTGATGTCGCCGAGGGCGCCGACCGGGTTGGGCCGGGGCGGTTCGCCCGGGCGCTGGGCCCAGGCGTAGATGCCGGACATGGCCTCGACGATCGAGGCGTACGCCGGCCATTCCCGGTAGGGGCTGTCGTCCCGGTTCCCGAAGCCGGACACCGACACGTAGATGACGCCGGGGTGCACGGCGCGGACGTCCTCGTAGCCGAGGCCGAGCCGGTCCATCGTCCCCGCCTTGAAGTTCTCGGCTACGACGTCGAACTGGGGGACGAGGTCGAGGAAGAGCTGCTTGCCGGCCGGCGCCTTCAGGTCGAGGCCCACGCTCTTCTTGGACAGGTTGTTGCGCAGGAAGGTGGCCCCGACGGTCCGGCCCAACGGGTCCTCCATGGCCGGCGTCGCCCCCCGCCCGGACTCGCCGTGCACCGGGTGCTCGACCTTGACGACCTCGGCACCGAGGCGCCCCAGGAGCTGCGTGGCGTACGGGAGGGCCTGCATCTGCTCGGCCGCCAGCACCCGGATCCCGTCCAGGGGCTTGCCGTTGTCCGGCCCCTCGCCGGGAACCACGTCACCCAGTCGCATGTTCGGGAGGGTACGACGCCGAACTTGCGCCGCCTGCACCACGGATCCGTGGCGCGACCGGCGCACGTTCGGCTTTGGGGTGGCGGAGCTTGGCCGCATGGGGCGGGTCGACTCGTGTGTGGTGCCGTTGCTCTGACCCGCCCCCAATGCCGGGGAGGGGTCGTCCAGAAGTACCCTCCGGAGCCGTGCGAGGACTGATCAGCGTGGCGGGCTACGTCCCCCATCACCGCCTCCAACGGGGCGACATCCGGGGCGTGCTGGGCAAGGGCGGGGGCAAGGGCACCCGATCCGTCGCCTCCTACGACGAGGACACGACCACCATGGCCGTCGAGGCCGGACGGCTGGCCCTCAAGGGCGGGCCTGGCGCGGCGCCGGATCGTCTGTGGTTCGCCACGTCGGCCCCCGCCTACCTGGACAAGACCAATGCCACGGCCGTCCACGCCGCACTCCGGCTGGACTCGGGCGCGCTGGCCATGGACGCCGGCGGCGCCATCCGCTCCGGCGTCGGTGCGCTGCGCTCGGCCCTCGACTCGAGTGGGACCACGCTGGTCGTCAGCGCCGACCTGCGTTCCGGCCGCCCGTCCAGCGCCGAGGAGGCCTCCGGTGGTGATGGTGGCTCCGCCGCCCTCGTCGGCGACGGCGACGTGATCGCCGAGTACCTCGGCGGCGCCTCCGTCACCGATGAGTTCACCGAGCGCTGGCGGGGCCCGGGCGACCGTCACTCCCGCACGTGGGAGGACCGCTTCGGCGAGTCCGTCTACCCCGACCTCGGCCGCCAGGCCTGGGAGGCCGCCCTCAAGGCTGCCTCGCTGGAGGCCGACGCCGTGAGCAAGGTCGCCGTCCACAGCCAGAACGCCCGGGCCGCCGGCCGCATGGCCAAGGCCCTCGGCGGGGTCGAGGTCGTGGACGACCTGAGCGCCACCGTCGGCAACACCGCCACCGCCCACGCGGGCCTCCTGTTGGCCACCATGGTCGAGTCCGCCGAGCCCGGTGAGGTCCTGGCCCTGATGTCGCTGGTCGACGGCGCCGACGTCCTCCTCTTCCGGGCCACCGACGCCGTATCGGGTGCGTCCGGCCGACCCGTCGCCGCCCAGGTGGCGGCCGCGGCCGACCTGTCCTACGGCACGTTCCTGGCCTGGCGGGGCGAGATCGAGCTGGAGCCCCCCAACCGGCCCGAGCCGGCCCGGTCGTCCACCGCCGTGGCCCACCGGAGCAAGGACTGGAAGTTCGCCTTCGAGGGCTCGCGGGACAAGGCGTCGGGCGCCCTGCACCTGCCGCCGGCCCGGGTGGCGTTCACCAACGCCCACCAGGACGACATGGACCCGGCCCCGATGGCCGACGTCGAGGCCACCATCGCCACCTTCACGGTCGACCGCATGGCCTACTCGCCCAGCCCGCCGATCGTCTTCGGCATCCTCGACTTCGACGGGGGCGGGCGCTTCCCCTGCGAGCTGACCGACTGCTCCGAAGACGATGTGCACATCGGTGACCGGGTGGAGATGACGTTCCGCGTCCTGGGCACCCAGGACGGCATCCACAACTACTTCTGGAAGGCCCGGCTCCTTCCCAAGGAGGACTGACATGGGTTCGCACGGCATCAAGGACCAGGTCGCCATCATCGGCATGGGCTGCACCCGCTTCGGTGAGCGCTGGGACACCGGGACCGACGACATGCTCATTGAATCGTCGAACGAGGCCTACGAGTCGGCGGGCATCACGCCCGCGGACGTCGACGCCTACTGGCTGGGCACCGCCATGTCCGGCACCAGCGGCATGGACCTGGCCGGTCCGCTGAAGCTGGTCGACAAGCCGGTCAGCCTCGTGCAGAACTTCTGCGCCACGGGCTCCGAGGCCCTGCGCCAGGCCTGCTACGCCGTGGCCGCCGGGGCCTACGACGTGGCCATGGCCATCGGTGTCGAGAAGGTGAAGGACGGCGGCTACCAGGGCCTGTCGGGGGCGGCCAAGATCCCGACCGACGGCACCGGCCGGACGCTCACCGCCGCGGCCATGTACGCCATGATCCTGCCCGCGTACGCCAAGCGCTACGGCGTCGACCCCGACGAGCTGCGCATGGTCGTGGCCAAGATCGCCGAGAAGAACCACTACAACGGCGCCCGCAACGAACGGGCTCAGTTCCGGCGGGAGACCAGCGCCGAGCAGATCTGCGCCATGCCGACCGTCGCCGGCCAGCTGTCGGTCTTCGACTGCAGCGGCGTGGCCGACGGGTCGGCGGCGGCGATCGTCTGCCGGGCCGAGGACGCGCACAACTACACGGACAAGCCGCTGTATGTGAAGGGCCTCGGCTTCGTCGCCGGCACCAAGGCGGGCAACCTCGACCCGGCCTACGACTACACGCACTTCCCCGAGGCGGCGAAGGCCGCGGCCGATGCGTATGCGCAGGCCGGCATCACCGACCCCCGCGCGCAGCTGGCCATGGCCGAGGTCCACGACTGCTTCACGCCGACCGAACTGGTCCTCATGGAGGACCTGGGCTTCGCCGAGCGGGGCATGGCCTGGAAGGAGGTGCTGGCCGGCACCTTCGACCTGGACGGCGACCTGCCGGTCAACCCCGACGGTGGCCTCAAGTCCTTCGGCCACCCCGTCGGCGCCTCCGGCCTGCGCATGCACTTCGAGAACTGGCTGCAGCTCCGGGGTGAGGCCCCAGAGGAGCGCCGGATCAAGACCGCCGACCGGGGCCTCGGCCTGGTCCACAACCTCGGCGGCTACCCCGGCGAGATGCTCTCGTTCGTCTCCATCCTGGGCACGGAGCTGGGCTGAGCGTGAGCGAAGCGGAGGCCCGAGCGGCCCGGCGACGGAGGCGCCAGGAGCGGACCAACAGGTGAGCGAGGGCCGGTTCGATCTCCCCACGATCGAGCCCGAGACCCAGCCCTTCTGGGACGGCGCCGCCGAGGAGCGGCTGGTCATCCAACGCTGCCGCGCCTGCGGCCTGTGGCAGTACTACCCCCGCCCGTTCTGCAAGACCTGCTGGAGCGAGGAGGTCTCGTGGGCCGAGGCCTGCGGCCGGGCGACCCTCTACACCTACTCCATCGTCCGCCGGAACGACCTCCCGCCCTTCGACGCCCGGGTCCCCTACGTCGCCGCCATCGTCGACCTGGAGGAAGGCCCGCGGATGATCAGCGAGGTCGTCGACTGCCCGCTGGAGGATGTCGCCATCGGGATGGACCTGGTGGTCACGTACCGTGACCTCACCGACGCCCTCAAGCTCCCGGTGTTCCGGCCGGCCTGACCCCGGCGCTGTGCCGGTCAGCCCCAACAGTCGTTCAGGGGATGGTCTTCACGCCGTGGCGGGTGGCGGCTTCACCTTTGGCTGAGCCGGGAGCGTCGGGGTCGTTGTCGAGGTCGACCATGTCACGGATGAAGGCGTCGTAGGGCGCGCCGATCGTCACCAGGAGGATCCTCGCCTCGCCCTCGGGGACCCGGACGGTGTGGGGGACGCCGGCGGGCAGGACCTGGACGCCGCCGGGGCCGAGCTGGTGCCACGACCCGTCGAGCCAGAACTCGACCTCGCCGTCGATGACGTACTCGATCTCGTGCCATTCCTGGGTGTGCACGGGCGGGCCGATCCGGTCGGTGCTGGTGATGTCGGCCACCTGCAGGTTGCCCTGGTCGGTCACCAGCAGCCGGATCAAGTCGGTCGGCGACCGCAGCACCTCGGCCTCGTCGGCCCGAACCAGCGCGGCACCCCTCATCTCGACGTCCATGCCCCCACTCTCCCCCGTTCTGGCCTCTGATCCGCCGGTCATAGGCGGAGGATCAGAGGCCAGAACAAGAGGTCAGACCACCTCGACGCCGTGGCGGGCAGCCATGGCGACGACCTCTGGGCCCGTCGCGTCGGCGGGAAGGGCCGCGAGATCACGGGCGAAGCCGTCGAAGGGGGCGCCGACGGTGACGATGAGGACCCGGGCCTCGCCGTCGGGGACCCGGACGGAGTGGGTGGCGCCGGCGGGCAGGACCTGGACGCCACCGGCCTCGAGCCGGCGCCATTCGCCGTCGAGCAGGAACTCGACCGCGCCCTCGACGACGTACTCGATCTCGTGCCAGCGGTGGGTGTGGGCCGGCGGGCCGACCCGGTCCGAGCTCACGTACTCCGAGACCTGCACGTCACCCCGATCGGTCACCAGGAGGCGGACCACGTCCATCGAGTTGCGCACGATCTCGGCCTCGTCGGCGCTGACCAAGCCGGCGCCGGTCATCGTCACGTCCATTCGGCGAGTGTCGCGCCGGGCCGGCGATCCGACCACCCGAACTGGCGCCCGATTGAGGCGCCATGGCGCCTCAATCAGGCGCCAGAACGGTCGGTGGGTCAGGCGACGGTGACGCTGATGGTGTGCCAGCCCGTGGCGCCGCTGGGGGCGGGGGGAGCGATCTCGTCGGTCTGGGTCTCGCCCTCGCCGTCGGTGGCCCGGACCCGGATCTGGTGGTCGCCGGTGGGCGCGTCCCACTCGAGGACCCACTGGCGCCAGCTCAGGTCGGTGGTCTCGTCGCCGAGGCGGGCCTCCTGCCAGTCGCCGTCGTCGACCTGGACCTCGACCTTGTCGATGCCGCGGGTCGGCGCCCAGGCCACCCCGGCGATGGCGTTGGTCCCGGCGGTCAGCGACGACCCGCCCCGGGGGACGTCGATGCGGCTCTCGGTCTTGATCGGGCCCTCCTTCGACCAGCCCCGGGGGATCCAGTAGCCGTCGAAGCCGTCCCACGTCGTGAGCCGGATCTCGCTCAGCCACTTGGTGGCCGACACGTAGCCGTACAGGCCGGGGATGACGAGGCGAGCCGGGAAGCCGTGGACCACCGGCAGGGGCTCGCCGTTCATGCCGATGGCGATCATCGCCGGTCGACCGTCGAGGGCGACCTCGAGGGGGAACCCGGCGGTGAAGCCGTCCACCGAGACGCCCACCACCTGCTCCGCCCCGTCCTGGGGCCCGGCCTCCTGCAGCAGGTCGGCCAGCAGGATGCCCTGCCAGCGGGCGTTGCCCACCAGGTCGCCGCCGACCTCGTTGGACACACAGGACAGGGTCACGATCTCCTCGACCTGGGCCCGCTCCTGGATGTCGGCGTAGGTCAGCTCGATCTCGTGGTCGACCATGCCGGTGATGCGCACCGTCCAGTCGTCGGGAGCGATCTGGGGCACGGTCAGCGCCGTGTCGATCCGGTAGAAGTCCGCGTTGGGGACGAGGTAGGGGGTCAGCCCCTCGGCGTCGAGATCGCGGACGCTGGCTGCGGGCTCGACGGCGGGCAGGGTCAACGCCGACCGCTCCGACTCGACCGAGAACCGGGTCTTCAGGCGGCGCCCGATGCCGGCGCTGAAGAGGGCGACCGCCCCGGTCACCCCGGCGCCGATCAGGAAGCGGCGCCGATCCTCGCCGTTGGTGATGGCCGACGAGGCTTTGGCCTTCTCTCCGGTCGGCCGGGTGGCC
>DATDAH010000165.1:0-4774 GCA_036525535.1 Acidimicrobiales bacterium
GGAGACGATGGCCTGTTCCATGGGGTCCTCCTCGGTGATCCAGGTGCCCGGCTCCCAGGTGAAGGCGGAGCGGACGTGCAGGCGCACCCCGTGGGTGCGGGCGAACTCGACCGAGCGCATGGCGGGCTTGGGACAGCCCGTCGCGCACATCTCGAGCATCTCTTCGAACGTGATGTGGTCGATGCGGCGGGCGGTAGCCACCAGGCGGGGGTCGGCAGTGAACACACCGGACACGTCGGTGTAGAGCTCGCAGGCATCGGCCCCCAGCGCCTGGGCCAGGGCCACGGCGGTGGTGTCGGAGCCGCCCCGGCCGAGGAAGGTCACGTCGTGGTCGGTGGACACGCCCTGCGCACCCCCGACGACGGGCACGACGTCGGCGTCGATGGCCTTGCGCAGGCGGTCGGGGCGGATCTCGAGGATCTTGGCGTTGGTGTGGGCGGTGTCGGTGATGAAGCCGGCCTGGCTGCCGGTGTAGGACTCGGCGGGCACGCCCTTCTCGTGCAGGGCCATGCACATGAGTGCGGTCGCCTTGCGCTCCCCGGCGGTGATGAGCATGTCCATCTCCCGCCCGGCCCGGTCCGAGGAGACCTCGGACGCGAGGCGCAGCAGGTCATCGGTCTCCTTGCCCATGGCGCTGACCACGAGCACGACCTGGTCCCCCCGCTTCCGGGTCAAGGCGACGTGGTCGGCCACGGCTCGCATGCGCTCGGCGTCGGCCACCGACGTGCCCCCGAACTTCTGCACGACGAGGCCCACGCCGTCAACGCTACCGAGGTACGCCTGCGGGCGACCGCCTACTAAGTTCATCGCCCGCATGGCCACCGAGAAGCGTCAACGGCAGAAGGAAGGACACCGCCTCCAGAAGGAGGAGCTGCGCAAGTGGGAGCAGCGACGTCGGAGCCGGCGCCGGCTCCTCACCTGGGGCGCCGTGATCGCGGTCGCGGTCGCCCTGTTGTTCGGGTACTCCGCCCTCCAGGGGGACCCGGACGAGTCGCCGACCACCACGGCGCCCGTCACGACCACGATCGCGCCGGCCACCGACACCACGGCGGTGACGAGCACCACGGCCGCCACCCCGACCACGACGACGCCCGCGCCCTAGCCAGGGGCGGATCAAGCCGTCGGCAGGGCCTCGAGGCCGACGTCCTCGCGGGACCGGAACACCGCGACCGAGCCGGCGCCGGCGACCTGCCACGTGCCGTCCGGGGCCCGCAGGAGAGCGGTCGCATCGTCGATGCCGACCACGAGCAGCCCCGCGGGGGCCAGCAGCAGCGTGCGGTGGGCCTTCTCCTCGGACCAGTGGTTGTGGTGGGGAACGACGGCCAGGCTGTCGAGCAGGCCGAGGCCCACCGTGAAGGCCCCGCCGCGGGGGTCGACCATGGGATCGCACAGGACCCGGGCGGCCCCGCTGGCCGCGGCGACCACTGCGCCGTCCTCCCACGCCGCGACCAGCGCGTCCCAGACCGGGCTGTCCTTGACGACCGAGCGCAGGTGCATGGGCGAGCCGCCGACCAGGTAGAGGAAGCGGGCGTCGCGGACGCGGGCCGCGAGGTCCGCGTCCAGGGCATCGCGGCGGGTGAGCACGTCGAGGCCCGTGACCCGGCCACCGAGGACCGAGAAGTGGGCGGTGGCGGACTCGACCTCGCGCTCGGGGTGCTCGTAGGCGGCGGCGGTGGGCAGGATCACGACCTCGTCGCCCCCGCTGGCGGCCAGCAGGTCGGCGTCGAACGTGCAGCCCTCGGTGAACGGCCGGCCCCCGACCAACGCCAGGATCCCGCTCACCGGTTGATCCGATGGTGGGCTCGACCCTCGACCAGATCAGTCAGGGGCCAGAGGTGGCGGGGCATCGGCGTGCGGACCAGATCGCTCATGACCAGACGAGCGTCGCGCAACAGGGCCGGCACATCGCGATCGGGCCGCCAACCGGCGAACCGGCCGACGAGCGGGGCGACCAGGCGCTGGCCGCGGGCGGCGAACCCGGTGTCGATCTCCGGCTCCAGGAAGACCAGGGAGCCGTCCGGAGCCAGGCGCTCCCGCACCCGAGCCAGCTCCGCGCCGGGATCGGCCGCGGCCGTCAGGTACAGGATCGACACCACGTGGTCGAACACGCCGTCGCCGTCGCCGACCACGACCTCGGACGACGCCGGGTAGAGCGGCCCGTGACCGGGGTCGCCGCCCAGGTCCAACACGCGTCCGCGGAGGTCGCGCAGGAGACGACGACGATGCTCCCGGATCACCGTCCGGGCCCGGGGCGGCAGGGTACGCAGGTAACCCTGAGGAAGGATCGAGTCGGCCACGGTCACTCGCCGCGAAGGTATCGGCCGTCAGAAACGCTGCGCAGCAGAGCCGGGCTCGCGGAGGCAGGCGAGGCCGTCAAATGTGACGGCAAGCTACCCATCGGTAACATCTGCGGCCCTATGGACATCAAACGTGTGGGGATTGTCGGGTCGGGGATCATGGGGGCGGGCATCGCTCAGGTGGCCGCCCAGGCCGGCCACGAGGTCGTGCTGCGGTCCCGTCAGCAGGCCACGGCCGACGCCACGCTGGCCTCGTTGGAGAAGGGCCTCAACCGTCTGGTCGAGAAGGGCCGCCTCGAGGAGGTCGACCGGGACGCCACCCTCTCCCGCATCACGGGTACCTCCGTGCTCAAGGACCTGGCCGACTGTGACCTCGTCATCGAGTCGGTGGTCGAGGATCTAGGCACCAAGAAGGCCCTGTTCGTCGAGCTCAACCAGGTCTGCCGCGACGAGGCGATCCTGGCCACGAACACCTCGACCCTGCCGGTCATCGAGATGGCGGTCGAGACCCACAACCCCGGTCGGGTGTGCGGCATCCACTTCTTCAACCCCGCGCCGACCATGAACCTGGTCGAGATCATCCGCCCGCTGACGGCGTCCGACGAGACCATCGCCACGGCAAAGGCGTTCGCCGAGGCCTGCGGCAAGGACCCCGTCGAGGTCAAGGACCAGGCCGGCTTCATCGTGAACGCCCTCCTCTTCCCGTATCTGAACAACGCCGTGCGCCTGCTGGAGAACGGCACGGCCAACCGGGAGGACATCGACATCGCCATGAAGGGTGGCTGCAACTTCCCGATGGGCCCGCTGGAGCTGCTCGACCTGGTCGGCCTGGACACGTCCGTGTCGATCCTCGACGCCCTCTACGAGGAGTTCCGGGATCCCAACTACGCCGCAGTGCCGCTCCTGCGCCGGATGGTCGTAGCCGACCAGCTCGGCCGCAAGACCGGCCAGGGCTTCTACGAGTACCGGAAGTAGGCGTTCCCCCCGGTGGGCCGCCCGGCGGGGTAGAACCCCGTCGTGGGCATCGAGCCACCCCCGTCGCCCTGGGCGTTGCCCGCGGCCCGGACGGCCGACGAACGGGGGGTGGTCGGCGTCGGGGCCGACCTCGAGCCCGGCACGCTGCTGGCCGCCTACCGGTCCGGTCTGTTCCCCATGCCCGTGGACGGTGGTGTCCTGGCCTGGTGGTCCCCGGATCCCCGGGGGATCATCCCCCTCGACGGCCTGCGGGTGTCCCGGTCGCTCCGGCGGGCCGTCGACCGCTTCGAGGTCCACGTGGACCGGGACTTCCCAGCGGTCATCTCGGCCTGCGCCGACCCGGCCCGGCCCCACGGCTGGATCAACGCCGACGTGCGCCGGGCTTACACCCGGCTCCACGAGCTGGGCTGGGCCCACAGCGTCGAGGCGTGGGCGGAGGACCAGCTGGTCGGTGGGCTCTACGGCGTGGCCGTGGGCGGGCTCTTTGCCGGCGAGTCGATGTTCCACCGCCGCCCCGACGCCTCGAAGGTGGCCCTGGTCCACCTCGTCGAGCTGCTCCGGCGCGGGGGCGCCCGTCTGCTCGACGTCCAGTGGACGACCCCGCACCTTGTCTCGCTCGGGGCGGTGGACATCCCCCGAGACGCGTACCTCAAACGACTGGGAACGGCGCTCGAAGCCCCGCTGCCCGACCGGTTCAGGGCGAGACGATGTTGAGGACGATCTGACCCCGATCGGGGCCGTCCCCGGTGTTGAAGTCGTACCCGTCGACCGCGATCCGGTAGGTCACCCCGGCCTGTGCCGGGAACTGGACGCGGCTCGTCAGCCCGGATGGGTCGAGCCCGGCTGTGTCGTCGTTCGCTCGGACCAGCGAGAGGTGACGGACGTCCGGGCCCCGGTAGACGGCAAGCAGGGTGTCGAAGTTGCTGCGGCGGGTCGTGATGCGAACGGGCTGGTTGAAGCTCACCCGGAAGCGGTACCAGACCGAGGCCCCACCGTCGTCGCCTGCGTGGTTCGGCTCGCCGGCCTGCTTGGTGGCCGTGAGGTTGTTCCCGGTGTACCGCCCTTCACCGTGGGGCAGCAGCGGCGCGTTGGAGAACCGGTTGGCGCCGTTGAGCGAGGTCGCCGACGCATCGGTGATGCCGGACCCGAGAAAGACGGCCATCGTCAACGCGACGACCAGGAAACGACGGATGAGCGAACGGTGCATAGCGACCTCCGGTATAAGGCTTGGCTGGGGCACGTTACTCCAGCGTGAGCGGTGGTGCCGATGATCCGGCCCCCTCCTCGGCGGGCGTGACACGGGCCGGCCCACGGGGGACGATGGGGCGGTGACCACTTCGGAGGCCCACCACGAGCGCGATCGCCCGTGGTTGATGCGCACCTACTCCGGTCACAGCTCGGCCACGGCGTCCAACGCCCTCTACCGCCAGAACCTGGCCCGAGGCCAGACCGGCCTGTCGATCGCCTTCGACCTCCCCACTCAGACCGGCTACGACCCCGAC
>DATDAH010000166.1:0-28081 GCA_036525535.1 Acidimicrobiales bacterium
CAGCTCGATGTGGGTGGTGACCAGCGAGCTGAAGTCTGACGTCAGCTGGGAGATGAGCTCCGCCAGTGGCTTGTCCGCGTCGATCGGCTCGGTGTCCGACGGCGGGGTCATCCGCACATCCGCCATCAGAACGTCCCTCCCGTCGTCGGCGGGGGCGGCGGGGGCGGCTGGAGCGGCGGCGCCGGCGGGGGCGGCGGCGCCGTCTGAGTCGGCGGCACCGGCTGCGACGCTGCACCCGGCTCCGGACTCGACGGGGACGCCAGTTCGGCGAAGCCATACCCGTTGGACAGGCCGGCAACGTCAGATGACCCGTTGTCGCCGGCGGGCTTGGCCGCGTGGCCGATCTCCTTCAGGTCGGCGTGGCGCAGCAAGCGGCCGACGGCGAAGCCGGCCCCGATGGCGCCGAGCAGGAAGGTTCCGGGCCGGTTGCGGGCGAAGCGCTTCAGGTCGTCGAGGGCCGTGTCGAGGTCGCCCTCGCTGAGTCGTCGGGCTCCGCGATCGACCTGGTCGGCGACGCCGCAAACGGCGGTGGCGGCTACCCCGCCGTGCTCGGCAGAGGCCTGGCCCATCGCGCGCAGCTCCTCGGCTATCTCACCCAGGCGCAGGCCGAGGTTCGTCGCCTCGGCCGACGCTCGGTTCCGGAGCTCCTCGCGGGCGGTCCCCACCACCTGCCCGAGCTGATCGGTGGCCGAGGACATCACCTCGGCGGCCTGCTCCCGGGCCTGATCCGTGACTTGGCCTGCGCTGTGCTTGGCCGACGCTGCGACCTCCGCCGCCTTCTCCTTGGCCGCCTCGCTGGTGCTCGTGTCGGTTCGGGTGCTGGTCTCGGTCATGGGCGTCTCCTCGATGCCGTCGTCGGGACTCCACCTCCCCCGCCCGACGGGACTTCAACCCCACCCGGTCGGGTGATCGTCGGTGCCGGTCCGGGGGCGGGAAGGGACTGGCCCCGTCCGGGGTTGACCCTGCCCGTGGCCAGCGTCGTGTCGGTGAACGTGGGCGAGCAACGGGACGTCGAGTGGTTCGGCCGGACCGTGCGCACGGCCATCTGGAAGGAGCCGGTGGCGGGCCGGATCGCCGTGCGGGGGGTGAACCTCGCCGGTGACGACCAGGCCGACCGACGGGTCCACGGCGGGCCGGACAAGGCGGTCTACGCCTACGCCGTCGAGGACTACGCCTGGTGGTCCGACGAGCTCGGCGAGGTCGTCGGACCCGGCACGTTCGGCGAGAACCTGACGACCGAGGGCGTCGACCTCAGCGCCGCCGTCGTCGGCGAGAGGTGGCGCGTGGGCACGACCGTGCTCGAGGTGGCCCAGCCCCGTCAGCCCTGCGCCAAGCTCGGCATGCGCATGGGTGATGCCGCCTTCCGGGAGCGCTTCGACGAGGCCGGCCGGCCCGGGGCCTACCTCCGCATCGTGGAGGAGGGCGACGTCGGGGCCGGAGACCCTGTCGAGGTGATCCACCGCCCCGAGCACGGCCTCACCATCGCCGGCCTCTACCAGCGGGTCGGGCATCCGACACCGGAGGGCCTGCAGCAGGTCGTCGCCACCCCCGACGTCCCCGAGACCCTTCGGGCGTGGGCCTCTCGCCGGATTCGGCGATGATGGCGGGCCGGCAGGAGCCGGCCGACGGCGAGGAGGTCATCGATGGGGGACGAACCGGTACTGGTCCGGGAGCAGCGGGGCGCGGTCATGGTCCTGCGCCTCAACCGACCCGAGGCTCGCAACGCCCTGAGCCCGGAGCTGCTGGGCGAGCTCGGGCTCGGCGTCATCGCGGCCGAAGCGGATCCCGACACCCGCTGCGTCGTGCTCACCGGCACCGGCGACCGAGCCTTCTGTGCCGGCATGGATCTGGCCGCGTTCGCCTCCGGTGACGCCGGACCGGCCGACCCCGAGGGGATGGCCGCCTTCGGGCGCTTCACCCAGGGCGACGTCGCCGTCCCCGTCATCGGCGCCGCCAATGCCACCGCCGTGGCCGGCGGCTTCGAGGTCCTCATGGGCTGCGACGTGATCGTCGCCTCCGACGCCGCCAGGTTCGGCCTTCCCGAGGTCAAGCGCGGCCTGTTCGCGGCGGGGGGCGGCGTGTTCATCTCCACCCGCATCCCGCTGGCCATCGCCCTCGAGCTGGCCCTCACCGGTGACCTCATCGACGCCGACCGGGCCGCCGCCCTCGGCCTGATCAACCACGTCGTCCCCGCCGACCAGGTCCTCGACACCGCCATCGAGCTGGCCGAGCGCATCGCCAGGAACGGCCCCCTCGGGCTGGCCGCCACCAAGCAACTCGTCCGCACCGCCGCCACCGACGCGGTCAAGGCGCGCGAGCTCCAGCCGGAGTGGCAGGCCAAGGTGTTCGGCAGCGAGGACGCCAAAGAAGGCGCCACCGCCTTCATCGAGAAGCGCGACCCCGTGTGGAAGGGCCGCTGAGCCCTTCGCTACTTGATCAGCGGGTCCCTCGGGAGGCCGAGGATGCGCTCACCGATCTGGTTGCGCTTGATCTCGCTGGTGCCGCCGGCAATGGACATGCCGCGGTGCATCAGCACCAGCATGCCGCTCAGCATCCCGGCACCGTCCATGAGGGCACCCTCGGGGCCGGCGGTCGTGGCGAGCATGGCGGCGGCCTCGTGGCCGAGCTCGGACAGGACCAGCTTGGTGATGGCACCCTCGGGTGACGGGCCGCCGCCCGCGACGGCCCGATGGACCGAGCGCAGGTTCAGGACGGCCATGGCCTCCTGATTGCTGATGTAGCGACCGATGCGGCCGGCACCGCCGGGCAGGCGCTCGGGCGCGGCGTCGTAAGGGGCGATCAGGCCGTCTCCCCCGAACGACATGCCGCCGTCGCCCCCGCCGATGGAGACGCTCTCGTTGCCGAGCGTGGCCCGAGCCACGGTCCAGCCGCCGTCAACGGGACCGACGACATCCTCATCGGAGACGAAGACGTCGTTGAAGAAGACCTCGTTGAACTCCGACATCCCCGAGGTCATGCGCAGGGGCCGGACCTCGACGCCCTCGGCCGCCATGTCGATGACCATGACGGTGATGCCGTCGTGCTTGGGCACGTCCGGATTGGTGCGCACCGTGGCGAAGCCCCAGCGGCTCTGGTGCGCACCGGAGGTCCACACCTTCTGGCCGTTCACCAGCCAGCCGCCGTCCACCTTGGTGGCCTTGGTCTTCACCCCGGCGGCGTCGGAGCCGGCGTCGGGCTCGCTGAAGAGCTGGCACCAGATCCACTCCTGGCGCAGGGTGGGCGGCACCCACTTCTCCACTTGGTCGTCGTTGCCGTGCTGGATCAGGGTCAGGATCACCCAGCCGGTGATGCCGTAGGCGGGCTTCTTGACCCCGGCGGCACCGAACTCCTGCTCGATGACCAACTGCTCGACCGGGCTGGCGGCCCGGCCCCACGGCTTGGGCCAGTGCGGGGCCACGTAGCCCGTCTCGATCATGGCGTCCCGCTGGGCGACGGCGCCCAGGTCCTTGACCCGCTCGACGAACGCCTTCACCTCGTCCCGGATGGGCTCGGCCTCGGGCGGCAGGTCGACCTCTCGGGTCACCTTCACGCCGGCCCGGGTCAGGTCGACCACGTCAGCCGCGGCGGCCTCGACGTCGAGCAGCGAGTAGAGGGCCGTGGCCCGGCGCAGGTAGAGGTGGGCGTCGTGCTCCCACGTGAAGCCGATGCCGCCGTGGACCTGGATGTTCAGGTTGGCGCACTCGTCGGCCGCGGGAAGGGCAACGGTGGCCGCCATGGCCGCGGTGAGGGAGAGCTCGTCCCCGCCGGCCTCGGCGGCCCGGGCGGCGTCCCACACCAGGCAGGTGGCCAGCTCGGCCGACACCGCCATGTTGGCGCAGTGGTGCTTGACCGCCTGGTACATGGCTATCGGGCGTCCGAACTGCTCCCGGACCTTGGCGTACTCGGCGGCCTGCTCGGTGCACTCCCGAGCGACCCCCACCGCTTCGGCCGACAAGAGCAGCCGCGAGAGGTCGACGAGAGCCCGCCGGGCGCCGGGCAGCACCTCACACGCAGCGCCGTCGAACGTCACCCGGGCCGAACGCCGGGCGGGGTCCAGGTTGGCGGGCACCTCGACCGACACACCGTCGGCGGACCGCTCGACCACGGCGACGTCGTCGCCGACGGGCACCAGGAACAGGTCGGCCAGGCCCCCGCCCAGGACCACGCCGGCCGACCCGGACGCGGCGTCGCCCGAGACCGTCACCTCACCGCCGAGGGCGACCGCGCCCATCACCGAGCCGTCAGCCAGGCCCGGAAGCAGCCGCTTCTGGGCCTCGTCCGGCGCGCCCGCGGCGATCACCGCGGAGGCGATGACCGTGGGCACGAACGGGCCCGGGGCGATGGCCCGACCCATCTCCTCGACGACGACCACGAGCTCGGGGAGGCCGAAACCCGACCCGCCGTGGTCCTCGGACAGGTGCAGGCCGAGCCAACCGACGCCGGCCACCTCGTCCCAGAACGCCGGGCGCTCCTCGGTCTCGGCCTCGAGCAGGGCGCGGGCCGCCCCGCGGGCATCCCGCTTCGCCAGCAGCTCGGAGGCGGTGTCGGCCAAGGCCTTGTGATCGTCGGTCAGCGCGATGGACATGACGACAGTCTGCCTACTTCGGAGCGAAGCGCTGGCCGGCGTCGAGGCGGATGCAGCCACCGTTGAGCATCGCCGTCTCCACGATGGCGACCACCAGGCGGCCGTACTCGTCGGGGCGACCCATCCGCTTCGGGAAGGCGGCGTCCTTGGTCAGCACGTCGGCGAACTCGTCGGGGATGCCCTCGGTGAGGCCCGTGCTGAACAGGCTGGGGGCGATGGCCACGGCCCGGATGCCGAGCGAGCCCAGGTCCCGGGCCATGGTCAGCATCATCCCCGCGATGCCGGCCTTGGCTGCGGTGTAGGCGACCTGGCCGATCTGGCCTTCGAAGGCGGCGATGGATGCGGTGTCGATGATGACGCCCCGCTCCTCGTCTTCGGGCTCGTTCTCGGCCATGTGCTGGGCCTGCAGCCGGTTCAGGTTGAAGGTGGCGACCAGGTTCAGGTCGATGGTCCGGCGGAACACCTCCAGCGGGAGCGGGCCCTCCCGGCCCAACGTCCGGGCGGCGGCCCCACCGCCGGCCGTGTTCACCGCGATGTGCAGGCCGCCGAGCACCTCGACGGCCTCGGTCAGCACGGTCTCGACGCCCTCGTAGTCGGTGACATCCACCGGGTGGAACGTTCCGTCCAGGGCGGCGGCCACCTCCTCGCCCTTCGAGGTGGGCAGGTCGAGGATGGCGATCTTGGCCCCCTTGGCGCGGAGCTGCTCGGCCGAGGCGCGGGCCATGCCCGACGCCCCGCCGACGATGACCGCACCCTTGCCCTCGATCTCCATGTGGTTTGTCCCTTCTCGGATCCTGTGGCCCGGGGACGGTACTGAGGAGGCGGTCCGCCCGTCGAAACGCGGCCGCTTCCCCCGTCAGGCGTTCGCCTAGCGGGTCAGCGGCTCGGAGTGGTCCCAGTCGGCGAGGAAGGCCCGGAGGGCGGTCAGCAGGATCAGGGGCTGGTCGAGCATGGCGTGATGGCCGGCTTCCGGGATCTCGATGACGGGGGTGACCCGGCCGAGCTTGTCGTACATGGACGCACCGATGTCCTCGGTGACGAGGCCGTTCTCGGAGCGCAGGAGGGCCAGGCGGCAACGGACCTCGGGCAGATACGGCAGGGCGATGGAGCGCATGCCCTCGCTGAACTGCTCGAAGATGCGTCGGTCGAACTTCCACTGGTAGCCACCCCCGACCGGCTTCAGCGACTGACGCCCGACGTGGTCCATCACGAAGTCCAGGTAGTGGTCCTGAGGCGGGACCGTGCGGTAGCGGGCGAGGGCGTCCTCGACGGTGTCGTAGGTCCGGGGCCGCCCGAAGGCCTCCTTGAGGTGGAACGAGGCGATCTCGGGATCGGGCTCGGTGACCGGCGAGTCACAGACGACGACCCCTGCACAACGGTCGGGATGGCGGGCCGCGGTGGCGATGCTGACGAAGCCACCCATGGAGTGGCCGATCACGACTGGCGCGCCTTCGATCCCGCCGGCCTCTGCCACCGCCACGACCTCGTCGGTCCAGGTGTCCAGCGCGTAGGTCTCCCGGTGCCCGCTGTCACCATGACCGGAGAGGTCGATGGCCACCACCCGGAAGTCCCCGACGAAGCGGGCCGCCACGTGCGTCCACCAGTGGGCATTGGCCCCACCCCCGTGCACGAACACCAGCCCGCGAGTGCCCGGCCGACCCCAGGCCAACGAGTGGATCGGGACGCCCTCGACCTCGACCGTCTCGTCGGTGAACGGCACGGCCAGGGCGTCACGGAACCAGTCGGGGGCCGAGGGGAGGATCGGGATGTCCATCGACCGTCCATCCTGCCCGCCCACCCGAACCGGCGGCAGATCCCGCCCCGAAGGGCGGGATCTGCCGCAGTATCAGCGGGCGGCGAGCCAGTCGGCGTAGGTCGGCCCGACCAGCCGGGCACCGGGCCCGGGCAGGAGAGCACCCTGCTCGTGGCGCTCCCCGTCGACGGGGTCGACCACGGCCTCGACCTCGACCGGCCGACCCTCGGCCTCGATCAGCAGCCGGGCGAGGTCGGGCAGCAGCTCCTCCTGCGGGCCGGCGATCTCGAACATCCGCCCGCCGTCCGACGATTCGTCGACCTGGTCGGCGATCGCCTCGGCCAGCGCCCTGGCGCTGACGGGCTGCGTGCGCATCTTGGGCATGTAGGCCACATCGCCCTGGGTGCACCAGTCCAGGAGCTGGCCGACGAATTCGTGGAACTGCGATGCCCGAACGATGTCGGTCGGGATCGGCCCCGCCTTCGCGGCCGCCTCGTGGGCGTTGACCCCGCCGATGAAGCCCGAGTCGAACCGGTCGGTGCCGATGATCGACAGGGTGAGCATCCGCGAGACGCCGGCGGCGTGGCCCACCTCGTGCAGGTTGGCCGTCGAGGTCTTGAAGAACTCGGTGGCCGCGTCCTCGTCCGGCGTCGCCTGGGTGGCGGCGTCGATGATCGCGTCGACCTTGTCCAGGGCCTCCGCCAGTCCGTCCTTCGTGATGACGTCGACGCCGTAGGTGCGGGACGCCTTCACGACCGTGTGACCGCGCTCCTCGAGCACGTCGACGAGCTGTGAGCCGAGTCGACCGGTGGCCCCGGCAACGGCGATCCTCTTGGGGGTGGTCATGGTCCTCTCCTCCTCTGCCGGTCACACCGGCGCTCTCTGGTGGGTCAAACCCATGACCCGCCGGCGCGAGGAGATGTGACCGATGCCTGAGGATTTCTTGGCCGACCAGTTCGAGGAGAACCGAGCCCACCTGACCCGAGTGGCCTACCGCATGCTCGGCTCCACGGCAGAGGCCGATGACGCCGTGCAGGAGGCGTGGTTGCGGCTGAGCCGGTCGGAATCGTCGGAGATCGACAACCTGCCGGGCTGGCTGACCACGGTCACCGCCCGTATCTGCCTGAACATGCTTCGGTCTCGCGCCACCCGCAGAGAGGACGAGTGGGACGGCCACCTCCCCGACCCGATCATCACGAGGGAAGGTGACCCGTCCGATGAAGCCGAGCTCGCCGACTCGGTCGGACTGGCGCTCCTGGTCGTCCTGGAGGTCCTGCCACCGGCCGAGCGCCTGGCCTTCGTCCTCCACGACCTCTTCGCCGTCCCCTTCGACGAGATCGCCGAGATCGTCGACCGCAGCCCAGAAGCCGCTCGTCAACTGGCCAGCCGAGCGCGACGACGGGTCCGAAGCGCGCAGGTCCCCGATCCCGACGTCGCCACTCAGCGGCGGGTCGTCGACGCCTTCTTCCGAGCGGCGAGAGGCGGCGACATGGCGGCTCTGGTGTCGGTCCTCGACCCGAACGTCATCCTGCGGTCGGACCACGGCGCAGAGGGCAGCGTGGAGATCCGAGGCGCCGAAGAGGTCGCCGCCAACGCGGCCCTGTTCGCCACTCCCGACCGCATCGAGCACCCCGTCCTCGTCAACGGCCAAGCCGGCGTCATCATCGAGATGAACGGCGAACCGTTCAGCGTCATGGCCTTCACCGTCACCGACGGGATCATCGCCGCCATCGACATCCTCGCCGACCCGGCCAGGCTCGGTGGAGCTGGGCCCGACTCGCGGTGAGTCAGCGGGGGAAGTTCGCCGACAGGGACAGGCAGAAGGGGTGTCCGGCCGGATCGAGGAGCACGAGGTGGCTCTCGGGGTCGGGTTGCGACGGTGCCCGCACGGCACCGAGGGAGACGGCTCGACGCTCGGCGTCAGCCAGATCGTCGACCTCGAGGTCGAAGTGGCCCTGCTTCGGCACCGCATCGGTCGGCCAGGTGGGCGCGACGTAGTCGTCGACCCGCATCGCGGTCAGCAGGACGTGATCGAGCTTCACCACCCCGATGTCATCCCTGGTCACGACGATCTCGCCGCCCAGCAGATCGGCCCAGAAGGCGCTCAGCGGTCCTGGATCAGCACAGTCCAGCGAGACGGCACCGAGCCGGATCTTCGACACCGGACGGCGAGAGCTAGGCCGCCTTCTCGAGGATGTGGACGCCGCAGGCGGAGCCGAGGCCGATGACATGGGCCAGGCCCACCTTGGCGCCTTCGATCTGACGGTCGCCGGCCTCCCCGCGGAGGTGGTGGCACACCTCCCAGATGTTGGCGATGCCGGTGGCCGCGATCGGGTGGCCCTTGGACTCCAGGCCGCCGGACACGTTCACCGGGGTCGACCCGTCCCGCCAGGTGGCGCCGGACTCGAAGAACGGCACCGCCTCACCGTGCTTGCAGAGCATGAGGTTGTCGTAGTGGACGAGCTCGGCGGTGGCGAAGCAGTCGTGGAGCTCGACCAGGTCGAGGTCCTCGGGAGCGACGCCGGCCTGCTCGTAGGCCTGGGTGGCGGCCCGGCGGGTGAGGGTGTTGACGTCGGGAAGGATCTGGCACGCCTCCTCCCACGGATCCGACGTGAGGACGGACGCGGAGACCTTCACGGCCCGGCGCTTCTGGTCGGGGTCGAGGGTCTGGAGCTTGGCGTCGGACACAACCACCGCGGCGGCGGCCCCGTCACAGTTGGCCGAGCACATCGGTCGGGTGTTGGGGTAGGCGATCATGACGTCGCCCATGATCTCCTCGAGAGTCATCTTCTTCGTGTAGGCGGCCAGCGGGTTCAGCGTCGAGTGGCTGTGGTTCTTCTCGCTGATCCGGGCGAAGAGCTCGAAGTCGGCGCCGCCGTACTTGTGGCTGTACTCCATCCCGACCTGGGCGAAGACGCCCGGCATGATCTCGGTGCCGATGCGACCGTCGACCCCGGCCACCGCGCCGTAGCGGCCGCTGGGCGTCCACTCGTCGGCGTCCGCCTTGCGGGAGCCTCCGGACAGCAGGCCCGCGCCTGACAGCTTCTCCACGCCGACGGCGAGGCCCATGTCCGTCTCGCCCGCCTTGATGGCCATGATCGCGGTCCGCAGCGCGGTCGCGCCCGTGGCGCAGGCGTTCGACACGTTGAAGACGGGGATGCCCGTCTGGCCGATCTGCTTCTGCAACATCTGGCCCGTCGGGGCGCTGGCCCCCATCAGGTTGCCGGCGGCGAGCACGCCGATGTCGGCCATCGTCACCCCGGCGTCCTTCAGCGCGGCCAACGAGGCCTCGGCGGCCAGGTCGATGACGTCGTCATCGGGCCGCTTGCCGAACTGGGTCATGTGGATCCCGAGGATCCAGATGTCGTCGCGGGCCATCAGGCTGCTCCTTCCAGGGGCTCGAACGCGTAGTTCACCGCTTCGGTGCCGGCGGTGTCCTCACCGACAGGAACCGTCGTCAGCTTCACCTTCATGCCGAGCTGGACGTGCTCGGCGTCCGGCTCGACGTTGATGACATTGCCCCGCACCGAAGTCCCGTCGCAGTCGATGATCCCGGCCACAAAGGGCACGGGGATGCCGGGAGCGGCGAAGGCCACGATCGTGTACGACCGCAGCTCGCCCTCGGTGGCGATGTCGGCCTTGCGGAACTCGGTGCCGAAGCACGAGGCGCAGGCGTTGCGGCGGTCGAAGAACCGGGCGCCGCACGACGTGCACTCGTTGGCCACGAGGTGGGGCTCCGGCTCCAGGGCCAGGTAGTCGACGAAAGGGATGTTTCCGCTCACGGGGGCAGTCTGCCCCATCACCGGCCCCGGTCCCACATGGAGGGACCGGCCGCCATGGGGGTGGACCGGTGGGCCGGATGGGGCAGGATGGGGTCGTGCCGGCCTGCCAGGAACCTCCGAGTCGTCGTGCGACGGCCTCTCGTTCCACTCTGGCGCGCCCGCACCGGCCTCTGGTCGTCTGACCGCGCCCAGACGCTGACGGCCCTGGCCGTCAACAGCACCACCAGCCTCGTCGCCGGCGTCTTCCTCGGTGCCCTCACCGGCACCTTCGAGCGCCTCCCCGGCCTGCTCGTCCTGGTTCCCGCCGCCATCGGCCTGCGGGGCAACGTGTTCTCGGCCCTCGGCAGCCGGCTCAGCACCTCGGTCCACGCCGGGACGTTCTCCCTGTCGCGACGACGCGGCACCGTCGTGGTCGAGAACGTGATCGGCGCGCTGCTCCTCACGTCCGGGGTCTCCCTGGTGCTGGCGGGCGGGGCGTGGCTCCTGGCCGGGGCGGTGCTGGCCACACCGCCCATCCCCCTGCTCCAGCTGGCCACCGTGTCCGTCGCGGGGGGACTGCTGGCGTCGACCGTGGTCCTCGCCGTCACCATCGGGCTGGCGGTCTTGGCCGCCGAGCGGGGGTGGGACCTCGACAACCTCGTCGCCCCTGTCGTGTCCACGATGGGCGACGTCCTCACGCTTCCCGCTCTCTGGCTGGCCACGCTCCTGCTCGACCACGGCGCCTCCAGCACGGTGGTGGGCTGGTTCCTCGTCGCGGTCGCCGCGGCCGGCAGCGTCTACGGCGTCGCCACTCGACGTCCGCTCCTGGCTTCGGTGTGCCGCCAGTCCTGGCCGATCCTGGTCGCGGCCGGCGGCCTGAGCCTGCTGGCCGGGCTGGTCATCGAGCACCGCCTGGCCGCGTTCACCGAAGCTCCCGCTCTCCTCATCCTGGTGCCCGCCTTCGTGAGCAGTGCCGGGGCCCTGGGCGGGATCCTGGCGGCCCGGGTGGCGACCGGCCTGCACCTCGGCACCCGGCTGGGCGGCCTGGCTCCGGACCGGGACACCCGGGACGATGCCCGGACCATTGCCCTCCTGGCGCTGCCCGTCATGGTCTACAACGCCACTGGTGCCCGGGCCGTGGCGGGGCTGGTCGGGCCCGCCGCGCCACCCCTGTGGGACCTGCTGGTGACCACCCTGCTCGCCGGCACCGGGGCCGTGGCCTTCGCCATCGTCGTGGCCTACCTCAGCAGCGTCGCCGCGGTGCGTCTCCGCCTGGACCCCGACACGTACGGGATCCCGGTCGTCACCTCATCGGTCGACCTGGTGGGCGCGGTCCTGCTGACGGGCACGGCCGTGGCGCTCGGTGTGGTCGCCTGATCAGCCCAGGGTGACAGGTGGGACCTCGGTCTCGGGCGGGACCGCCGTCGTGGTCGTGGAGGTCGGGGCCGGGTCGGCGGGCTGGGACCACGCGTCGTAGGTCAGGGTGCCCAGCACCACGCCGCCGACCACACCCAGGGCCTGGAGGCTGACGAGGACCACCCGGACCCAGGTCGGGTAGGGCCGTCGGTGCCCCTCACCGTCGACCATCAGGCCCCGTCCAGCACCTTCTGCTTGGCCTCGGCGAACTCGGCGTCGGACAGGTCGCCCTGGCGGTGCAGGCGGGACAGGCGGTCGAGGCTTTCGGAGAGATCACCGCCGTCCTCCCCGTCGACGTCCTCGGACGCCGGGCCGGACCCACGGAAGTCGACCGGGCTCAGGTCGCGGCCACGGCTCACCGTCCCGTCCGCTTCGAAGCCGGCGATGCCGCGCGACTGGTCCTCGATCCTCTCGGGCTCGGCCCGACCGTCGCCCACCAGGAGCTGCACCCTGGCCCCCCGCTCGCCCATGACCAGGAGCAGAGGCGCCGCCGCCATCACCAGGAAGACGATGCCGCAGAGCCAGAACCCGTAGGCCCCGGACTCGGAGGTCGCCGCCCGCAGGAACTGCACGCCCAACGAGCCGAAGAGGGCCGGCCAGGCGAGGATCAGGAGCTGGGGGCTGCCCGCTGGTCGCCGAAGGAGGTAGAAGCCGAGACCGAAGAGCCCCACGAAGAGGCCCACTGGCGCCATCCAGGCCCCGCTGGGGCACGGTGTGGCGATCTCGTACGCGCCGCCGCTCCCGCACGATCCGCCGACCGACAGGACCGAGGCCGCCACGCGGTTCAGCCACGTCAGGCCGAGTACGGCCAGGGTCAGGGCGAACCCCGCTTGCGTGCCCCTCCAGACGATCCGTCCCATCGCCACTGAGAGTGACATTAGTCACCCCGAAGAGGCGCCTCCACAACGGTCAGGTCGTCGGCCACGACGATGGTCCCGGCGAAGTGCTCGGCCACCTCAACCGCCCACTCCGCCTCGGTGCCGGGGGCAGGCGGTGGGATCAGGTGGGTCAGCACGACGGTGCCGACCCCACCCCGAGCCGCGGTCTGGCCGACCTGAACCAGGTCGGAGTGGTAGTCGAGGATGTCCTGGAGCCGGGGCGACGGAATGGCTTCGACGGCCGAGCGGCGACACACGGTCTGGACGTAGACGTCGGCGCCGGCACAGAGCCGGTCGAGGCCGTCGCACGGGACCGTGTCGCCCGCACAGACGACCACCGCCCCCTCGTGCTCGAAGCGATAGCCCGCGGTGGGGTGCACCGGCTTGTGCTCGGTCGGCGCAGCCAAGACCCGGACGCCGTCGGCCTCGAAGGCCACGCCGTCGGTCACCTCGGTGACCTCGACCTCCGGACGCCAGGTCAGGTCGGCGTGGTGGTCGAGGCGCCAGCAGATGTCGTCCTCCAACATGGCCAGCGTGGCGTCCACGAAGCGCTGGGTGCCGGTCGGACCGATGACCTTCAGGACGCCCGGCGTGAACTGGCCGATCCAGCTCGTGGTCACCACGTCGTTGAAGTCGTTCACATGGTCGGAGTGCAGGTGGGTGAGGAACACGGCGGTGACCTGCCCCATGCCGGAACCCGCCGCGGCCAGCCGCATGAGCACCCCCCGCCCGGTGTCGACCAGGAAGCGCTGCCCGCCCGCCTCCACCAGGTTCGAGGCCCCGGCCCGGGCCGCATCCGGCAACGGCCACCCCGTCCCCAGCGTTGTCACCTTCATGATCAGCAGCCTCGCGCACCAGGATGGACGCATGAGCAGAACGGTGGATGCGGTGCTGTGGGACGTCGGCGGGGTCTTCATGCCCTCCCCTTTCAGCCACATGCGGAGCTTGGGGCCGGAGTTGGGCATGGACGGTGACCGGGTGGTCGAGCTGGTCTTCGGTCCCTACCACGAGGACACGGATCACCCCTGGCACCAGCTCGAGCGAGGGGAACTGACCTTCGAGGACTGCAACGCCGCCCTCGCCGCCGCGGCCGCGGCCGAGGGGGTGACGCTCGACCCGATTGCCCTGCTCATGCGCATGGGCGAGGGCGGCACGGCCCGCATCGTCCGCGAGAACGTCCTCGCCGCGGCCCAGCGGGTGAAGGCCGACGGCTACCGCACCGCGATCATCACCAACAACATCCGGGAGTTCCGCGAGGGCTGGGGCAGCCTGTTCGACGTCGAGTCGGTCGCCGAGCTCGTCATCGACTCGTCCGAGGTCGGCGTGCGCAAGCCCGACCCGGCGATCTTCCGGCTGGCCCTGGAACGCCTCGGTGGCATCGCCCCCGAGCGGGCCGTCTTCCTGGACGACGCCGCCGGCAACATCGCGGGCGCCGCCGCCCTCGGCATCCACGCCATCCTCGTCGAGGACGACCCCGAGGGGGCCCTGGCCGAACTGGACGCCGCGCTCGGGGGCTGACCACTCCGACCTGCGTCGGTTGTCCCCCGGATCCGTGCGGCGAGGAGCGCAAGCTCCGGAGTTCAGCTGGTGACGGGTAGCGAGTCCAGGCCGCGCAGCGTGATACGGCCGTTGGGGACGGCGTCGCCCGCCTGCTCGAGGTCCGGGAAGCGGCGCAGGATCGAGCTCATGGCCACCTGCCCCTCGAGGCGAGCCAGCGAGGCGCCCAGGCAGAAGTGGATGCCCGAGCCGAAGGTCACGTGCTGGCCGGCGTCAGCCCGACCCACGTCGAGTCGGTCGGCGGTCGGGCCCCATTTGGCTGGGTCCCGGTTGGCCGCGGCGAGGTGGGTCATGACCAACGTGCCTGGGGCGATCGAGCGGCCCTCCAGCTCGAACTCGCTCATGACGATGCGGCGGGACAGCTGCACCGGGGCGTCGTAGCGCAACAGCTCATCGACCGCCGTGGCGTCCAGCGCCGGGTCGTCCCGCCAGCGGGCCAGCTGGTCGGGATGGCGGAGCAGGGCCTGCATCCCGTTGCCGATGAGGTTCACCGTGGTCTCGTGGCCGGCGATGAAGATGAGGACGATCTGGTCCCGCAGCTCCTCGGCACTGAGTCGGTCACCGTCCTCCTCGGCCTGGACCAGACCGGTCAGCACGTCGTCTGCGGGGTGCTCCCGCTTCCACGCGACCACGTCCTCGAGGTGGTCGCTCATGGCTCGGCTGGCCTCGAAGGCGGCCCGCAGGTCCTCCTCGGCCACGATCGGGTCGAGGGTCTTGGTCAGGGCATGGGACCAGGCCCGGATCTGGTCCCGGTCGCCGTCGGGCATGCCCAACAGGTCGGAGATGACCTGGAACGGCAGCGGGAAGGCCAGCTCCTCGACCACGTCCCAGGTCCCGCCACCGGCGACCCGATCGAGGACGGCGTCCACCTGCACCTGCACGTTCTCCCGCAGCTGCTCGACCCGCCGCATGGTGAAAGCCTTGGCGACGAGCTTCCGGATGCGGGTGTGGTCGGGCGGGTCCAGGTTGAGGATGGCCCGGTCGCCGCGGCCCCGAGCGTCGTCGTCGAATTCAGCCAGCATCGCCTCGAACATCTGCTCGCGCATCTCGTTGAGGCCGCCGGAGATGTTGGCGTCCTCCACCGACATCGTGGGGTTGCGCAGGAGGTTGAATACGTCGTCGTAGCGGAACAGCACCCAGATGCCCAACGGGCTCTCGTGCACGGGGTCCGCCTCGCGCATCTCGGTCAGGTGCGGGTACGGATCGGCCAGGTACCCCGGGTCGAGCGGATTGAAGAAGACGGGCGGGACGTCGACGGCGTCGGTCACCCCCGAAACCGTACGCCGTACGATCGCTCGATGGCCGATGCTCCCGCCTGTGACCCCGCCCTCTTGAGGCAGGCGGTCGAGTTCGCTCGGCGGGCGGGCGACTTCACGCTCCCCTACTTCCGCTCGCTCGAGCTGGCGGTCGAACACAAGCACGACGACACCCCGGTCACCGAGGCCGACCGGGGCGCCGAGCGCCTCCTGCGGGAGCGGTTGGCTGACGCCTTTCCCGCCGATGCCGTCATCGGCGAGGAGGAGAACGACACCGCGGGCACCTCGGGACGGACCTGGGTGATCGATCCCATCGACGGCACCAAGGCCTTCACCCACGGCGTCCCCCTCTACAGCACGCTGTTGGCCGCGCTCGACGAGCACGGGCCCCTCCTCGGCGTCATCTGCCTGCCCGCCCTGCCCGAGACGGTGTGGGCCGGTCGGGGCCTCGGCTGCTTCCTCGACGGCGAGCCGTGCCACGTCAGCGAGCACGACACCGTCGAGGGGGCCTACGTCACCGCCAGCGCCCTGCGGAACTGGCCCGCCGGCGCGCTCGACGCCACGCACGGGGCGGGGGCCTTCGTTCGCACGTGGGGCGATGCCTACGGCTACGCCCTGGTTGCCACCGGCCGGGTCGAGGCCATGGTCGACCACCAGGCCGCGATCTGGGACATCGCCCCGATGCCCGTGATCATCGGCGAGGCCGGCGGCCGGATGTCGGACCTGGCCGGTGCCGACAGCATCACGTCCGACAGCGGGCTGGCCACCAACGGCCTCCTCCACGACGACCTGTTGGCGCTGCTCGCGCCGGGCGACGTCGGCTAGCGGTACTCGGGGTTCGGGAAGTCGAACCGGCAGCCGGCGTCCCATTCGGAGCGCTGGTTGCCGTGTACGGGGATGCCCCCCTGGTCCTTCAGCATGCGGGCGATGTGCATGAGGTTCCAGGTCATGAACGTGGTGTTCCGGTTGGTGAAGTCGTTCTGGGGCCCGCCGGAGCCGGGGTCGAGGTAGGACGGCCCAGGGCCGGCCTCACCGATCCAGCCGGCATCCGCCTGGGGCGGGATCGTGAACCCGAGGTGCTGGAGGGAGTAGAGGACGTTCATGGCGCAGTGCTTCACCCCGTCCTCGTTGCCCGTGACCAGGCAGCCGGCGACCCGGCCGTAGTACCGGTACTGGCCCGCCTCGTTGAGGAGGTGGCTGTTGCCGTAGAGGCGCTCGATGACCTGGGTGCAGACCGAGGACTTCTCGCCCAGCCAGATGGGCGTGCAGAGGACGAGGATGTCGGCGGCCATGACCTTGTCGAAGATCGGCGGCCAATCGTCCCTGTCCCACCCGTGCTCGGTCATGTCAGGCCACACGCCCGCGGCGATGTCGTGATCGAGGGCCCGGATCATCTCGGTCTTGACCCCGTTCGCCTCGAGGATGTCCATCGAGACCTCGGCCAGCCCCGCGGTGTTGGACACCTCGGGCGAGCGCTTCAGCGTGCAGTTGATGAAGAGGGCACTCAAGTCGGCGTAGTCGACGGTGGTGGGCTCAGGAGCAGTCATGACGGTGCTGTCTGCCGACCGGGCGAGGCGTTACAGCGATCCTCGGCCGGTGCCGAAGAAGGCGAGCACCTCGTCGACGGTGGGGACCTCCTGGACCTCGAGGCTGGCGCCGAACGGTTCGTTCCAGAAACCGCCCACCGGCGACGGTGACCAGGGCCCGACGTAGAAGTACGGCCAGGGATGGCCGGCGTCGCCCGGTGAGAGGCCGTAGTTGACCTCGGCGAACGACGTGGCCAGGTCGAAGTGCTCCGGCCAGAGCTGGACCTCGACCGGCTCGTCGTGGACGAAGTGGGCACAGAGGATGACCAGCGCGGCATAACCGATGGCGGTCAGCTCGGCCAGGAAGGCGGCGGCCGCCGCGTCGACCACCAGCTCTTCGTCCACCGCTCGCAGCGGCGCCGGCGTGTACGTGTCGGCCGGCATGCCCGGCACGACGTCGACCAGCGCACCGGCGGCGGCCAGCGTGGTGATGGGCGCCCGGTCCTCGATGGTGCCCCCGGCCAGGTCGTCGTCGCGGACGATGATCTCGGTGCCCACGACCATGGCCCGGCGCTCGACGGCGGCCCCGTCCCGGAGGTGGAGGTAGTTCTGCGTGGCGAAGCCACCCGTGAACTGGCGGAGGCCGATGCGGCGGCGACCCCGGTAGAGGGCGGCGCCGAGCACGTGCTCGCCCACGGCGTGCAGCGAGCCGCGCGTCGTGGCCAGGACGTGCGGGTCGATCATGGTTCCTCCGTCTCGCGAACGGCGCCGACGTTACGCGTGTAACGCGACGCCCTCGCGCGAGACGGTTTGGTCATGACAGAGAAGCGCTGGCACAGGGTGGCTCAAGTCGATGACCTCCCGGACGGGCGGGTGACCACGGTCCAGGCCGGGAGCCGGTCCGTGTGCCTGACCCACTGCGGGGACCGGTTCGGCGCCCTCGAGAACCACTGCCCTCACCAGGGCGGACCGCTGGGCGAGGGCTCGATCGAGAAGGGAATGCTGCGGTGCCCGTGGCACGGGTACGACTACGACCCCATCACCGGCCGGCCCCCCGAAGGCTTCACCGACGCCCCCGAAGCCTTTCCGGTCGAGGTCCGCACCGACGGCATCTACGTCGAAGTCCCCGACGAGCCGGAGCACGTGCGGACCGTCAGCGACGTCATGGCGGAGACGCTCGTCAACTGGGGCATCACCCACGTGTTCGGGATGGTCGGCCACTCCAACCTAGGCTTCGCCGACGCTCTCCGCCGACGGGAGGCCGCGGGCGAGCTGACCTTCATCGGCATCCGCCACGAGGGGGCCGCCGCCTTCGCCGCCTCGGCCTACGGCAAGCTCACCGGACGACCGGCCGCCTGCTTCGGGATCGCCGGCCCCGGTTCCACCAACCTGCTCACCGGCCTCTACGACGCCAAGCTCGACCGGGCCCCCGTCGTCGCCCTCTCGGGCCAGGTCCCCTCAGACGTCCTCGGGCGAGGCGCCTTCCAGGACCTCGACCTCACGGGGGCCTTCGCCCACGCCGCGGCTACGTCGACCACGATCCTCCCCCACTCGAACCACGCCGAGCTGACCACGTTGGCCGTGAAGCGGGCCATCGTCGACCGTGAGGTCACCCACCTGGTCCTGCCCGACGAGGTCCAGGTCCAGGCAGCCCCTGACGCGGCCGCGGGGTACCCCGACGGCCGAGTGGCCGACCGCGCGATCGCCCCACCCACGGCCGCGGTCGACGACGCCCTCGCCCGGCTCGCCGGCGCCCGACGCCCGGTGATCGTCGTCGGCCACGGCGCCCGCTTCCACATGGACGAGGTCGTGGCTCTGGCCGACACCCTGGGCGCCCCCGTCCTCACCACGTTCAAGGCCAAGGGCCAGATCTCCGACCACCACCCGCTGGGCTGCGGCGTGCTCGGCCGGAGCGGGACCCCGGTGGCGAGCTGGATGATGAACGAGTCGGACCTGCTCGTGGTCTTCGGGGCGTCCTTCTCCAATCACACCGGCATTGCCGACTACAAGCCCACCATCCAGGTCGACGCCGACCCCATGGCCCTCGGCCGCTTCCACCCGATCACCGTCGGCCTGCAGGGCGATGTGGGCGTGACCGCCCTGGTCCTGGCCGAAAATGTCCGGGCTACCGACGCCCGAGTCGACCAGCGGGCCGACGTGGCCGAGCGCTGGTCGATCTGGCGGGCCGAGAAGCAGCGCCGCCTGGCCGACGACCGGGGGTCGGGCATCAGCTCGGCCGCAGTCTTCGCCGCCATGACCCGCCAGGTCCCCGACAACGCCGTCATCGCCGTCGACGTCGGCAACAACACCTACTCCTTCGGCCGCTACTTCGAGTGCACCTCGCAGTCCGTGCTGATGTCGGGCTACCTCGGTTCCATCGGCTTCGGCTTCCCGGCCGCCATGGGTGCCTGGGCCGCCGCCACACCGGACCGGCCGATCGTCGCCGTGACCGGCGACGGCGGGTTCGGCCAGTACTCGGCCGAGCTGACCACCGCCGTGAAGTACGGGATGGACATCACCCACGTCTTGCTCAACAACTCGATGCTGGGCAAGATCACCAAGGAGCAGCGAGCCGTCCACTTCGACGTCTGGCAGACCTCGCTGCACAACCCCGACTTCGCTGCTTATGCCGAGCTGTGTGGGGCCCACGGAAGACGGGTAACCGACGCCGCGGAGCTCGACGACGCCATAGCCGCCGCACTGGCCCACCCGGGCCCCGCTCTCGTCGAGGTCATCGCCGACCCCGACCTGGTCTGAGCCCGTGCCCGACGTCTCGTTCACCGACCTGGCCCTCGTCATGGCCGTCGCCTTCCTCACCCCGCTCGTCCTGGGCCTGCTCCCCAGCAGCCCGGTGCCCTCGGTCGTGGTCGAAGTCCTGCTGGGCATCATCGTCGGGCCGTCGGTGCTCGGCTGGGTGGAGGCCGACGAGGTGGTCCGAATCGTGGCCGTCATCGGGCTGGCCTTCCTGTTGTTCCTGGCCGGCCTCGAGCTCGACCTCCGTCACCTGCGGGGCCCGGTGCTCCGCCGGGGGCTGTGCGGCTTCGCCCTGTCCCTCGGGCTCGCGCTGCTTGCTGGCTTGGTGCTCGACGCCGCCGGCCTGGTCGACGATCCCCTCCTCGCCGCCACGATCCTCACCGCCACGTCGCTGGGCCTGGTCATCGGGACCCTGAAGGAGACGGGCCAGTCAGCGACACCGACGGGCCAGCTGATAATCGCCGGCGCGTCGATCGGTGACGTGGCCGCGATCGTGCTCCTTTCCGTGCTCTTCTCCGCTGACGGGTCCGGCACCGGAGCCCAAGTCGTCCTCCTCGTGGAGTACGCGGGGCTGGTCACGGCCATCGGCATCCTCATCGCCGTCGCCGGCCGGTCCCACCGCGTCGGCGCCGCCCTCGTCCACCTACAGGACACGACGGCGGAGATCCGAGTCCGCGGGGCCGTGCTCCTGGTGGTCGTGCTCGTCGTCCTGGCGGAACACTTCGGACTGGAGACCATCCTGGGCGCCTTCATCGCCGGGGCCGTGGTCGGGGTCATCGACCGCGACGAAGCCATGACCCATCCCCAGTTCAGGGTGAAGCTGGAGGCCATCGGCTACGGCTTCCTCGTGCCGGTCTTCTTCGTCAGCAGCGGCGTGGTCTTCGACCTCGACGCCCTCCTCGACGACCCGTCCACCCTCGCCCTGGTGCCGGTGTTCGTCGTCTGCCTGCTCGTGGTTCGGGGGATCCCAGCCGTGATCTACCGGCCCATCACTGGCGCCCGAGGTGCCGTGGCCGCGGGGCTCCTGCAGGCCACGTCGCTGCCGTTCATCGTGGCCGCCACCATGATCGGGGTGGAGCTGGGGTCGATCGACCCGGGCACCGCCGCGGCGTTCGTGGCCGCCGGTCTCCTGTCGGCCCTGCTGTTCCCGGCCCTCGCCGTCGCTCTGCTCGGACGGTCAACCGTCGATGAACCCGTCGTCGCGGTCCTGATCCCGTGATCACGCCCGCTTCCGGCGGCAGCTTCTCGTTCTGGAGAACACAGGGCTGCCTCCAGAACGGCAAAGATGCCAGACGGTGGCGAGTGGGACGAGGGTTGACTTCACCGACGACGGGCAGCTCGTGGCCGCGCTTCGGCGCGGGGACGAAGCCGCCTTCGTATGGCTCCTCGACCGCTACCACGCCTCGCTCCGCCGGGTCGCGACGAACTTCGTCCGGACCGCGGCGAGCGCCGACGAGGTGGTCCAGGAGACCTGGCTCGCGGTGGTCGCCGGCATCGACCGCTTCGAGATGCGATCCACGGTCAAGACCTGGATCTTCCGGATCCTCATGAACGTGGCCCGCACCCGTGGCGGCCGCGAGCACCGGAGCGTGCCGTTCAGCGACCTCGGGCCCGAGCCGGGCGAGGTCGCGCCGTCCTTCGCCCCCGACCGCTTCCGATCCGGCTTCCGGCTCTACCGCGGCCACTGGGCCCGGGGCCCGGAGCCGTGGGAGGAGCAGCCCGCAGAACGGCTCGAGGCGGCCGAGACCCTGGCCACCGTGCGCGGCGCCATCGCCGAGCTCCCCGATCGGCAGCGAGCGGTGGTCACCCTGCGCGACATCGACGGCTGGACCGCGGCCGAGGTCTGCGACCTGCTCGAGCTGTCCGAGGCCAATCAGCGAGTCCTCCTGCACCGGGGCCGGGCCCGTGTCCGCCAAGCCCTCGAGGACGCGTACCTGGAGCGAGGGTCATGAGCGACGCCTTCCGCCGTCGGGCGAGGCCGGAGCGGGTCTGGGGCGACCCCGCTTCGATGGCCCAGCCGCGACCGAGGCGCCGCAAGGTCGACTGCATCGACTTCGTCGAGCGCATCACCGACTACCTGGACGGCGCCATCCCCGAACGGGACCGGGCCGCCATCGACCGCCATCTCGCCGCCTGCGCCGACTGCACCCGGGCCCTCGAGCAGTGGCGGACCGTCATCGTGCTGACCGGCCACCTCGGCGACGACGTCGTCGATGACCTCGAGCCGTCCACCCAGGAGGTCCTCCTCGCCGCCTTCCGCGCCCGACCGCCTACGCCAGACTGACGGGATGCTCGATCACGATCAGCTCATCGCAACCGAGGCCGAAGCGCTGGCCCGAGCGGCCGAGGGGGCCGACCCCACCGCCGCCGTGCCCGGGACCGACTGGACGCTCGCCGACCTGCTGGACCACGTCGGGCGGCTGACCTGGTTCTGGTCGGGGCGGATCCGCAAGGCCGGCGGGGGCGACTTCTACGACACCGACCGGCCCGACGGCGTGACCCGCGAGGACTGGCTCCGCCAGGGCACCGACACCATGCGGGCCCGGCTCCGCGAGGCCGAACCCGACGCCGAGATCAAGACCTGGGCCGGCCTGAAGCCCCCGTCCTGGCTGTGGCGGCGCATGACCCACGAGCTGGCCGTGCACTGCAGCGACGCCCAAGCCGCCGCCGGTGATCCCCAGCCGCTGACCGTGCCGGTGGCCGACGACGGCATCGACGAGCTGCTGTCGGAGTTCACCCCGGCCGCCGACCTGGCCTCGGTGGCCGGGACCGTCCACCTGCACGCCACCGATGGCGACGGCGAGTGGTTCATCGACCCGACCGGCGGCGCCTTGTCCTGGGAACGGTCCCACACCAAGGCCGACGTCGCCGTCCGGGGCACGACGTCGGACCTGCTGCTGGTGCTCTGGGGCCGGCTGCCGGTCGACGCCGTCGAGCTCCTCGGCGACGAGAGCGTGTTCGAGCGCTGGCGGACGGCCACCCGGTTCTGAACGGCCCGAGGCCGATCTGTCGGCACGCGTAGACCTCGGGGGTGGCAGGCGCCGAGCGCTCGGGCGGCCGGTTCTGAACGCGACCGTGCCCCCGCCGGCGGCCGGGGCACGGAGGGCCTCGTTGGTCCCCAGGGGGAACCGGGATCTGGCTAGCTCAGGGCCTGCATGACGTCGGCGTGGCCCTGCTTGTGGATCGCGGCGATCTCGTCGAGATCGAGGTGATCGAGGCGGTCCTGCCACTGGCTGCGCTCGCCGATGGCGGCGGCGTAGTTGGCCTTGCGCTTGGCCACCCGACCGACACCGTCACGGGCCGGTGCGGGGGCCTCGTTGCCCTCGTACTGGGCCTCGATGCCTTCCTTCAGCATCTCCAGCGCTTCGGAGCGGAGCTGGCTGATGCGGGACTCGGTGACCCCCAGGAACTCCGCCAGCTCGAGGCTGGTCCGCCCCTCCAGGAAGTAGCCGATGATGACCAGGCGCTGCCGCTCCGGCAGCAGGTCGACGGCGTCCCGCAGGTAGGCGTGCATCTCCCGGGTCTCGAGCTCCTCGAGGGGCTCGAGCTGGGTGCGGTCGCAGAGGACGTCGACCAGGGTCAGGTCCTCCTCGGTGTCCTCGGTGACCTCGTGCTCGAGGGCCAGGACGACGGACCGGAACATGCGGTCCTGGAGCCGGTTCAGCTCGTCCATGGTCATCCCGAGCTCTTGGGCCATCTCCGCCATGTTGGGCACCCGGCCCAGCTCGGTGGCCAGGCGCTGCTCGGTCTGCTCCATCTTGCGGGCGAGGTTGCGCACCGAGCGAGGCGCCCAGTCCGCGGCCCGCACGGCATCGAGGATCGCGCCCCGGATGCGCTGGGCGGCGAAGCGGTCGAACGGCACGCCGCGGCTGGCGTCGTAGCGGCGAGCCGCCTCGACCAGTCCGAGGGCGCCGGCCCGAGCCAACTCCTCCCGGTCCACGTGGCGGGGGAAATGCACCGCCACCTGGAACACGATGTGCCGTACGAGTGGCAGGTGTTCTTCGATCACTTTGGCATCGATGGCATCGCCCATCAGAAGTATCGCCCTCCTGGGTTGTTGTAGCCATCGGGGTTACGGCGCGACCGGCTGGATGCTTTAGGACTTTTTTGGAGATCGGTCCGGAATGTGCCGGCGGCGCTCGATCAGAGGTGCCCGTGGCCCTCGAACGCGGCGGCCCGGATGCCCCGGTCGGCCAGGTCCGTCAGCAGAGGGACGGGGTCGTCCAGCGCGGCCAGCCCGAACGCGCCGGTCCGGCCGATGCTGCCGTCACCGACCGCTCGGGCCGTCACCGCGGCGACCGCCCCCGCGGCGACCGCGGGGCGGTCCATGGCGCCGTACACGACGACGTCCCGGCTGCCGGCCCGGGCGCCCCGGACCTCGACTCGGATGGCCCCCGGCCCGCCCTCGGGATGGGGCCGGCGCAGCATGGGCAGGCGGGCCGTCAGCCGGTCCCGCCGGTTGGCGGCCAGTCGGGCGGTGATCCGGCTCATGGGGCCGAAGGCGTCCACCAGGAGCAGGGGGTCGGGCACCGCGGCCCGGTAGCAGTCCCGCCCCCCCACGGGCTCGGGGAACCAGCACAGCTCACGGCCGGAGCCACCCGTGCGAGCCACCCATGCGCCGTCTCGCCAGTCCAGGCCGTCCTCACCCAGTGCCCGGTGATGCTGTTCGGCGCAGGCCGGGCCGCCGGTGCCGACCTTGGCCACGTGGACCTCGTCGACGGCGTCGAGCACGGCGGAGGCGTGGCGGGCCAACAGGCAGCTGAGGCCGGGGGCGAAGCCGGCCCCGACCAGCATGGTGGCCCCCCGCTCGATGGCCTCCGGGTCGAGGTCGAGCAGGGCGCGGACATCGCCCACATCGTCCGACGTGGACACGACCGAGCTGCCCTGACGCAGGGCCTGGGTCCCGAGGTCGCCCTGGGTCCCGGCCGGGGTGGCCAGCACGACGACATCGGCCTCCGGGACCAGCGCCTCGGACGCCTCAGCGCCGCTCCCGAGGAGGTCGGCGACCTTGCGGCGGGTCGCCGGATCGATGTCGGCCACCACGACGGTGTCGACGGCGTCGGTGGAGGCCAACTGGCGGGCCGCCCGGGCCCCGGTGGCCCCGACGCCCACCACCGCGATCCTCAACGGAGCTCGGGACCCTCGAGCTGACGCCAACCGCCGTCGCTCGGCGGGGTACCGCCCTTGCCCCGGACCCGGAGCACGGCGGCGAAGAGGCCGGCTACCCCGATCGCGAGGAAGACCTGGCGGAGACGCTGCATGAGGCCCCGGACGGTACTACTGGTCGGTGCCATCGCCTTCCCGGCCCGCAAGACTGGCGCCATGACCGTGCGCCACGTGAACCCCGAGGGCATGCACCAGAGCCCCGCCTTCAGCCAAGCCGTCGTCGTGGAGTCGCCGACGAAGACGATCTACATCGGCGGCCAGAACGGCGTCGGCCCCGACGGTCAGGTGGTGGGCGACACGCTGGCCGTCCAGTCGGCGCAGGCCTTCGCCAACCTGGCCACGGTCCTCGAGGCCGAGGGAGCGGGCCTGTCCGACGTCGTGGCCTGGACGATCGTGGTCGTGGACGGGCACCCGATCGAGGAGGGGGTCGGTGCGTTCCGGGCGGTGTGGGACCCGGCCGACCCGCCACCGGCCATCAGCGTGAACGTCGTCGCCGCCATGGCCAACCCGGACTTCCTGGTGGAGATCACCGCCATCGCCGCCCTCTGACGGCTCCCGGAACATGGTGGTGGGGCTAGTTGGAATCGAACCAACGACCTCGCCCTTATCAGAGGCGCGCTCTAACCGACTGAGCTATAGCCCCGGGGAGCAGACACTGTACCGAGCGGCCCGCGGGAGAATCACCCTCGTTGCGGTTGCTGCGAGACTCCCGCGATGGAGCTGTTGGCTCAGGGCCGGGACTGCGACATCTATGACTGCGGCGACGGCACGGTGCTGCGGCGGTCCCGGAAGGCCTACGACCAGACCCACGAGGCCCGGGTCCTGCGGTACGCCGCCGAGCACGGTTACCCGGTGCCGACGGTCCACGAGCTGGTCGAGGACGGTCGGGATCTCATCATGGAGAAGGTGGCCGGCCCGACGATGGTCGAGGCCATCCAGCGCCGGCCGTGGCAGGCCGGCGCCATCGGCCGCCAGCTGGCCGACCTCCACGCCCGGCTCCACGAGATCCCGGGACCCGACTGGCTGCCCGCCCTGCCCGGCGGCGACACCCTGCTCCACTTCGACCTGCACCCGATGAACGTGATCCTGGCCCCGTCCGGGCCGGTGGTGATCGATTGGACCAACGCCACCCGGGGCCCGGCGGGCTACGACCTGGCCCGGGCCTGGGTGCTGATGGCCTCGGCCGACGCGAAGGTCAGTGGGCCGCTCCGGCTCGTGCTGACCCAGGTCCGCCGACGCCTGGTCGACGGGTTCGTCGACGCCGCCGGGCGAGAGGAGGCCGGGGCCGGCCTGGCCTTCGCCGTCGAGCTGACTCTGCTCGACCCCAACATCTCTGACGCCGAGAAGGCGCGTATGCGGGCCCTGGCGGAGGTCGAGGGCCGTTAGCCCTTGCGGGACCGTCGCTTGCGGGCGTCGGCCAGGTCCTGCTCGATCATGGTGATCCGGAGCCCGCCGGTGATGTCACAGATCAGGTTGAACAGGACCGTCAGCAGCCAGATGAAGAAGATGGCGGCGATGGCGACCACCGCACCGGCCGAGAGCAGGGCCTCGAACATCTGCTGCGGGTTGAAGTTGAAGTCCTCGAAGCCGAGATCGACGATGAAGTCCTCGGTGTTCTCCACTGAGCCGGAGGTCACCGCGGCTCGCCAGACCAGCAGCGAGGCCAGCACGACCACGCCCCAGATGCAGGTCACGAAGATGGTGGCCACCTTGAAGACCGACCACGTGTCGATGTGGCGGACCACCCGGCGCACCCGGCGGGCGGACGCCTTCATCTCCGCCCGGTGCTGCCGGCGTGAGGGCTTCTTGGTCTTGGCGGGGGGCACGACCAGCTCGGTCTCGTCGGCGGCAAAGGGCCCGTCGCTGAGCAGATCGACCTCGGGTTGGTCATCCATCTCGACGGCGTCGGCCACGATGTCGGCGTCGGGGACGTTCACGAGGGTGTCCTCGGGATCGTGGTCGACTGCGTCGTCGTCGGCGTCGCCGTCGTCGAGGTCGTCGTCGAGCAAGGCGTCCCCAGGGGCGTCGTCGTCGAGGGTCGTCACGTCACGTCGCCATGATCGTGACCAGTGTCCGCCGGCACAGTTCGAAGTGTACGGGGTCGCTGACAGGCAGGGGTTGGCAGAGCCCGGCCGCGGCGGCCACGCTCCGGAGAGCGGCCACGAAGGAGCGGGGCACGTCGATGGCCAGGCCCCGCTCGTGCATCGAGGTCCCCGGCCGAGCCACCGGATAGGGGTTGGTGTGACGGCGGGCCCAGAGGGCGGCCTGCTGGGCCCGACTCCGCCAGCCCGAGCTGATCGGGACCGGCTCACCCAGGAGGGACCCGGCCCGGGCGACGGCGGCAGCCATCTCGGGGGTCAAGCCCTCGGTCCCGACGCCCGAGGGTGGGAGCGGGGCCTGGGCGCGGGCGACGGCATCGGCGCCCCCCACCCGCACCGTGACCGTGGCATCACCCACCGCGCCTGTGACGTCGGCCGAGGGCGATCCGTTCAGTCGGGCCAGCTCCTCCGCGGCCGGCGGCCCCTCGACCGCGCCGGCCAGAGCGGCGGCATCCGCCGCGGTCTGGGCCTGAGCGCCCTCGACGGCCCGGCGGCCCAGCCCACCGACCAGCAGCATGGCCCCGACGGCCGCGGCCATGATCACCAACACCAGGGGCAGCGCCTGCCCCCGCTCCGTCCTGCACCGCACCCGCACACCTCCGGCTCGACCGTTCGCGGGGAAAGCGATGCTTGTTGCGATCAGTCGGGCTCGGGGGCCTCGTCGACGGGGAGGGTGGGGGCCGGTACGGCCTTGGCCTCGTCCTCGGTCTCGCTGAAGACGGGGGCCACCGCGACCACGGTCTCGTCGGGCTCGAGGGACATGACCCGGACGCCGGACGCATCCCGGCCCTGGGACGAGATCTGCTTGACCGCGGTGCGGATCAGCGTGCCCTTGGACGACACCAGGATGACCTCGTCGTCGATCTTGACCATGCGGCCGGTGAGGACCGGGCCCTTCTGGGGGGTCATCTTGAAGCCCTTGACCCCCATGGTCCCCCGCCCCTTGCGCGGGTACTTGTCGATCTTGGTCCGCTTGCCGTAGCCGCCCTCGGTGATGCAGAGCAGATCGGCGTCCGGCTCGCTGACGGCGCAGGACACGACGGCGTCCCCCTCCCGGAGCTTCAGCCCCCGCACGCCGGCGGCCGAGCGGCCCATGGGGCGGACGAGATCCTCGTTGAAACGCACGGTCTGGCCGCTGCGAGCCACCAGGAAGATGTCGGCGTCGCCGCCGGTCTGGATGACCCGGACCAGCTCGTCGCCGTCCTTGAGGTTGATGGCGATGAGCCCGTCGCGACGGGACTTGTCGTACTCGGTGAACTTCGTCTTCTTGACGTGGCCGTTCTTCGTGGCGAAGAACAGGAACCGGTTGGTCTCGTAGTCCCGGGTGTCG
>DATDAH010000167.1:0-4984 GCA_036525535.1 Acidimicrobiales bacterium
CGGTCATGCCCAACCCGGCTGCTCTGGCCGGGGCGGCGGCGGGGATCGCGCTCACCGCGCTGACCCACGAGGCGCTGCACTACCGGCACTTCTGGACGCTCCTCGCCGTGGTCGCGGTGCTGTACCTCACTCGGGAGCACGAGCCAGGACTCCCGGACGGAGCGCAGGCCCATGGCGCCTGACCCCTCGACCGCCGCCCCACCCCTCGGCAAGTCCGGAGCGCGGCGGGTGGCCGCCAATTCGGTCTGGCAGATGGTCTCCTTCGCCGCCCGGGCGATCGCGGGCCTGGGGAGCGTCGTGCTCCTCGCCCGTTCCGGCGGTCCAGAAGGGCTCGGCACCTTCCAGTTCGCACTGGTGCTCACCAGCTTCCTGCCCTACTACTTCGGGCTCCCCAGCCTGCTCGCCCGCGAGGTGGCGAGGAAGCCGGAGGACGGCCGTACATGGGTCGAGGCCGGAACGCTGATCGCCCTGGGGGCGGGGGCGAGCTTCACCGTGCTGTTCGTCGTGGGGTCCCGCGTCGTCGGGGCCGCCCCCGAGACCGCCGTCGCGGTGTCGCTGGCCAGCATCGGCATGGCCTTCGACGGCGTGGCCCGGGTCGAGTTCGCGGCCTTCTGGGCCTGGGAGCGGATGCGCCTGGAGACGGTCGTCACCGTGGCCCAGGAGGCCGTGTTCCTGGCCGGCGTGGCGTACGTCGTCTGGTCGGGTGGCGGCGTCACCGGCGCCCTGCTCGTCTTCTGCGGCTCTCGGGCCCTGGGGGCGGGAATCGGCTGGCTGATCGTCGCCGGCCACCTCGGGGCGTTCCCGATCCCCCGGGGCACGCCCGCGTTCATCCGCAGCGTGCTGTGGCGGAGCACCCCGTTCGCGGTGAACGACACCTTGACGCTCACCTACATGCGCGTCGATTCGGTCCTGCTCGGCTTCATCAAGGGACCGACGGCGGTCGGGCTCTACCAGGCCGGCACGAACCTCGTGCTGAACCTCAACGTCCTCGCCCGGTCGCTCAACCACGCCCTGTACCCCCGGATGAGCCGGGCGTGGCCGGAACAGATGCGGACCTTCCGCACGCTCCGCGATGCCTCGTTCCGGACGATCTCCCTGATCGCGGTGCCCACCGCGGTGGGCAGCTTCCTGCTCGCCCCCGAGACCATCGACTTCCTCTACGGGCCCGAGTTCGCCCCCGCGGTCGTCACCTACCAGCTACTCGTCCTCGTCATCCCCGTGCGGATGCTCGGGAACACACTGAGCCTGTCCCTCGTGGCCGCCGACCGTCAGCGGTACCGCATGTTCGCGGTCGCGGCGGCCGCCGGGATCAACGTGGTGTTGAACCTCGCCCTGATCCCCAGGTGGTCGTACCTCGGTGCGGCCATCGCGACGGTCGTGTGCGAGTCCGGGCTGTTCGTCACCTACGCCGTGCTCCTACGGCAGGTCGCAGGCCGTTCCGCTCTCCTGGCCGCCGTGAGCCTCCCCGCCGCGGCGACCGTACCGATGGGCGCTGCTATCCTGGCCATGCGCGGCAGCGGCCTCCTCGTGTCGGCTGCGGTAGGGGCTGCGGTGTACGTCGTGGCCATCGCCACCTTGGCGGTGCTCCAGACCCCCCCGGCCACCCGACAGCAACCGCGTGCCGTCGTGGCCGGCCTGGTCAGGCCGGCCACATGACCGCCCTCGGGGCGGTCGTCGCTCGACACAGATCTCATGAAAGGGAAGGACCGCCGTAATGGCTGACGAGACCCGCAACATCCCCCGAAGGCAACGACCGCAAGGCTCGCCCCATCGTGGCCGACGACTGATCGCGCTCGCGCTGACGACGGCGGTCGCCTTCACGGTGGTCGGGATCGGCAACGCGCAGGCGCTGATCACCACGACCCAGCCTCAGCTCACCCTCAACCACTTCATCCGGACCACGCCCTTCGTGGGAACGTCGACCGAGGTGCAGGACAACGAGGGCAGCGCGTATGTCGCGGGGGACGACGCGCTCTGGATGGCGTCCGACAACGACGACGCCCTTTGGGTGATCGACCGCACCACCGGGGCGTTGCGCAGGAAGGTCGCGCAGGCGGCCTTCATCAACGCGCCGCGCTACGGCGTCGGGGGCGCCGCCGGTCAGGCGCGCACCGAAGACCTCGAAGCCCTCGCCTACGACGCGAACGCCGATGTCATCTACGCCTTCTCCGGGAGCACCAGTGCCACCCCGACGGCCTTCCGCCTGACCCGGGACGGCAACAACCAGTTCCAGGTCCAGTCCTGGCAGCCGCTCCCGACGGAGTGGACGGGTGCGGGGTGGCGCGCAGCCGACGGCCTCACCTACGTCGCGGAGGACTCGACCATCCGCACCTACAACTACACCACGAACTCGTTCGGTCCTGCCTTCTCCATCTCCGGGCTCTCCAAGATCTTCGGCGTCGACTTCGACGACGTGACCGGCGATCTCCTGGCCGTCAACAGCAGTGAACGCCTCTACCGGGCGTCGATGACCACCAGGACGATCCTGCCCGGATGGAACGGCATCAGCCTGACCAGCTTCGGCCTCCTCGACACCCGTGCAGTCGAGGTCGTCGGGGAGCAGCTGCTCGTCACCGACGGCGCCGACTCCAGCGTGCGGCCGCACACAGATCCCATGTCCCATGCCGTCTTCGTGCTCGACGTCAGCGGGCCCGCCGGGCCGGCGCCGACCGCGAGCTTCAACGCGACGCCGACCACCGGCCTGGCGCCGCTGACCGTCAACTTCGCCGATACGAGCACCGGTGGACCGACGAGCTGGGCCTGGGACTTCGGCGACGGCGGCACGTCGACGGCGCAGTCGCCCTCGCACACCTACACCAGCACAGGGACCTACACCGCAACGTTGACCGCCACGAACGGGCAAGGATCCACGTCGGCCTCGCGCACCATCGCGGTCACCCAGCCGACCGCCCCGACCGCGAGCTTCAACGCGACGCCGTCCACCGGCACCGTGCCCCTCGTCGTGAGCTTCACGGACACGAGCACCGGCGCACCCACGAGCTGGGCCTGGGACTTCGGCGACGGCGGCACGTCGACGGCGCAGTCGCCCTCGCACACCTACACCAGCACCGGGACCTTCACGGCAAGCCTGACCGCCACCAATGCGCAGGGGTCCACGTCGACCACTCGCAGCATCACGGTCAACACGGCGCCGACCCAGTTCACCGTGCCCCTCGAGGCTGACACCTACGTCAACACGTCCAGCCCGACCAAGAACTACGCCACCTCCGACACCATGAAGCTCAAGTTCGAGCCCCCCGCCGAGTACCGGTCGCTCATCCGGTTCACGCTGAACGGGCTCAGTGGGCCGCCGAGCTCGGTGAGGCTCCGGATGTTCGTCACCGACGCCAGCTCCAGGGGTGGCGACTGGTACCTCGTCTCGAACAACTGGGTCGAGAACACGGTGGTCTGGGGCAACAAGCCCGCGATCTCCGGCAGCCCGGTCGCCTCTGTCGGCGCCGTCTCCGTGGGGACCTGGGTCGAGGTCAACCTGACCCCGGCGATCACCGGCAACGGCACGTACTCGTTCGAGGCCACCACGACGGTGTCGAACACCATGGCCTTCGACTCCAGCCAGGGGACGAACCCGCCACAAGTCATCGTCGTGGCGTAGGGAAGGGGAGAAGATGACCGAGTCCCACAGGACCGAACGGCCGGACCCGGCGGCGACCCGTCACGTCGTCACCGGAGCCGCGGGGTTCGTGGGATCGCACCTCGTCGACACGCTGCTCGCTCGGGGCGACACCGTCGTCGGGATCGACTGCTTCACGTCGTACTACTCGGCGGAGGTGAAGCGGCGGAACCTCGAGGGCGCGCTGGCCGACGACCGCTTCACCCTCGTCGAGGCCGACCTCCGCGATGCGGATCTCAGCACGCTGTTCGACGGGTGTGACACCGTGTTCCACCAGGCCGGGCAACCGGGCGTGCGGTTGTCGTGGTCCGACGGCTTCCCTGAGTACGCGAGCCACAACGTGCTCGCGACTCAGCGGCTGCTCGAGGCCGCGAAGGAAGCCGAGGTGCGCCGCGTCGTCTACGCCTCGTCCTCGTCGGTCTACGGCAACCAGGACCGCTACCCGACGGTGGAGACCGACGTGCCCCGTCCGTACAGCCCCTATGGCGTGACCAAGCTCGCCGGGGAGCACCTGACTGCGCTGTACGCCGAGAACTGGGGCGTTCCGACGGTCGCCCTGCGGTACTTCACCGTCTTCGGTCCTCGGCAACGCCCCGACATGTCGATCCACCGGCTCTGTGAAGCCGTGCTCACCGGCGCCAGCTTCCCCCGCTTCGGCGACGGGACCCAGGTCCGGGAGTTCACGTACGTCGCCGACATCGTCGCCGCCAACATCCTGGCCTCGGAGGCCGACGTCCCGCCCGGGACGATCGTCAACATCGCCGGCGGTGGGGAGGTCACGCTCAACGAGCTCATCGCCACGGTGGGCGACCTCGCCGGGGCCCAGGTCGTGGTCGAGGACTATCCCCCTGAGGCCGGCGACGCCAAACGCAACGGCGGCTCGACCGAACGCGCCCACACGCTCCTCGGCTGGTCCCCGCGGGTGGGGCTCCGCGAGGGGATCGACGCCCAGCTCGCCTGGCACCGGGACCGGCGACAGGTGCGCCGATGATCCGGGGCCGCGGGCGGTCCGGCGAGCTGCGGCCCCCCATCATCCTCCTCGGCAACTTCCGGTCCGGGACCACGATCGTCCAGAACGTCGTCTCGGTGCATCCCGAGGTCGTGGGCTGGTACGAGCCGAACTCCCTCTGGCTGTACGCCGATCCGGGCCGACAGCACGACGAGTTCGACGAACACGACGCAACCGACAAGGTGAAGCGGTACATCCGGGGTCGATTCCTCGAGTACCAGAAGGACCACGGGAACAGCATCGTCCTGGAGAAGTCGCCCCACAACATCCTGAGGATCCCGTATGTGAAGTCGATCTTCCCGGAAGCCACGTTCATGTACATGGTCCGGGATCCCTTCTCCTTC
>DATDAH010000168.1:0-11039 GCA_036525535.1 Acidimicrobiales bacterium
GCTGCAGGCCGCCCGGGAGACCAAGGCCCTGGGGGCCACCGAGTTCTGCATCGTGCTGGCCGTGCGGGGCCCCGACGAGCGGACGATGAACCGCCTCGAAGAGCTGGTCCCCCAGGTGCAGGAGGAGGTGGGGATCGCCGTGGCCGTCAGCGCCGGGATCCTGACCTCCGAGCAGGCCCAGCGCCTGGCCGCGGTCGGCGTTCACCGCTACAACCACAACCTGGAGACGGCCAAGAGCTTCTTCGGCCAGATCGTGACGACCCACAGCTGGGACGAGCGCTTCGCCACCTGCCGCCTCGTGCGGGCCCACGACATGGAGCTCTGCTGCGGCGTCCTGCTGGGCATGGGCGAGAGCGACGAGCAGCGCCTCGAGCTCATCGCCGAGCTCCGGGCGGTGGAGCCCTGCGAGGTCCCCATGAACTTCCTCAACCCCCGGCCGGGGACGCCGCTCGGCGACCGTCCACTGGTCGGGGCGTTGGAGGCCATCCGCTGGATCGCCCTGTTCCGCATCGCCCTGCCCGACGTGATCCTGCGCTATGCCGGAGGTCGCGAGGTCACGCTGCGGGAGCTGCAGGTCATGGGCCTCACGTCCGGCATCAACGCCCTGATCGTGGGCAACTACCTGACCACGCTCGGCCGTTCGCCCCAGGAGGACCTCCAGATGCTGGAGGACCTCCGCATGCCGATCGGCGCCCTCTCCAAGGTGATCTGAGGAGGCGTTCAGCCCTTCTTGAACGTCCCGTGGTCCCGGCAGCGGGACTCGTAGCCCGTGGGGGTCACGTCGACCCGCGAACGCCGGCCGCAGACCGGGCAGAAGCGGGGCGGGTCGAGCGTCCTCGTGCAGCCGCCCTCACACGAATCGACCGGGCGGCCACAGCCCGTGCAGAACGACATCTCGCTCATGCGTAGCGGGCTTGGGCTTCGACGTCTCGGCCGTCGACGAGGCCCTCGGTGAAGCGGACATTGGTGAGCACCACGCGGGTGCCCTCGCCGTTGGACCGGTGACGGCCGCCGCCCTCCATGGCCACCAACAGCCCCTCCGCCGGGCCGGGGTCGGGGCGCGGATACCACTCGAAGCCGACGGTCAGGGTCTGGTCCGACGAGTCGTCCTCCCGGTCCTGGGGCACCTCGATCGTGCCGCACCAGATGTCCTCGAGGTCGCCCACCGTGACCGGTTCACCGGCCTCCGGGACGGGCGGCGACGTCGTCGCCGCGGGCGCGGCCGCGTCGTCGGACGAGCAGGCCGCGGCCCCGGTGACCAGGAGGACGGCGAGGAGGATCCGGGCGGAGCGCAGGCCCCGATTCGTAGCATCTCGGCCCCGTCCGCTCCCGCTCACCCATGAGCTCCCGTGTGGCTGGTGGGGCTGCTGTTAGCGTTGGGGCCACTGTGGCTACCTCCTCGCGCACCCGCCCGTCGAACGCGTCGCGGTCCCGGACCTCGTCGGCCCGCGGCGGCAAGGGGACGGGGAAGAAGTCATCGGCCCGCAAGCCGGCGGCCCGGCGCCAGCCGGCACCGAGCAAGGTCGGGCTGGCGGTCAGCGACCGGGGCCGTGACCTGGCCGGCGTCCTGCTCATCGCCTGCGGCGTCCTGGGCGGCCTCGGCATCTACGGCGGCCTGGCGGGGCCCGCGGGCAACGGCATCGACACCGCCACCGGCGCCGTCATCGGCCTGGTCCGCTGGTTCGTTCCCCCCGCCCTGATCGTCGCCGGTCTCCTCCTGCTGCGCAACGCTCCAGAGGAGGACGCCCCGGGGTCGGACGACCCGCTGCTCGGCGTCCGCCTCGCCCTTGCCGCCGCGCTCCTCACCGTGGCCGTCACCGGCCTGCTCCACCTGGGCCAGGGCGAGCCGCCCTGGGGCTCGCCGACCGCCGACTTCGTCGCGGCGGGGGGTGTGCTCGGCGCCGCCGTGGCCCGACCTCTGGCCGCGGCCCTCGACACCTCGGGGGCGGTCCTGGCCCTCCTCACCATCGGCGTCCTCGGCTTCGTGCTGGGTACCCGGGCGTCGGTCCACGCCCTCACCCGCAAGGCCGGCGTGGGTGTGCAGCCCCTGGCCCGGGGCCTGCGCGAAGGGCTGGGTTCGCTGTTCCACGTCGGCGGCGCCGCCTCGAGCCCCGAGCCCACGGTCGACGAAGGCGGACTGTTCGACCAGGACGCCGACGCTGACGACGAGCCCATGGTCCTGGGTGACGACGACGAGGTCCTGGACCTGACCGAACCGATCCCGGACCAGCCCGAGATCGTCCTCGACGACAGCGGCGCGGCGCGCCACGCCCCCCGGGGCACGTGGAAGCTGCCACCCGCCCGCCTGCTGGAGCGCATGGGCAAGCAGGACGTGGACCGCCGGCTGGTCGAGGAGACCGGTCGGCGCCTCGAGGCGGCGCTGGCCGAGCACGACGTCCAGACCCGCCTGGTCGGCATGGTCGTCGGACCCACCGTCACCCGCTTCGAGCTGGAGCTGGGCCCGGGCGTGAAGGTGGCCCGGGTCACCAGCCTGCACAAGGACATCGCCTACGCGATGGCGAGTCCGGACGTCCGCATCCTGGCGCCCATCCCGGGCAAGCAGGCCATCGGTGTCGAGGTCCCCAACATCAAGCGGGAGGTCGTGGCGCTCGGGGACCTGATGGCCACACCGGAGACCCGGTCGGCCACGGCCCCCCTGGCCGTGCCCATGGGCCGTGACATCGGCGGTCGCACCCTGGTGGCCGACCTGGCCGGGATGCCCCACATCCTCATCGCGGGGGCGACCGGCGCCGGCAAGTCGTCTTGCATCAACTCGATCATCACCTCGGTGCTCATGCGCTCCACGCCCGACGAGGTCCGCATGATCCTGGTCGACCCCAAGATGGTCGAGCTGGGCCAGTACGACCGCCTGCCCCACCTCCTGACCCAGGTGGTGGTCGACCCCAAGAAGGCGGCCAATGCCCTGGCGTGGGCCACCCGCGAGATGGATCGGCGCTACGAGGTCCTGCACAAGGTCGGCGTCCGTGACCTCGGGGGCTACAACACCGCCGTCGACGAGGATCGGCTGGACACCGACGGCAACGGTCAGCCCTACGAGCGCCTGCCTTACATCCTGGTCGTGATCGATGAGCTCAACGACCTGATGATGGTGGCCGCCCGCGACGTCGAGGACTCCATCTGCCGCATCGCCCAGAAGGCCCGGGCCGTCGGCATCCACCTGGTCATCGCCACGCAGCGCCCGTCGGTCAACGTGATCACCGGGGTCATCAAGGCCAACATCCCGGCCCGCCTGGCCTTCGCCGTGTCCAGCCTCGCCGACAGCCGGGTCATCCTCGACCAGGGCGGGGCCGAGCGCCTCGTCGGCCAGGGCGACATGCTGCTGGTCGACGCCAACAGCAGCATCCCGCACCGGCTGCAGGGGGCCTGGGTCACCGAGGCCGAGGTCAGCGGCGTGGTCGGACACTGGCGCCGCCAGTCCCCGGAGGTCCACTACGTCGAGGGCGTGGAGGGTGACACCAGCGGCGGTCACGGCGGCTCCGGCGGCGGGGGCGACGACGATGACGACCTCCTGCTCGCCGCGATGGACCTGGTCGTGCGCTCCCAGCTCGGCTCCACCTCGATGCTGCAGCGCAAGCTGCGGGTGGGCTTCGCCCGGGCCGGCCGGATCATGGACCTGCTCGAGCAGCGGGGCGTGGTCGGGCCGTCGGAGGGCTCCAAGGCCCGCGCCGGGCTCATGACCGAGACCGAGCTGAACGAGATCCAGGGCAACGCCGAGTAGGCGAGGCCTGGACCCCGGCGGGATCAGGTTCGGGTGGCGGTCCCCTCGACGGTGGCGTCGCCGGTCACATTGCCGCCGGGTGACCCGTCGAAGGTGCAGCCGTCGGCCCGCCCCGCGGCAGTGATCTCACCGTGGATGGTGCCCACCTCGGTGAACTCGGTGGCCATGCCGTCGGCGGCGTCGGAGACGGTCCACGTGTACTCGGCCGTTTCGTGGTACCCACCCGGCGTGGTCACTTGGCCGGTCGCGGTGTCGGTGCAGTCCCCCGTGAAATCGGAGGTCACGGTGTAGGTGCCCGGACCGGTCTGGCGCCAGGCGTTGCCCGATTCTCGGTTGACGCAGTTGCCGTTGGGCCGACAACGCAACGCGAGCTCGAAGGGGTCGAGGGGGCCTTCGGCGTACCACGCTGCGTCGCTGGTCTGGACGATCTCGCTCCGCCCCGTCCAGCCGGCACCGGAGACGTCGGCCGTGGCCAGCTCGAACTCCTCGCTGGACAGTGCCGCGCTGGCCTCGGGTATCCGGATGTCGACTTCGGAGCCGAACTCCGAGTAGCCGATCGTGACCGTGACGGGCTCGCCGTCGACGTCGACGACGGTCTGGAAGCGCAGCACCCGTCCGTCGTCGTCCAGCCACACGTCGACGTCGAGGGTGCCGAGGTCGAGGGCGTCCAGAAGGTCGGCCATGACGTCGCGGGCGTCGCCGTCCAGGGAGTCGAGCACAGCATCGAGGCTGACGCCGAACCGGTAGTGGGTGGCGTCCACGCCGTCGACGGGGTCGGCGCCGACGATGTCGACGTCGCCGTCGAGCCCGTTCAGGAGTTGGACCACCTGGCCCGGGGAGAGAAACAGCAGGAGCAGCCGGAGCTGGCCCAGGGGATCGAGGTCGTCGGGGTCGAGGACCGTGATCACATCATCGATCTGGATCACGACGTTGGTCCCGTCGACGTACACGGTGGCGGGTCCGCTGGGCAGGTCGACCGAGGTCTCGCTCTGGTCATTGGCGAAGTCGACCTGGCCGTCGCCCTCACCGTCGCCGAGACCCTCCAGGCTCAGAGAGACCTGCGCGGTGCCGGCGGCGTAGGTGGCCTCGGCTGCGCCGAGGATCAGCTCCTGGGCCTGGGCCTGCTCGGACTTGCCCCCACAGGCCACGAAGGCCGTCGTCACCACCAGGAACGTGAGGCAGAGCCCCACGCGTCGCCCGCCCGATCCGCCCATCGTGTCCCCCGCCCCGTCGCCTTGTCACGGAACCTACCACGCTCCGCGGTCAGGCGTCGGATGTGTCCGACAGCCGAGCGGCCAGCATCTCGACGAGGTACAGCGTGGTCCCGTCCTCGGCGTAGGCCAGCCCGACGCCGGCCACGGTCGCCGAGCTCTTCTCCAGGTTGTCCCGCGTCAGCCTCGTCTGGAGCATGCCCTCGAAGGCCGATTCGACGTCGGGACCACTGATCGTGTTGACGAAGATGTTCCCCCAGCGCCCTTCGTGTCGGTTGCTGATGGCGGCGAGGTTCGCCTCCGGGTAGCCCTCGACCTCGGCGGCCAGGGCAGCGTGTCGCCTCGCCTCGCGGGCGAGCTGTGGGTCGACGGCGACGGGGTCCAAGCCGACCTCGGCCCGGTGGGCGTCCGTCAGGTCGATGACGTCCGCGGCCAGCTCGTCCAACGTGGCGTCAGATGTCGCGTCCCCGGAACCTCCTGCTGAACCCGGTGGGTCAGCGCCGGTGCTCCCATCGTCGCCGCCGCCGACGGTCAACACCGCGGCCAGTCCCGCGGCCACGACCAGGACGACGACGGCGGTCACGGCGAGCAGGGCCCGACGCCGCCGCTTCGGTATCGGCGGATCCGGCGGGGGCGCCGGTGCGGCCGGCTCGGCGGCTCGCTTCGCCACGGTTCGGTCGTCGTCCGACCGGGGTGCGGGGGAGCGGGCGATGGTGGCGTTGGGATCGTGGGGGTCCGTGGGCGCGGTGGCCACCCGACGGGCCGCGGCCACCGACTCCCGGCCGGACAGGGGCAGGGGCGTGGGCGTGAGCCCTTCGGCGACCTGCGCTCCGCGGAGGGCCTCACCGAAGGCGGCCGCGGAGAGGGGACGGTCCTCAGGCTCTTTGGCCATGGCCGACTCGATGGCCGCGCTGACGCTGCCGGGCACTCCTCGTCCCCGCAGGTCGGGGACGGGCTCGTCGGCGATCCGAGCCAGGAGCGGGAGCATGCTCTCGTCCGTCGACCGCCAGAAGGGGGCCTCGCCCTCGAGCAGTGTGAACAGGCTGGAGGCCAGGGAGTACACGTCGGATCGAGGCGTGGCCGGCTGCCCACCGAGGATCTCCGGCGGGGCGTGCAGCAGGGTCGCGGTCACGACACCGGTTGTCTTGGCCTGACCACCGAAGCGGGCCAGGCCAAAATCGCTCAGGCAGGGCTCACCGAAGGGCGAGCACAAGACGTTCGCCGGCTTCACGTCCCGGTGCAGCACGCCGGCTTCGTGGGCGGTCTCCAGGGCGCCGGCCAGCTTCACACCGACGTCGACGACGTCCTCCCACGGCCGAGGACCCTCCTGCTCCAAGCGGTCGTCGAGGGTGCCGTCGGGCATGTACTCCATGACCAGGTAGGGCTTGCCGTCCTCGGTCACTCCGGCGTCGAAGATGGTGACGATGTTGGGGTGGGAGGAGAGCATGCCCATCGCCTCGCACTCCCGCTCGAAGCGCTCGACGGCCCGGGGGTCGCCCTGCGGATCGAGGAGCTTCACCGCCACGGTGCGACCGAAGCGGGGCTGGAATGCCCGATAGACGACGGCGAAGCCGCCCCGACCGATCTCGACGACGTCCTGGAGTGACGCCAGGCGGAACCCGTCCGGTGCTGGGGCGTTGGGATCGCTCATGGGCCTGCTCGGGTCGGGTGGCGTACGGCGGCGGAGCATAGGACGGCGTCGGGCCACGGTCGGGCCCACCGTCAGGGGGCGCCGGTAGCCTGCTGGGTCATGGGGTCCCGGTTCTGGATGGAAACCCTCGGTTGTCCCAAGAACCAGGTCGATTCCGACAAGCTGGTGGGGGTGCTCGAGGCTGACGGCTACGCCGCGGCCGACGACCCGACCGACGCCGACCTGTTGGTCATCAACACCTGTGCCTTCGTCGAGGAGGCCCGGCAGGAGTCCATCGACACGATCCTCGCCTTCTCGGACCGACGGGCGCCCGGGGCCAAGCTGGTCGTGACCGGTTGCCTGGCCGAGCGTTACCGCGACGAACTGGCCCAGGCCCTCCCCGAGGTCGACCTGGTCGCCCCCTTCGGGGTGCCGGTCACGATCGGGCGCAAGGGCGAGCGGGCCGTGCCGTCCCTCGACCTGCTGGAGCTGCCTCGGCCGCCGGCCACCGCACCGTGGGCCTACGTGAAGGTGGCCGAGGGCTGTGACCGGGCCTGTGGCTTCTGTGCGATCCCCAGCTTCCGAGGCCCGCAGCGCTCCCGCACCGCCGGGTCGATCCTGGCCGAGGTCGACGCGCTCGGCGCCCGAGAGATCGTGCTGGTGGCCCAGGACCTGGCCCGCTACGGGCTCGACCAGGGTCACGGGGCCAAGGCCCTGGTGCCGCTCATCGCCGAGGTCGCCGAGCGGGTCGACCGGGTGCGCCTGCTCTACCTCTACCCGTCCGACCTCGACGACGGCCTGATCGACGCCGTCCTGGCCACCGGCGTGCCCTATTTCGACCTGTCGCTCCAGCACGTGTCCCGCCCCCTGCTGCGCCGCATGCGTCGCTGGGGCGACGGCGAGCGCTTCCGCTCGACGATCTCGTCCATCCGGGCCAAGGAACCGGCGGCGACCTTCCGCTCCAACTTCATCGTCGGGTACCCGGGCGAGACCGAGGAGGATCACGACCGGCTGCTGGCCTTCGTGGAGGCCGTCCAGCTCGACTGGTGCGGGTTCTTCGCCTTCTCCGAGGAGGAGGGAACGCTGGCCGCGACCCAGGACGGCACCGTCGCCCCGGAACTGATGGCCGAGCGCCTGCGGGAGCTGGGCGAGCTCCAGGACCGCATCACCGCCGACCGCCGAGCGGACCTGGTCGGGTCCCGAGTGGAGGTCCTGGTCGACGAGCCTGGGGTCGGCCGGACCTACCGCGAGGCACCGGAAATCGACGGCGTCGTCCTGGTGACCGATGATCTTCCCGTGGGGGAGTTCGTGACGGTGGAGATCTCTGCGTCCCTGGGCCCGGACCTGGTCGCGACATGACCGCCGCGGGCGCCGACGGTGGCGCGTCCTGGGTGCCCGAGCCCGAGGCCACGACGGCCTACGGGCCGTCCGCCTTGCGCACACCCGCCAACTTCGTCACCGTCACCCGGCTGCTGGTCTCCCCCATCCTCTTCGGCCTGATCGCGGACCAGGGCGCGAGCTGGACCACGTTCACCCTCTGGGTCGCACTGGCCGCCACCGACGGCGTCGACGGCTGGATCGCCCGCCGGCACGGGACGACCCGCTCCGGGGCCTTCCTCGACCCACTGGCCGACAAGGTCCTGGTCTTCGGGGCCATGGTCATGCTGGTCTCGATCAGCATGTTCTGGTGGGTGCCGGTGGCCCTCATCGGGGCCCGGGAGCTCGGCATCAGCATGATGCGGATCCATTTCGGCCGTCGCGGCCTGGCCATCCCGGCCACCAAGGGGGCGAAGCTGAAGACGCTGGTCCAGGCCCTGGCCGTGGGCACCGCCCTGTGGCCGGGTGGGGCTCAGGACCTGGCCGAGTGGCTGGCCCCGGTTCTCCTGTGGATCGCCGTCGTGCTCACGCTGGGCACGGGCTGGCAGTACGTCCAGGCGGGCAGCCGCCTGGCGTCGACGGGCGGCTCGCGGGAGCCCGGCTCGGTGTGACCCGAGGGTGACAGGCGGAAGGACGAGGACGGCGTGAACTGTGAAGTCCTGGCGATCGGGACCGAGCTGCTGCTCGGCCAGGTCGTCGACACGAACTCGAGCTGGATCGGTGAGCAGCTGGCGCTCACCGGGATCGACTGCCTCTACCAGGCCAAGGTCGGGGACAACCCGGCCCGCATCCGCACCGCGTTGCGGGAGGCGGTCGACCGGTCCGACGCGGTGATCGTGTGCGGCGGCCTCGGACCCACCCAGGACGACATAACCCGGGACGTGATCGCCGAGGTCATGGGCGTGCCCTTGCACCGCGACGCGGCCGTCGAGGAGAGGATCCGGACCATGTTCGGCTCGCGCGGGCGGGACATGCCGGCCAACAACCTGCGCCAGGCCGATGTGCCCGAGGGCGCCACCGTCATGGCCCAGCAGCCCGGCACCGCGCCCGGGCTGATCTGCCCGGTGGGGGAAAAGGTCGTCTACGCCGTCCCCGGCGTCCCCTACGAGATGAAGGAGATGGTCGAGGGCTCGGTGCTGCCGGACCTGGCCCGCCGGGCCGGGGTCCAGTCCGTGATCCGCAGCCGCACGCTGCGGACCTGGGGCCACTCCGAGTCGGGCATCGCCGAGGTCCTGGCCGACCGCATCGTCGAGCTGGACGCACTGGGCAACCCGACCATTGCCTTCCTGGCCAGCGGCATCGAGGGCCTGAAGGTCCGGGTCACGGCCAAGGCCGACGACGACGCCGCGGCCGAGTCGATCCTCGAGGCGGAACTGGCGGTGCTGGCGCCGATCCTGGGCGACTGGACGTTCAGCGCCGAGGACGAGTCGATGGAGACCGTGGTGCTGGGGCTGCTGCGGGAGCGGGGCCTCACCCTGGCGGTGGCCGAGTCGGTGACGGGCGGGCTGGTCATGGCACGGTTGACCGCCGCCCCGGGCACCTCCGACGTCCTCAAGGGCGGCGTCGTGTCGTACTTCTCGGAGGTCAAGTACGACCTGCTCGACGTGCCGGAGGGACCGGTCGTGAGCCTGGAGGCGGCGAAGGCCATGGCCGACGGCGTGCGCAAGCTGCTCGAGGCCGACGTCGGCCTCGGCGTCACCGGCGTGGCCGGGCCCGAAGAGCAGGAGGGCCAGCCCGTGGGCACCGTGTTCTGCGGGTGGGCCATCGGTGACGACGTCGACGCGGTGCGGGTCCAGCTGCCGGGTGACCGCCGTCGGGTCCGCGACTTCGCCACGATCACCCTCCTCGACCTGCTGCGGCGTCGCCTCCTGGCGTGAGCCGCCTGTTCGTCGCCGTCTGGCCGCCTGCGGAGGTGTTGGACGGCGTCGAGGCGCTGTTCCGGCCCGTCGAGGCCGGCGGGCGCTGGACCCGGCGGGACCAGTGGCACGTCACGCTCCGGTTCCTGGGGTCGGCCGACATCGACGAGGTGACGAGTGCCCTGGCCGGTGTACGGCACCCGCCCGTCGAGGCCGTGATCGGTCCGGCGACGGAGCTGCTGGGGGAGGGGGTGCTGCACCTCCCGGTGGCCGGGCTGGGCTCCCTGGCCGACGGCGTGGTCGCCGCCACCCGAGACCTGGGTCGGCCGCCGGAGGGCCGGCCGTTCCTCGGCCACCTCACTCTGGCCCGGATGGCGGGCGTGCCGCGCGAGGGCGTCCTGGATCAGGCTTTCTCCGCCCGTTTCGCGGTCGACGCCGTCCACCTGGTGTCCAGCTCGTTGGGCGGCGACGCGGCGCGCTACGAGACGGTGGCCACCTTCCCGCTCACCCGCGGAGCGGACCCTCCTCAGAATCCGGGTGGTGACGGGTAGGCCTGGGCGTAGGGCGCGGCGGGCACGGGGCGGGGTTTCCTGGCGGTGGCCACGATGCCGGCGACCAGGACGAGCACCCAGCCGGCGGCGATGACGTAGAGCCCGACCCCGGGATCCGCCACCTCGGCGACGAAGGCACTGGCATCGCCCTCCTCCAGCGAGCCGGAGATGTCGGCGAACCGGACGAACACCCAGAAGAACCCGATCACGGCGGACACGATCAGCAGGACCTTCACCGCGACCCGAGCCCGGTTCATCAGGGCGAGGATCCCCGTCACCAGCGGGACCAGGCCGACGACGACGTGGATCGGGCCGTCGTTGATCGCGTCGCTCCACCCGTTGACGGAGTCTTCGATCCCGGCACCGAGGCTGCCGAGGTCGTACTCCACGATGGGGAGGAAGGTCCCGATGACCACGATGGCCACGCCGAGGAGGGCGATGACACCGGCCGCCGTGTTGCGCCCGGACGCGGGTGGACGCTCGGTCGCCCCGGCCGTGCCGGATTGCTGGAAGGCGGGCGGCTGATAGGCGGGCTGTTGGTACGCGGGAGCGCCGGGGGGCGGTGGCGCGGCCGCCGCCGGTGCGGCTGGGAAGCCGGTCGGCGGCGCCGGCGTGGCCAGGGAGCCGGGCGGCTGACTCGCCGGGGCGCCGGGGGGCGGTGGCGCGCCGGGCGCC
>DATDAH010000169.1:0-7517 GCA_036525535.1 Acidimicrobiales bacterium
CACCGAAGCCCACGATGGCCGAGAGGATGTGGAGCAGGAGCATGATCCCGTAGACCGTGTCGTCGCTGCCCAGCTCCACGATCGTCGCCAACACACCCATTGCGTTCCTCCTGGTTGAGACCGCCGCGGAGCTTAGGGGTGCGGCTGGGCCAGACTGACGACCGATGGGGGACAGCAACGTCACGGTCGGCCTGGACATCGGCACGACCTCGGTCAAGGGCCTGGCGGTGGACGACGACGGTCACGTGCTCGCCCAGGTGCGGGTGCCCCACCCGATCCTGACCCCGGCAGCTGACCGCTTCGAGCACGACGCCAACCGGGCGTGGCGGGACGGCGTCCGGCAGGCGTGGCGGCAGGTCTCGTCCGGACTGCACCCGGTCGGGGTCAACGTCGTCGCCATGGTCCCCTCGCTGACCGCGGTCGACGCCCGGGGCCACGCCCTGACCCCGGGCCTGCTCTACGGCGACGCCCGGGGCCGGGGTGCCGCTCGTCCGACGGGGGCACCGGGCGATGTCGGCGAGCTGTTGGGGTTCCTGCGCTGGTGCCACGGCGAGGCGCCCGACGCCGCGGGGTACTGGCCGGCCCAGGCGGTGGCCAACCACGCCCTCGGCGGGCGGGGGGCGATGGACTCGATCAGCGCCATGACGGCCTACCCGCTCTACGACGGACAGGGTTGGGACGAGGCGATGCTGGCCGAGTCCGGCGTGACCGCCGACCGCCTACCCGATGTCGTCAACGGCGACTCGCCCGTCGGTGAGATCGACGGCGCCGCCATCGGGCCGGGGGGCATCGACGCGTTCGGCGAGCAACTGGTGGCCGGGGCCGAGGAGCCGGGGGACGTGTTGGTCATCTGCGGCACCACGCTCATCACCTGGGCGGTGACCGACGAGTGGGTCGAGGTCCCAGGCCTGTGGACCATCCCGCACTCCTCGCCGGGCCGGACGTTGATCGGCGGGCCCAGCAACGCCGGCGGCCTGTTCCTCAACTGGGCCACCCACCTCCTGGCCCGGGGGGACGATCCCCGGCCCGACCGGATCCCGGTGTGGTCGCCCTATGTGCGGGGTGAACGCACGCCCCTGCACGACCCCGACCGCCGCTCGGGGCTCGACGGCCTCGACCTGACCCAGGGTCCCGCCGCCCTGCGCCGGGCGGCCTTCGAGGCGGCCGGCTTCGTCGTCCGCCACCACCTCGACCTGGCGGGCGTCCCCGTGCGCCGTCTGGTCCTGACCGGCGGCGGGGTGCGCGTCTCCGAGTGGGTCCAGGCTCTGGCCGACTGCACGGGCCTACCTGCTGACGTCGTCTCCGTCCCTGAAGGGGGCGCCCTGGGATCGGCCTTCTTCGCCCGCCTGGCGGCCGGGCTGGAGACGGACGCCACCGCGGCCCGGCGTTGGGCCCACGTCGACCACCGGGTCGAGCCCGACCCCGCGTGGGTCGAGCCCTGCGCCCGCCGCTACGCACGCTTCCGGGAGCTGGCCGATGCCTGACCCGGACCCCCATTCGTTCTGGCGCCCGATTGAGGCGCCATGACGCCGCAATCGGGCGCCAGAAATGATGACCGGCTGCTCGATGGGCGGGTGGCGCTGATCACGGGGTCGGCGTCGGGGCAGGGGCGGGCCGCGGCGTTGCGCTTCGCCTCGCACGGGGCGGCGATCGCCATCGTGGACATCGCCGATGACGGGTCGGCGGAGACCGCCCGACAGGTAGAGGCCCTCGGTGGTGAGGCGACGGTGATCCACGCCGACGTGTCCGCTCAGGCTGATGTCGAGGCGATGGTGGTGGCGACGGTCGAGCGGTGGAGCCGGATCGACGTCCTCTACAACAACGCCGCGGTGCAGATGTCGGGCAGTTTGGTGGAGTGCTCCGAGGACGACTGGGATCGGACGATCGCCACCAACCTCGACGCCGTGTTCTGGGCCTGCCGGGCCGCGCTCCCGGCGATGCTGGAGGGCGAGGGCGGCTCGATCATCAACACGGCCTCGGTCCTCGGTCTCATCGGCTCCGAGGGCTACGTGGCCTACGGCGCGGCCAAGGCCGGGCTCGTGGCCCTGACCCGTCAGATCGCCGTCGAGTACGGGCCGTCGGTGCGGGCCAACGTCATCGCCCCGGGGTCCATCGACACGCCCCGCTTCCAGAAGGTGGCGGCGGAGATGGATGACCCCGAGAGCTTCGTCGCCGGTCTGGCCAAGACGATCCCCCTGCACCGACTGGGCACGGCCGAGGACGTGGCCTCCATCGCCCTCTTCCTGGCCAGCGACCTGTCGGCCTACGTCTCCGGCGCGGTCATCCCGGCCGACGGCGGGCTGGCGGTGTACCGGTGAGTCGGGTCGCCGTCGTGGTCGGCGGGGCGTCCGGCCTGGGCGAGGCCATCAGCGAGAAGCTGTCCGACGACGGGTTCTTCGTGGTCGTGGCCGACATCGACGTCGACGGTGCGGCGCTGGTGGCGGGTCGGATCAGCGGGGTGGCCGTCGAGGTCGACGTCCGCGACGACGCCGCGGTGGCGGCGATGGTCGACCGGGCCGCCGACTTCGGTCCGCTGAGGACCCTCGTCCTCTCGGCTGCCGTCGAGACCCGGGCCCCGCTCCTGGAGACCACCGACGAGGCGTGGCGGGAGGTCATCGACACCAACCTCAAGGGCCCGTTCCTCTGCCTACGCCACGCCGTGCCCCGAATGGTCGAGGCCGGCGGCGGCTCCGTCATCGCCCTCGGCTCGACCCTCGGGATGATCGTGGCCCCGAGCTACCCCGCCTATTCGGCCAGCAAGTTCGCCCTCACCAACCTGTGCAAGCAGGTGGCGATCGAGCACGCCCCCGACGACATCCGGGTCAACGTGGTTGCCCCCTCGGCCACCGAGGTCGGCCTCTTCGCCCGGGTGGCGGAGGCCACTGATGACCCCGAGGGCATCAAGGCCTTCGTGGCCGGCAACGTCCCCATGGGTCGCCTCGGCACCGCGAAGGACGTCACCGCCCTCGTCGCCTTCCTGGCCTCCGACCAGTCGAGCTACCTCAGCGGTGCCGTCATCCCCCTCGACGGAGGTATGGCGGCCCGCCGCCTGTAGCGAGACGCGAACTGGCACCCGATCCGGCTCCTGGGGAGTCGAATCGGGTGCCAGAAGCGCAGGGGGTCAGAGCTCGTTGGCCTCGCCGGTCTCCAGCAGGGTCTTGAGGTCGCTGATGATCCAGGCCCAACCACCGCCACCCTCGTTGAGGGCGCCGTCGGCGACGATCGTGGCGGCCATGACCGGGGCGTCGGTCACGTCATGGGTGACGGTCAGCCGGCTGAGGTTGTCGCCCTCGACCCGGATCTCCCAGGTCACGGTGGTGAAGCCCTCCTCGATCTGGGACGGGTCGAAGTGCATGCGATAGGTCTGTACGAGGCGGTTCGGCGGGTCGACCTCGATCACCTCACCGTCGACGATGACGTCGGGCATGCCCGGCGAGTACTCCTTCATCTCGTCGGTGGCGAAGCACTCGTACTTCCCGCCCGGCTTCAGGTCGTACTGCGCCGCGGCGTGGTAGCCGTAGCGCCCGTTCCACTCCTCGGAGGTGATGGCCTGCCAGATGGCCTCGGGCGAGGCCTTGATGTAGACGCGGAAGACCTCGGTGGTCCGGGTCTCCGTCTCGGTGGTCGTCATGCTGTCGTCTCCAGTTGCTGCTTGAGGTCGGTGAGCGCCGACACTCGACGCTCCGTGTACTTGTCGATCCAGCGGTCGTGGATGAGCCGGATGGGCACCGGGTTGAGGAAGTGCAACTTCTCCCGGCCCCGTTTCTGGCTCACCACCAGCCCGGCCTCCTCGAGGAGACGCAGGTGCTTCATGACGCCGAAGCGGGTCATGTCCACCTTCGCCTCCATCTCGGTGAGCGTGCGCCCCTCCCGCTCGAAGAGCAGGTCGAGCAACAAGCGCCGGGTCGGATCGGCGAGTGCCTTGAACACGAGCTCGAGCTCGCGGTCGCCGTCACTCACGAAGGGCACAATAGGTGACCAAAGGGTCACCTGTCAAGGGCCGGGGCGAGCGGCCGGGGGAGCGGTCGTAGGGTCGGGGTGATGCCGGCGCCCTTCGAGGACCCGCAGCTCGGTTCGCTGTCGCGGCGCCGGGGCCGATGGCGGGGGGAGATCGACCTGGCCGGCGGCCGGGTGGCGCTGGCCGTCGTCGGGCCGCGCCGCCAGCCGGACCCGGATGCGCTGGCGATCGCCCGCACGGCAGGAGGCGAGCTGGAGTCGGCCCGGCCCGAGCTGGAGGTGGCCCTCGCCGACCACCGGGAGCCGTCGGGCGAGCAGGCGCAGGGCTGGACGGTCGAGTGGGCGAGCGTCGCCCCGGTCGACGGCGCGCTCGCCCTCGAGCTCGGCCTGGAGGTGGCGTGGGACGAGGAGCACACGCTGGGGGCGCGGATCCGCGACGGCCGGCTCGTCGAGCTCAACGGCAGCGTCCTCCGCCCATGACCGTCGACGGGCTCCGGGTGTTGGACGCCGACGCCCACGTGATCGAGCCTCCCTCCGTGTTCGGGGCCTGGACCGACGTGAGCGCCTCGGCCATCGACCTGGCGCCGGACACGCCGATGGTCCCCTGTGGCGACATCGAGCTGATCGCGGATCAGATGGCCTCGGGCTTCGACGCTCCGTCCTACCTGCGGGCCATGGACGCCCAGGGCATCGACGCCGTGGTCCTCTATCCGTCGATCGGCCTGTTCGTCCCGTTCCTGCCCGCGCTGGACGCGGCGCAGAGCGCGGCGGCGTGCCGGTCGTACAACGAGTGGATCGCCGCCTACTGCCGCGAGGACGAGACCCGCATGGCGGCGGTCGGGCTGGTGCCGCTGGCGGATCCGTCACTGGCCGTCGAAGAGGCCGACCGGGTCGCCGACCTCGGCCTGGTCGGCGTGCTGGCCCGGCCCAACCATCTCTACAGCCGCAACCTGGGCGACCCGGCCTACGACCCGCTGTACGCCGCCTTGGCCGAGGCGGGCCTGGTGTTGTCCGTCCACGAAGGGCTGGGCCTGCGGGGCCCGACGATCGGCGCCGACCGGTTCGACGGGTTCACGGCCCGCCACCTGTTGTCGCACCCGATGGAGCAGATGGCGGCCATGGCCAGCCTCGTGCTCGACGGGGCCCTGGCCCGGCACCCGGGCCTGCGGGTGGCGTTCCTCGAGTCGGGCTCCGGCTGGCTGCCGTACTGGCTCCACCGCCTCGATGAGCACCAGGAGTGGATGGACCCCGGCGCCGAGCGGGCGTCGGCCCTCTTCGCCCGGCAGTGCGTCATCTCCACTGAGGCCGACGACGCCCTCACCGGCATGGTCGCGGACCGGGTGGGAGCCGACCGCGTCCTCTGGGCCAGCGACTTCCCCCATCCCGATGCCCTGTTCCCTGACGCGGCCACGACCTTCGTGGCCGCGGCCCGCCGCCAGGGCATCACCGATGCCGACCTGGCCACGATCCTCTGGGACGGCCCGCTCGCGTTCTACGCCCTCGGGCCTCGACTCACGACCTAACCTGACACGCGTGTCAGGTTCGGAGGGGGAGTGATGAGCACCGGGATGCCGATCGTGGACGGTATGGCCTTCGACACGATGGCCCAGTTCAGCGCCGTCGCCGGTGACCTCCGGGACCCCTACCCGGAGCTGGCCGACAAACGCCGGGACCAGCCCGTCGAGGCGGCGACCTACGCCTCGTTCATCGAGGGCCTCGAGCAGACCACGTACGTCGTCCACCGCTACGAGGACGTCGTGGCCGTCCTGCGGGACAACGTCACCTACTCGTCGTCGGCCATCCGGGCGCTGATGGCCCCGGTGATGGGGGACTACGTGCTGGTGGGCATGGACGAGCCCGAGCACAAGCGGCTGCGAGCCCTGGTCAGCGTGGCCTTCCGCCAGCGCAGCCTGGCGGCCTGGGAGCCCTACGCCCAGTCCGTGGTGGACGGCTACTTGGACCAGGTGGTCGAGCGGGGGAGCGCCGAGCTGGTCCGTGAGCTCACCTTCCCGTACCCCATCCAGGTCATCGCCAAGATCCTCGGGGTCCCCCCGGAGGACACCGGCAAGTTCCACGAGTGGGCCTGGTGGATCATCAACGTGGCGGCCGACCCGGACAAGGGCATCGCCGCGTCCGAGGCGATGAAGTCCTACCTGGCCGAGGTGCTCGACGCCCGCCGCGCCGACCCGGGCGACGACGTGATCAGCGACCTCGTGCAGGCCGAGCTGGACGGCGAGCAGCTCGGCGACGAGGAGATCTTCTCGTTCATCCGCCTGCTGCTGCCCGCCGGCGCCGAGACCACCTACCGGGCGACGGGGAACTTCCTGTTCGGCCTCCTGACCCATCCCGACCAGTTGGCCGCCCTCCGGGACGACCGGAGCCTCATGACCCAGGCCGTCGAGGAGGCGATCCGCTGGGAGTCGCCCCTGCTCATCACGTCCCGCGACTCCACGGTCGCGTCCGAGGTGGCAGGCACGGTGATCCCCGCGGGCTGTCAGGTCGTGGCCCACGTCGGCTCGGCCAACCACGACGACGCCCGTTGGGAGGCCCCCGAGGTCTTCGACATCTTCCGGGAGCAGAAGCCCCACGCCGCCTTCGGCTTCGGGCCCCACATGTGCCTCGGCATGCACCTGGCCCGCATGGAGATGCGGGTGGCGGTCGGCGCCGTCCTCGACCGCCTCGACGACGTCCGCCTCGCCCCCGACGCCGAGGACGTGCACATCCACGGCGAGCGGTTCCGCTCGCCGACGTCGCTCCCCGTCCTCTTCGGGTAGAACCGCACCGTGGAGATCCGCATCGAGGTCGACCGCTGCATGGGTTCGGGCAACTGCGCGTTCTGGGCGCCGGCGACCTTCGACATCGGCGACGACAACATCGCGTTCGTCATCGATCCCGAAGGGGACCCGGAGGACAAGATCCGCAACGCCGCCGAGGGCTGCCCGACCCAGGCCATCATCCTCTCGTGACCCTGGGGGTCACCGAGGACCACCGAGCGCTGCACGAGACCGCTCGGCGCTGGGTCGAAGCCCGCGGCCTGCTGGGCGCGGCCCGGGCCACCCTGGACGCCCCGACCGACACCCTGCCTCCGTTCTGGGCCGAGGTGGCCGAGCTCGGCTGGCTGGGCCTGCACGTCGCCGAGGAGCAGGGAGGCTCGGGCTTCGGCCTGGCCGAGCTGGCCGTCGTCCTGGAGGAGCTGGGCCGGGCAGTGGCGCCAGGGCCGATCCTGCCCACCGTGCTCGCGTCGGCGGTGGTCGACCGTCTCGGGGACACCGACACGAGGGCGGCCCTCCTCCCGGGACTGGCCGACGGCTCGACCCCTGGGGCCGTGGCCTTCGCGTCCGCTGAATCGGTGACCGAGTGGACCGCGGTCCTCGGTGCCGCCACCGCCGCGCTCGTAATCGTGCCCATCGGCGACGACTGGTGGGCCCTTCCTGCTGACGGGTTGACGGTCGAGGAGCACAAGAGCCTCGATCCCACGCGCCGCCTGGCCACCGTGCGCCTCGACGCCGCGCCCCAGGGCCACCGGCTCGGTCCCGAGCCCCGCCCCGGCCGGGTCCGGG
>DATDAH010000170.1:0-14493 GCA_036525535.1 Acidimicrobiales bacterium
TCGATCTCCGCGGCAAGCGGGTGGCCATCATCGGCACGGGGGCCAGCGCCGCCCAGTTCATCCCCGCCGTCGCCGATCAGGCCGCCGAGCTGGCCGTGTTCCAGCGCACCGCCCCCTGGCTGGTACCCACGCCGACCTACCACGACGAGCTCCACGAGGGCCTGCGCTGGGTCCTCGACCACGTCCCGGGCTACGCCCGCTGGGACCGGCTGTGGCTCTTCTGGCGGAGCCTGGAGGGCCTCGGCCCGATGGCGGTGGTCGACCCCGACTGGGACGAGGGCGAGCTGTCGGTCAGCCTGCCCAACGACCTCATCCGCCAGCTCCTCACCGCCTACCTCCAGCTGGAGTTCCCGGACCCCGAGCTGCTGGCCAAGGTCCTCCCCGACTACCCGCCCCTGGCCAAGCGCTTCGTGCGGGACAACGGCATCTGGGCCAGGACCTTCGCCCAGGAGGGCGTCGAGCTGGTCACCACGGGCATCGCCGAGATCACCGAGCACGGCGTCCGCACCGCCGACGGCGCGGAGTTCGAGGCCGACGTCATCATCTACGGCACCGGGTTCCAGGCCTCGAAGTTCCTCACCCCGATGCAGCTCACCGGCGTCGGCGGCGCGGACCTCCACGAGCAGTGGAGCGGCGACGCCCGGGCCTATCTCGGCCTCACCGTCCCGCACTTCCCGAACCTGTTCCTGATGTACGGGCCCAACACGAACATCGTGGTGAACGGCAGCATCATCTACTTCTCCGAGTGCGAGGCCCACTACATCACCGAGAGCGTCCGCCTCCTGCTCGAGTCCGGCCACCGCTCGATGGACGTGCGCCCCGACGTCCACGACGCCTTCAACGTGGCCGTGGACGAGGCCAACGCCAACAAGGCCTGGGGCGCCTCCAAAGTCAGCTCCTGGTACAAGAGCGCCTCGGGCCGCGTGGCTCAGAACTGGCCCTTCCCCCTCCTCGAGTACTGGAAGCGCACCCGCCACCCCGACCCCGAGGACTACCTCCTGCGTTAGTCCTTGCCGAAGGCGTCGACCGGCAGGGTGAGCGGGAGGTCGGCCGCGGTGAGGATGCCGGGTTCGGCGGCGCAGACGAGGGGGATGGCGTTCACCACGCGCATCGTCGTGGCCACGATGCCGGCGGCCGAGGCGTCGCCCGGCTTCCCGACCCGCAGCTCACAGGTCACGTCGGGGTCGCCCTCGAGGAGGATGCGGTAGGTGCCGTCGACATCGGGCACGGCCCAGTCCGGGGCCAGGTCCGGCGCCATGCGGTTGACGTGCTCGATGACGATGGCGTCCCGGCCGTCGACGATGCCGATCGTCTCGAAGCGCACGGCGCCGACGGTGCCGGCCTCGATGACACCGGACGCCACCTCCAGGCGCCGGTCCGTCACCCGCTTCTCGTACGTCTCCCGGATCTCGTCCAGCTCGGCGCCCAGGAGGTCGGCCACCATGCGCACCGGCGGCCCCCAGGCGAAGGACTGCACGCCGGGCAGCTCCATGAGACACGGCGTCTGCGGCGGCCGTCCGAAGCCGAAGACGTCGAACATGGTGAACGTGACCGGGTAGTCGGCGTAGCTGAAGAGCTCCTGGGTCCGCACCGAGGTGATGCGCCGCGTGAGGGTCGACAGCAGCAGAACCAGGTGGTCGGCGGCGAACCCGGGCTCGATGCCCGAGGCGTAGAGGCTGGTGCCGCCTTGCGCACACGCCGCCTCCAGCTTGCCCCGGAGGTCGGGGTCGAAGCCGGCGGGGAAGACGAGGTCGGGCACGGACGTGGTCACCGCGTTGCTGCCGCTGGCCAGGATCCGGGCCAGGTCGGTCACGGCATCGGCCGATCGGGCCTCCCCGGACGCGGTGTAGCAGACGCAGTCGGGCTGCAGGGCGAGCAGGGCGTCGCCGTCGTCGGTGGCCGCCACCCCGATCGGGTCGATCCCGGCCAGCTCACCGGCGTCGACGCCCACCTTGGCCGGGTCGCGGACCCAGACCCCGACCAGCTCCAGGTCCGGCCGGCGGGCGATGGCTCGTACCGCGATCGCCCCCACCCCGCCCGCGGCCCACCGCACGACTCGCAGTGGCGCCGTCGTCGACAACTAGGTCTCGTCCGCCAGGCGACGGGCGTCGTCGATGTCGAGCCCCGCCCGGCCGATCAACCAGCAGGCGATGGGGGCGGCGGTGCGCTCCGAGGCGTGGGCGGCCACGCCGGCGATGTCGAGCAGGGCCTCCACCGTGGCGTCGTCGGGGGGCTCGATGCCGAGGCGTTCACTGAAGGCATCGATCCACTCCCGTCCGGTCGTCTCGCTCATCACGACGATGTTCCCACAGCGCCCCGCCGGTCTCGGGGCACCGACTTGTCCTCCCGGGTGGTGTTAGGCATACTTCACACATGGCCGAGAGCTTCCTGATCGCGCTGCGTGAGGGCTTCGAGGCGGCGCTGATCGTCGCCATCGTCCTCGCGTTCGTCCGCCGTCAGGCGCCGGAGCACGCCCGAGCCGTGTGGCTGGGGACCGGGAGCGCCCTGGTCGTGGCCACGGGGGTGGGGCTGATCCTCCACGCCACCATCGAGGGCCTGGAGGGCCAGGCCCGGATGCGGACGTTTGCGGTCATCTGCCTCTCCGCCGCCGTCCTGCTGACCTGGATGATCTTCTGGATGCGCAAGCACGCGCGGGCCCTGAAGGGGGAGCTGGAGGCCAAAGCCAGCGACGCCATCGTCGCCGGCTCGTCCTTCGGCCTGGCCATGGTCGCCTTCGCCGCCGTCCTCCGGGAGGGCCTGGAGACCGCCCTCTTCCTGATCTCGGCCACCTCGTCGGCCGACGCCAGCCAAGTGATCGCGGGGACGCTTCTCGGCCTGGCCGTGGCCACCGCCCTCGGCGTCCTCGTCTACCAGGGCAGCCACCGGATGAACATGCGGGTGTTCTTCCAGGTCACGGGCGCCCTGATCATCCTCTTCGCCGCCGGGCTGATGGCCAAGGCCGTGATGTTCTTCCAGGCCGCGGGCGACCTGTCGACGGGCCCGGACGTCTACGACGTGACCCGTTACTCGTGGCTGACCATCGAGACTCAGGCCGGGCGCTTCCTGGCCGGCATCTTCGGCTGGGACCCGCGACCCTCGGTCGAGCAGGTCGTGGCCTACCTCGGCTACCTGCTGCCGATCGGCTACCTGTACTTCCGCAAGCCGAAGGCCGCGGCGCCGGCCCCGTCGACACCCCCCGCCGATCCTGTCAGCGCCGGCGCCGGCTGAGCGGGTCGCCGCCGGTGGCAGACTCCGGCGGTGGCCCTCGAGACACGCACGATCCCGCGCCTCGTCCGGGCCACGGTCGAGGCCACACCGGACCGGACCTGGCTGGTCACCCCTGAGGGCGAGCTGACCTACGCCCAGGCCCAGGACCGCATCGAGCGGGCGGCCACCGGACTGCGGTCCGCCGGTGTCGCTCGCGGCGACCGGGTGCTGGTGACGCCCCGCAACCACCGCGATCACCTCCTGGCCTGGTTGGCCCTGATGGAGGTCGGGGCCACGCAGGTCCCGGTGAACCCCAAGAGCACCGCAGCGGAACTGGCCGGTTTCGTGGACCAGGTCGAGCCCGCCCTGGTGGTCACGGACCCCGACTTCGCTCCACTCCTCGGCGACGCGCCGGTGCCGGTGGTCCACGCCGGTGACCTCTATGGCACCGAGGCCGACGGGCGAGGCCCGGCCGACGTCGACGAGGACGCCGTCGCCGTGATGATCCCGACGTCGGGGACGACGGGCCGCTCCAAGCTGGTCATGCAGACCCACCGGGCCTACGTGATGGCCGGTGAGGGCTTCCCCTGGTGGTTGGAGCTCACGGCCGACGACCGGCTGATGACCACCCTGCCGCTGTTCCACATCAACGCCCCGGCGTACTCGACGTTGGGTTCGATCGCCGCCGGGGCGGGCCTGGTCCTGCTGCCCGCCTTCTCCGGGAGCGGCTTCCTGGACGACGCCCGCCGATACGGGGCGACCCAGTTCAACTCCATCGGGGCGATGCTGGAGATCCTGCTCCGCCAGCCCGCGCGGGCCGACGACGCCGACACCCCGCTGCGCCTCTGCTACACGGGCCCGTCGCCGACCGAGGAGCGCCAGCTCGAGGCCGAGGCCCGCTTCGGGCTCCGCATCACGTGCGGCTACGCCCTGTCCGAGACGCCCTACGGCACGGTCTGGCGCCACGGCACCCGGCCCTACGGCACGCTCGGGGCCGTCCGCCAGCACCCCACCCTGGGCCATGTCAACGACGGCCGGGTCATGGCCGAGGGGGCCGAGGTCGAAGTCGGCGGGGAGGGCGAGCTGGAGCTGCGCAACCCGGCGATCATGAAGGGCTACTACGAGATGCCGGAGGAGACGGCGGCCGTGGTCGTCGACGGGTGGCTGAAGACGGGCGACATCGTGCGCCGAAACGGGGACGAGACCTACACGTTCATCGGGCGCAAGAAGGAGGTCATCCGTCGCCGGGGCGAGAACCTGAGCCCGGCCGAGGTCGAAGCCGCCCTCGAGCGCCATCCGGACGTGGTCGAGGCCGCGGTCATCGGCGTCGCCTCCGACCTGTCCGAGGAGGAGGTGAAGGCCTTCGTGGTCCCCGCCGCGGGCGTCGAGCTCGACCTCCCGGCCCTGAAGGCCCACGCCGCCGAGCACCTGGCTCGGTTCAAGGTCCCCCGGTGGTGGGAGGTGGTGGCCGAGCTCCCCCACACCCCCACCGACCGCATCGCCAAGCACCAGCTGCCCACGGGCCGCACCGAAGAGGAGATCGACCTTGGCTGAACCTCGATTCCATTCCTGGATCGGCTCGTCGGCGCCGGACTCGATCACCGTGGGCGGGCTCGACCTGCCGTCGGAGGTCATGGGCCGGTTGTCGCTGACCGAGCTGGCCTACCTCCTGGTGACCCACCGGGAGCCGACCGCGGCCGAGCGACGGATGCTCGACACCGTGCTGGTGGCGCTGGCCGACCACGGCCTGACGCCCAGCGCGCTGGCCACCCGCCTCACCCACACCGGGGCCCCCGAGGCGGTGCAGGCCTCGGTCGCCGCCGGGCTCCTGGGCGCGGGCAGTGTCTTCCTCGGGCCCACCGGCGACACTGCCGAGTTCTTGGCCGCCGTGCTGGCCGCCGCCGGGACCGATCCCGATCTGGCCGTTCTCGCCGACGACGCGGTCACCGTTCGCCGGGCCGAGGGCCTGCGGGTGCCGGGCCTGGGCCATCCCGTGCACCGCGACGTCGATCCCCGGACGCCCCGCCTCTACGAGTTGGCCGAGGCTGACGGCCTCCTCGGTCCCCACCTCCGCCTGCTGACCGAGGTGGCCGCCGCCCACGAGCGCCAGTCGGGCAAGCACCTGCCGATCAACGGCGCGGGCGCCGCGGGCGCGGCCTTGGCCGACCTCGGCCTGCCCCCCGACGTCATCCGGGGGTTCGTCCTCATCGGCCGCACGGCCGGTTTGGTCGCCCACATCGCCGAGGAGAACCAGAACCCCATCGGCCTCCCCCTCTGGCTCGAGGTCGAAGGGCGCGGCTGATCAGGTTGCGGCGTAGAGCGGCCAGGTCTCGGCGCTCAGCTCCTGCTCCTCTCAATGGCCGACCAGGACCGTGATCAACCACAACGTGGACAGGCCGGCCAGCAACACGGCCGCGGTGGACCGGGTGACGCGGGCGAGGGGAAGGACCACGGCCACGGCCCCGAGGCGGGCGACCGTCGGCGAGGTCGATCCCGACCCGAGGACCACGGCGGGGGCGGCCAGCGCCACGAAGGCGGCGGGGCCCAGGGCGCTCGTGGCCCGCCGCCACCGCTCAGGCCACGGCCGACGCCCGGCCCACCGGGCCGGCAGGGCGCGGAGGGCGTACGAGGCCAGGCCGGCCATCACGATCGTGACCCACGCCGTCATGGTCGGTCCTGCCCCGCCCGGGCTCCGGCCGCGATGCCGGCACCGATGGCCAGGGGGACGCCCGTGGCCATGGGCAGCCCGTGGGCCATGACGGCGGTGACCGCGGCGACGCCAACGGTCAGGGCACGGGATCGGTCGTCGACCTCACGGGCCACGATGGCCAGGAGGCAGAGCGGGGCGGCGAAGCCGAGGTCGAGACCGGCGGGCACCCGGGTGCCGATCGTCATGCCGGCGATGGTCAAGGCCTGCCAGCCCACCCACAGCGTCGCCGCCGCGGCCAGGTAGAAGGCATGTCGCTCCCGGGTGGTCAGCGGTCGGGCATAGCCGTCGACGCCAGTGGCGAAGGACGGATCCACGAGGAGGTAGGCGGCCAGGACGCGCCACGCCGCGCTCGCCGTGCTCCAGGAGGGGCCGAGGGCGGCGCTGTACAGCGCCAGCCGGGCGTTGACGACGATCACGGTGATGACGACGAGAGCGGGGGCGACGCCTCGGTTGAGAAGGTCGATGGCGGCGAGCTGGGCGCTGGCGCCGTAGATGGTGAGGCTGGTGGCCCATCCGGCGCCGTGCGGGAGGTCGCTCGCCGCGGCCTTCACGCCGACCACGAGGCCGAGGGGGGCGACGCTCACGAGGAACGGCAACATCGCCCGGGCCCCTTGCGCCGTCGGCCGCTCGACCGTCGTCGCGGTGTTCGTCCTGGTCATGATGACATCGTCCGGTGTCAGTGGTCCTTGGAGGGGGCACGGCCGAAGCCGTGCCCCCTCGGGACCGTGGGGATCAGCCGGCGACGGCGACGTCGACGGGGACCCCGTTGGTGATGATGTCGAAGACGGCGGAACGGGCCACGGCCTGCTGCACGATCTCGGCGATCACCTCGTCGGTGGCGTCGGCGTCGACCCGGAACTGCACGCGGACGGACTCGAAGCCGTTGCGCACCTCCTTGTCCAGGCCGAGGATGCCCTGCAGGTCGATGTCGCCCTCGACGGACGACTCGACCCGGTGCAGGGTCACCTTCCGGGCGGCGGCGATGTTGGCGATGCCGGCGGTGAGGCAGGCGGCCAGGGCATGGAGCACGTACTCCACAGGCGTCGGGCCCTGGTTGGTCCCGACCAGGACGGCCGGGTGGTCGGCGTTGAGGACGAACGGCTCCTCGCGGGACATGTCCTCGGCGCCGACGCCGAAGAAGCCCTGGACGTAGCCCCGGCTGTGGGTGCCCGAGACCCAACGGTTGGTCGCCCGGAACTGGAACTGGGCGGCCGGGGGCTGGGCCCGCACGGCGTCGATGGTGGCGAACAGGGTCGCCGTGTCGACGCCGTTGCGGACGCCGGGATCGGTGTCGGTGATGGTCATGAAACTGCTCCTTGGGGTGTTGTTGTTGTTGTTGGTCGGACTTCAGGCGACGGCCGCGAAGGGCGCCGTCATGGGGGAGAGGTCGGCGAGGAAGTGGGCCTCGGCCTCGACGGCCGCGTTGGAGCGGAACTGCTGCGCGACGAACTCCTCGACCGGTGGGTACTGGGACATGCGGACGGTGGCGTCGAACTGCTCGCGCACGAGTTCGAGGCGCAGCGCCTCGTAGTTGCGACCGGCGACGGCTTCGCCCTGCCGACCCCGCAGGGCGGCGTCGAGGGTTCGGGCCATCAGCTCGGCGTCCCGGAAGGCGTCGGTGATCCCGTGGCCGGTCACCGGATCGCGGTGCATGGCGGCATCCCCGACCAGGGCCCAGCCCGGGCCCCACGCGCGACGGATGTGGTTGGGCAGGCTGACCGCGCCCCGGACGGGGCTGGTCTGTTCCGCCGCGTTGATGCGCTCGGCCAGGTCGGGGTTCGCCATGGCCAGGAGGCGCAGCAGCCCGGCGGAACGATCCTCCCGCAGCTCGTCGGTCCGGTCCGCCGGCGTGCACGCCCACACGTTGGCTTCGCCGTCGTGGGTCGGGAACACCCCGGCCATCACCTGGTCGGCGATGTGGAACTCGAAGCCGTCCCATGTCGGCCCGGCGAAGTAGGCGTAGTGGGTGGCCCCACCCGGCGGGCGTTGGTCGACGATCGGGGCGCCGACGGCGCGGGCCACACGAGAGCGGAGGCCGTCCCCCCCGACGACGAATCGGGCCGAGATCTCGACGGGATCGCCCTCGGCGTCGTGACCCTCCACGCCGGTCACCCGGGCCCCGGCCCGGGTGACGCCGGTCATGGTCACGCCCGTGCGCACGTCCGCCCCGGCCTCTCTGGCGGCCTCGACCAGAAGGTGGTCGAGGACGTGGCGGCGGGGCGCGACCAGGAGGTCGACACCTGAGCGTTCCTTGATGACCCGGTCGATCACCTCGCCGCCGACGTGGAAGCGGACCCGGCGGATCGCCGGGGCCCCCGAGTCCAGCACGGCGTCGAGGAGGCCCCAGCGGGCCAGCTGGACCACGCCGCCCCGGGCGACGGCGTGGGTGGAGATCGTGTCGCTGGGGAAGGCGGCCCGGTCGACGAGGGTGACCCGGTGACCCTGGCGGGCCAGCAGCATCGCCGTGGCCGCACCGGCGCAACGAGCGCCCACGACGACGACATCGCTCCCAGGGGTGACGGTGGCGTTCATGTCTGCCAGAGTGCGGGACGGTCGCCCGCCGGTCTTGGAGACGATCGGGGGATCTTGTGGAGACGGCGCAGGAGAGGAAGCGGGACGTGCAGGCCACCACGACCTTCGGCGATGTGGAGCTGGACCGGGCCGGTCACGAGCTCCGCCGGGCGGGTGAGGTCGTACCCGTCGAGCCCCAGGTGTTCGACGTCCTCGCCTACCTCGTCGAGCACCGCGAGCGGCTGGTGCTGAAGACGGAGCTGCTCGACGAGGTCTGGGGGGACCGTTTCGTCTCCGAGTCGGCCTTGACCAGCCGCATAAAGGCCGCCCGCCGGGCCGTGGGGGACAACGGACGAGACCAGCGCGTCATCCGCACGGTGCACGGCCGGGGGTACCGCTTCGTCGCCGAGGTGGACGATGGTCCGGCCGCGAGGTCAGCACCCTCGACGTCCGACCTCCACGCCGTGATCGAGGACCTCCGGGAGGGCCGCGGCAGTGCGGTGCTGGTCGTAGCGCCGCCGGGTCGGGCCCGGCGGGACCTGCTGGACGAGCTCTACGCCGACGCCGGGGCGGCCGGCATCCTGGCCGCCCGGGGCCGGATGCTGCAGCTCGGCATCCTGGCGGGGGTGATCGACGCCCTCGACGAGATCGGCCAGCGCCGCCCGGCCCTCGTGGAGCGGGTGCCCGACGGCTGCCGCTCGGAGCTGGCGGCGGTGTTCGCCGGAGGACCGCCGTCGACGATCGGGCGGCTCCAGCTCGCGGCCCGGGAGCTCGTGTTGGCCGCGGCGGAGGACGGGGGGATCCTGTTGGTGCTCCACGACCTCGAGATGGCCGACCGGGCCACGCTCGTGCAGGTCGAGCAGTGGGCCCAGCTGTCCCGTCGGGCCCCGATCGGCCTGGTCGTCGCCCACCGGGATCCGGGGGTGCTGGCCGGCCTGACCGTCCTCGAGCCGGACCGGCTGCGGCCGCGGCCCACCGACCGGTACGTGCCCGAGCTCCCCGAGGAGGTCACGACCGTCCTGACCCGGATTGCGTTGGTGGGGCCGGCGATCGACCCCCTCACCTTCCGGGCGGTGTCGGGCGTGCCCCCGGAGCAGGCTGACCGGGTCCTCGAGCTCGCCGTCGGGGCCGGCCTGCTCGAACGGGACGGGGACACGTACCGCTTCGCCTCGGCCGACGCCGCCACCGCGCTCGTCGACCGCCTCGGCCCCCACCGCCGCGCCGAGCTGCACCACGAGGTGGCCGAGGCGCTGGCCGCCGCCGGAGGGCCCGCTCCGGTGGTGGCCGAGCACTACCTGGCGGCCGGCGAGGCGTCCGCCGCCGTCCCCTTCGTCCTGGAAGCCGCCCGCGGGGCCTCGACCGTCCACGCCCACAGCGACGTGTTGGCCCTGACCGCATCCGTGCTCGATCACGCCGACGGCGACGCCCGGGTGGAGCTGCTCGCGTTACGGGCCATGGCCCTGGTCGCCACCGGCGACACCTCGGCCCCCCGTTACCTCCGGGAGGCCCTGGCCCTGGCCGGCCCGGAGTGGGTCCCGATGCTGCGCCTCGGGCTGGCCCAAGCATCGATCCTCTCCAGTGACGTCGACGGGGCGGCCGATGCTCTGGAGGGCCTCGAGCTCGACGGCGGCCCCGACGACGGCGCCATCCTCCTCCTGCGGGGGATGGTGGCCTTCTTTCGGGGCGACATCGACGCCGCCGAGCTCGCCGCCCGCGACGCCCGAGATCTGGCGCTGGCCCCCGGGGCCCCCGGCGCCCTGCTGGACGTCATCGCCCTCCAGGGCATGATCGCCCACAACCGCGGGGAGTGGTTCGACCGCATCCGGCGCGAGCTGCGGGCGACCCAGGACGATCCGGTGTTGGCCACCAAGGTGTTCGACGGCCAGCTCTGCGTGACCGAGTACCTGCTCTACGGGCCCCTTCCGTACGACGAGGTCGTCGCGCTGGCCCGTGGCCTGCAGGCCACCGCCGAGCAGAGCGGGGCCCGGCGGGCGGAGGCCTTCGCCCTGTGCCTGTCCGGTGAGGCCCTCTTCCTGGCCGGGCACCTTGACGAGGCGCGGGTCGACCTCGAGCGCTCGATGGCGATGCACCAGGACCTGCACGCCGACGCGGGCACCGCGCTCTGCCTGCAGCGGCTGGCCGAGGTGGAGCTGGCCGAGGGCGACCGCGAGACCGCGGCGCGCCATGCCCGCCGGTCCCTGAGCCTGGCCCGGTGGTCCCCCCTCGCCCGACACCTGATCCAGCGCATCTACGGGACGCTGATCGCCATCGCCCCGGATGTCGACGCCGCGGTCGCGTTGGTGGCCGAGGCCGAGAACGCGGCCGACCCGGCAGCCCGATGCCAGTACTGCGACATCATGCTGGCCGTCCCGGCGACGGCGGCCCTGGCCGAGGCCGGTCGCCTCGACGAGGCCCGTTCGAGCCTGGAGCGGGCCCAGCGAGCCGCCGGGCTGTGGCACGGCACCGCTTGGCAGGGGGCGGTGGCCGAGGCGGAGGCCGTCCTGGCCCGGGCCGAAGGTCGGGTCGACGAGGCCGAGGCGCTCCTGGCCCGTGCCGCCGGCCTGTTCGACCAGGCGGGTCAGCCCTTGGACGCCGCCCGCTGTCGCGAAGCCGCGGTCGGCTGAGCCAGAGCTGACTGAACCGGGCGCAGGCGGGGTACGACGGGGCGATGAGCGACACCCCCGGCGTTCCCGCCGACCCCGACGATCCCGAGTCCGACGAGCTTCCGGTCGCTCCTGACGCCGGCGACGGCGACCGGGACGAGATCGAGGAGGGGATCGGCGATCTCCTCATCCCCGATGATCCGGGCTCGCCGACGAGCGACGCCGACGCACCGCCTCCGTAGGCCTACGACGCGACGGCGACCTCCCGCGGCGCGGAGACGCCGCGGCGGGGGACGAGGATGTCGTCGATCAGGCCCCACGCCTTGGCCTCCTCGGCGGTCATGAAGTAGTCCCGGTCGAGGTCGTGCTCGACCTCCTCCATGGACCGGCCGCTGTGATGGCTCAGGATCTCGGTCATCCGGTGGGTGGTGGCCAGGACCTCCCGCAGGTGGATCTCCATGTCCCGGGGCGCCCCCCGGGCGCCGGCCGAGCCCTGGTGGATCATGAGCTTGGCGCTGGGCAGGGCGAAGCGCTTGCCCTCGGCCCCGCCGCACAGGATCATCGCCGCCGCCGACATCCCCATGCCCACGCAGATGGTGGCCACGTCGCAGCGGACGTGCTGCATGGTGTCGTAGATGGCCATGCCGCCGTAGGCCAGGCCGCCGGGGGAGTTGATGTAGAGGTTGATGTCCTTGTCCGGGTCCTGGGCCTCGAGGTGCAGGATCTGGGCGATGAGCAGGTTGGCGATCTGGTCGTCCACCTCCTGGCCCAGGAAGACGATGCGCTCGCTCAACAGGCTGGAGAAGATGTCGAAGGCCCGGTCGCCCCGGGCGCTCTGCTGGACGACGGTGGGGATCACGCTCATGGTTTCGCACTCCTGGCTCGGGCTACGATCGTCGGTGAGATCGCAGATGTGATATCTCGTATTTGAGATAGTGTAAGCGGATGGATGGACGATGGCTGAGCAGAGACGACGGTCGGCGTTCCCCGGGTTCGACGACCTCACGGCCCGCAAGGAGCTGGCGGGGGACCTGGTGAGCCTGCGCCAGGCCGCCGGCCTGTCCCAGACCGAGGTGGCGGCCCGCATGGGGACCTCCCAGTCGGCGGTGGCCCGGCTGGAGTCGGGCACCGGTGACCTCCGCCTGTCCTCGCTGGAGCGTTACGCCGCCGCCCTCGGCCGCCGGATCGACTGGAGGCTGCAGTGAGCCTCGATCCCCGGATGCCCTTCGGCGACTGGGTCCGCACCCGCCTGTTCGACCAGCGCACGGTCCTGGTCAGCGGTGAGCTGGACACCGACCTGGCCACCGCGGCGGCCGCCGAGCTCATGACCCTGGACGGCGAGGGCGACGACCTGGTCACCCTCCACCTCGACTGCGCCGGCGGCTCGTTGGAGGCCGCCTTCACCCTGATCGACGTCGTGGACCTGATCGGTGTGCCCGTCCACGTCGTCGCCGTCGGTCGGGTGGCCGGGCCGGCCGTCGGGATCCTGGCCGTGGCCGACCGGCGCCTGGCCCTGCCCCACGCCAGCTTCCAGCTGCGCGAGCCGCAGTCGGCCTACGCGGGGCGTCCGGACGACATCGCGGGCTGGGCCGCCCAGTACCAGCGCCACGTCGACCACTTCGTGGCCCGGCTGGCCCGGGCCTGCAGCCGGACCGAGGAGGAGGTCGCGGCCGACCTCCGCGCCGCCCGCCACTTCGACCCGGAGGAGGCCCGGGCCTACGGCCTGGTCGACGAGATCGTCACCGGCCAGGCCGAGGTCCGCCGCCTCCCCGGCCGCGGCTTCGGCTTCAAGGCGTGAGGGCGGCAGACTCGGGGGGTGGGTGACCCCTGGTCGGAGATGGACGGACGCGCGGCGCTGGTCGCCTTCGCGCCCGAGGCGACCGCCGGGCTGGATCGGGCGATCGGCGCCGGGCCCCTCCCCGCCGCCGCCGGCGTGCCCGGCCGGGTGCTCGGCTTGCCCCCGCTCGTGGCCGAGACACCTCAGCACCCGCTCATCACGGCCTTCGCCGCACAGTTCGCCTTGGACGTCACGGTCATCGACGAGCTGATGCGGGCCGAGCTGGCCGAGGCGGCGGGCGACCGGGTGTTCGCCGTGGTCCTGGCCCTGTACCTGGGCGACTGGGTGCCCAGGGTGCGCCATGCGCTGGACGCACTGTTCGCCCCGGCCGGCTGGCCGACGATCCCGCCCGCGGACGGTGACCGTTGGGCGGCCATCGACGAGTTCCAGCGGGTCGTCGCCCGCCTCGACGCCCTCGACCCCGTGACCGCCGAGCTCGTCCGCCTGCGGGGCGCCCGTCAGCACCAGTGCCGGCTCTGCCAGTCCCTGCGCAGCCGGTCGGCCCTGGTGGCCGGAGCCGACGACGTCACCTTCGCCGCCGTCGACGACTTCGCCGGCAGCGACCTGAGCGCGGTCCAGAAGGCGGCCCTCGCCCTGACCGACGCCCTCATCTGGCAGCCCGCCCACCTCCCCGACGAGGCCCTGGCTGGGGTCCGGGCCCACCTCACCCCGGCCCAGGCCGTCGAGCTCGTCCTCGACGTCATGCGCAACGCCGGCAACAAGATCGCCGTCGCCCTCGCTGCGGACGCCCCCAACGTCACCGACGGCGTCGAGATCTACGACATCAACCCCGACGGCACCCTCACCTACGGGTTGTCTGTGCCCTAGACGACGTCGTCGAAGAGGTCGGGGAAGACCTTGGCCACGCGGCTGAGGAGGTAGGCGCCGTAGGGGCCCTCCCAGGCCAGGGGGTCGTCGTCGTCCCAGCGCTCGACCCGCTCGCCCGGCACCGGATCCCGCAGGGGCAGGGGTTGGACCTCGGCGTCCCAGCCGGGGTCGAAGAAGAACGGGCAGGAGATGCGCCCCCCGCCTTCGGGGCTGCGCACCCGGTGCGGGGTGGAGCGGTACCGGCCCTCGGTCAGGCGCTCGAGCATGTCGCCGAGGTTGCAGACCAGCGCCCCGGGCACCGGCGGGATGTCGAGCCACTCGCCGCCCGTGCGCACCTGGAGGCCGCCGCTGGCGTCCTGCAGCAGGAGGGTGAGCAGGCCGTAGTCGGTGTGCTCGGCCACCCCCCAGTCGCCGGCGCCGTCGGCCCCGACCGCGGGCGGGTAGTGGAAGATCCGGAACAGGATCGTCGGGTCAGCCGTCAGGTCGCGGGCGAACCAGTCCTCGTCGAGGCCGAGGCCGACGGCGAGCAGGCCCATCAGGCGGTGGCCGAGGGCGGTGAACGCGTCGAGGGCGGCCAGCACCGTCGGTCCGAGCTCGGGCGGCCGGGCGGGGAAGAGGTTCGGCCCGTGCAGCGGGAGGGGATCGTCCGCTGCCCCTTCGGCCCCGAAGTAGATCCCTTCCTTGCGGTCGGGGACGCCGCTGGTCAGCTCGCCGGCCAGGGGGAACCAGCCCCGCCACGCCCGCCCGCCCCGGGCCATGGCGATCTCGGCTTTCGCCTCCTCGGGGAGGGCGAAGAA
>DATDAH010000171.1:0-10233 GCA_036525535.1 Acidimicrobiales bacterium
CACCGAAGACTCCAGACGCCCGGTCACCGTCCTGGAACCAGCTCCCCTCCGGCGCCCGCCGGCGGTGGAGCAACATGGCGATGACGGAGAACGCGGTGACGAAGACGACGATCCCGGCGCCGACGAGGAGGTTCATAGCTCAGGCCGTTCTCAACGGGGGACGTCGGACACCGGGGCGTCGTCGGCGTCGTCCGCCCCGTCCGCGCCCGCCTTGCGGGCCTTGCGGATCTCCCACACCACCGGAGCCACCGAGACGATGATGATCACCCCGATCACCGGCAGCAGGTACTTGTCGATGCTGGGGACCGACTCGCCCAGGATGTAGCCCAGCGAGGTCACCCCGACGGCCCAGAGGAACCCGCCGACGAGGTTGTAGACCAGGAAGGTGCGGTATTGCATCTTCCCGGCGCCGGCCACGATCGGGGCGAAGGTCCGGACCACCGGCACGAAGCGGGCCAGGAGGATGGTCTTGGAGCCGTGCTCGGCGAAGAACTCCTGGCTCTTCTCGATGTACTCCTGCTTGAAGATGCGGGAGTCCTCGCGCTTGAACAGCGAGGGGCCCACCCGGCGGCCGAAGGCGTAGCCCACCTGGTCCCCGACGACGGCGGCGGCGAAGCAGCCCGCCAGCAGGATGGGCAGCGGGGCGAGCTTGCCCTGGGAGGAGAGCAGGCCGGCGGTGAACAGCAGCGAGTCGCCGGGCAGGAAGAAGCCGATGAGCAGCCCGGACTCGGCGAAGACGATCAGGAAGAGCCCGAGGGTCCCGAAGGTGGCGAGCAGGTGCTCGGGATCGAGATCGCCGAGCAGGGCCAGGACGGGACGGAACACCGGCCGGAGGCTAGCGGTGGCCCTGGCGCCGACCCCAGCTCTGCCACCAACCGGCGACGTCGAGGTCGATCGCGGCGTCCTCGACCAGGACCTCGCCGTGGACCGTGGCCGGGGTGCGGTCGTCGTGGTCGGGCCCGGCCCGCTCCCACTCGAGATCGAAGCCGAGCGGGACCCGACGGCCCACGACATCGGCGGGATCGTCGACGGCGAGGGCGAACGCCTCCAGCCCGATCGTCCAGCGCGCCCCGGGCTCCTCCTCGATGGCATCGGCCCACAGGCCCGATGCCCGGACCTCCATGGAGCCCGGCCGGGGCCAGGGGACGTCCGGCTCGGTCAGCACGACCAGGTCGTGGCCGGGCCGGGCCAGGGTGGCGGTCACGATGACGAGCCCCGTCGCCGCGACGAAGGTCATCCCCAGGTGGCCGGCCTCGCTCCCGTCCGGCGACGACCAGGCCCACCGCCGGCGCTCGTCACCCACGGCGTCACCCTAGGAAGGTCAGCCCCTACCGTGGACGCCGTGCCGGAACGGTTTTCGCCCGAGTGGATCGCGGCCCTCGACGCCGCGGCCCGTTCCCTCCCGGGGGTGGGGGACCCGTTCGTCATCCAACAGGTCGTGACCGACCCGGACGGCGAGGTGGCCTGGCACGTGGACCTCGGGGACGGGGGCGTGCGGGTCCATCCGGGACGGGGCGACGACCCTGACGTGACCTTCACCCAGGACCGGGGCACCGCGGCGGCCATTGCCGAGGGGAGGCTGAGTGCGGCGGAGGCGCTGACCTCCGGTCGCCTCGTCGTCCGGGGGGCGACGGCGCAGCTGACCAGGCACCGCGAGACGCTGGCCCGACTCGACGAAGCCTTGGCCGATGCCTGAGCTGCCCGAGGTCCGGGCCCACGCCGAGCGCCTGACGGCTGAGTTCGGTGGAGCCGTGCTGAAGCGGTTCGTGCCCATCTCGTTCACGGCGTTGAAGACCTATGCGCCCGCCCCCGACGTGGCCTACGGCGCACCTCTGCTGCGCGTCGATCAGCGGGGCAAGTACCTGGCGCTGGTCTTCGAGCCGGCGACGTTCGTCGTCCATCTCATGCAGGGCGGCCGCCTGAAGCCGGACGACAAGCAGACCAAGAAGCCCCGCGGCGGCCTTTGCCGATGGGTCTTCGCCGACGGGCGGGCGCTGCTCCTCAGCGAGGCCGGGACCGAGAAGCGGGCCGGGGTGTGGGTGGTCGAGGCGTTGCGGGAGGGCGAGGAGCCCATCGCCCACCTCGGACCCGATGCCGACGGCCTCGACGCCGCCGGCGTGGCCGACCGCATCGGCGACCAGTCCAAGCGCCTGCACGGCGTCCTCCGCGACCAGCACCCCGTGGCCGGCATCGGTCGCCGCCTCGCCAACGAGATCACCCACAAGGCCAAGCTCTCGCCCTTCGCCAACGCGGCCAAGCTGACCCCGGACGAGGTCGACCGCCTCCACGCCGCCATCCAGGAGGCCGTGGCCGACGGCTTGGCCTACGAGCGCACCCGGGACGACATGAGCTCGTCCAAGGAGCGACCCGGTGCCGTCCACCACCGCACCGGCGAGACCTGCCCTGTCTGCGGCGACACTGTCCGCGAGGTCGCCTACGTGAAGTACACGGTCAACTACTGCCCCACCTGCCAGACCGGCGGCAAGGTCCTCGCCGACAACACCACCAGCAAGTTCTTGAAGTAGCTCGTCGGCTCAGATGAGGCCCAGCGACGAGACGGTCTCGCGCTCGTCGGCCAGTTCGCCGTTGCTGGCGTCGATGCGCTGGCGGGAGAACTCGTCGATGTCGAGGCCCTGGACGATCGACCACTCGCCGCCCGCGGTGGTGCAGGGGAACGACGAGAGCAGGCCCTCGGGTGTCTCATAGGAGCCGTCGGAGGGGATGGCCATGCTGACCCAGTCGCGGTCCGGCGTGCCGTCCAGCCAGGTCCGCACGTGGTCGACGGCGGCGTTGGCCGCGGAGGCGGCGCTGGAGCTGCCCCGGGCCTCGATGATGGCCGCTCCCCGCTGCTGGACCGTGGGGATGAAGTCGTCCTCGACCCAGGCCTCGTCGCCGATGACGTCGAGCGCGGGCTTCCCGCCGATCTGGGCATGGAAGACGTCCGGGTACTGGGTGGCGGAGTGGTTGCCCCAGATGGTCATGCGGGTCACGTCGGCGACGGGTACGTCGGCCTTGGCCGCCACCTGGGCCAGGGCCCGGTTGTGGTCGAGGCGGGTCATGGCCGTGAAGTTCTTCTCGGGCAGCCGGTCGCAGTTGTTCATGGCGATCAGGCAGTTGGTGTTGGCGGGGTTGCCCACCACGAGGATCTTGCAGTCGTCAGCGGCCGCGGCGGACAGGGCCTTGCCCTGGACGGTGAAGATGGCGCCGTTCGCCTCCAGCAGGTCGGCCCGTTCCATGCCCTTGGTGCGGGGCCGGGAGCCGACCAGGAGAGCCACATCGGCGCCGTCGAAGGCGACCTCGGGCTGGTCGGTCTGGACGATGCTGTCGAGCAGCGGGAAGGCGCAGTCGTCGAGCTCCATGGCCACGCCCTGCAGGGCCCCCAACGCGGGAGGGATCTCCAGCAGCTGCAGGGCTACGGGTCGATCCGGGCCGAGCAGGTCGCCGTTGGCGATGCGGAACAGGAGGCTGTAGCCGATCTGGCCGGCAGCGCCGGTCACGGCCACGCGAGTGGGGGTTGCCATGGGCGGACCCTACCGAGAGGGTCGCTGACCGATCTAGCCGACGAATCGGCTCAGCCGCCGGCCTCGGGCAGGGCGCCGGGGCCGACCGGCGGGGCCGGCAGGTTGACGAGGAACTCGTGAACGATCGGGGCCGCCACCTCCCCACCGATCCCGCCCCCCTCGACGACCACGGCGAAGGCCAGGTCGTCGATGAAGCCGGCGAACCAGGCGTGGGTCTCCGGCGGGTCCTCCTCGCCGAACTCGGCGGTGCCCGTCTTGCCCCCGACGTCCCGACCGATGATGGCCGCGCCGGTGCCCGTGCCCGACCGCACGACCTCCCGCAAGAAGTCGGGTAGGGCCGCGGCGACGGCGGCGGGGAGCGTATGGCTCCCCTGGGTGGGCGGCTCGCCGGACAGGTACGGCGGCCGCCACGTCCCGTCATAGGCCGCGGCGGCGACCGTGGCCATGTGCAGCGGGGTGACCGACACCCGACCCTGGCCGATCGAAGCGGCCCCGAGCTCGGTGTCGGACTCCGGGAGCGGGAACGAGGGGGCCGCCACAGGCACGCCGATGTCGTAGGCCTGGTTGAACCCGAAGGTCTCGGCCATCTCGTGCAGCCGGGAGGCCCCGAGCTGGAAGCCCTGGCTGACGAAGGTGGTGTTGCAGGACTTGGCGAAGGCCTCGATGAAGGGGATGTCGCCGTAGTCCTCGCCGAAGGCATTGGTGAACGGGGCCGAGTCCCCGGGCCGGATCTCGTACGGGCAGGGCACGATCTGGTCGCCGTCGAGGCCCGCGCCGAGCAGGGCCGAGGCGGTGACGATCTTGAACGTCGATCCCGGGGCGTAGTCGCCCAGGAGGGCCCGGTCGAAGCCCGGGGGGTTGTTGGCCACGGCCCGGATGGCGCCCGTCCGGCTGTCGACCGCGACCAGAGCGGTGGGCAGGGTCAGGTTCGCGATCGCGGCTTCGGCCGCTCGCTGTGTGGCGTAGTCGATGGTGAGCTCCAGGGGCGGGGGGCCCTCGCCACCGAACTCCTCGAGGACGGCGGTGACCTGCCCGGCGGCATCGACGACCTCGATGCGGCCCACCGGGTCGCCGTCGAGCCGGCCCTCGTAGCCGGACTCCACCCCGTCGTCACCGACCAGGTCGCCCGCGGCGTAGTGAAGGCCGAGCTGGGTCGCCTCCGGCGCGCTCAGCTCCCGCAGGCCACCGATCAGGGAGCCGGCCAACCCGTCCAGACGGCTACCGGCACCGGGTCCACCCACCGCGAGGGGCTGGCCCCCGGCCGCGGTGATCACCGCGCGCGGCCCCTGCTCCCGCACCCGTTGGATCCGGGCGCCGTCGGTCAGGGCCGGGTGGAGGGATGCCGGCGTGAACGCCACGCCCCAGCTGCCGTCCACCCGCTGCAGGTCGACGGTGCCCTCATAGGCCCAGTGCCCGAGGCCTTGGAGGCCGAGGTCGGCGGCGAAGGCGGCGGTGGCCTCGTCCCCCGACGACTCGACTTCGATGTCGGCCACCTCGGCCGTGGCCACGTGCAGGGTGGCCCGGAACTGCTGCTGGACGGACGCGAAGTCCGCCGGCGGGTCGATGACCACCGCGGCCATGGCCGCGGCGTCACCCGCCGCCCACGCGCTGAGGTAGACGGCGGCCGTCTCCTCAGCCGAGACGCCGTCGGCGCCCTCGCGGCCGAGGACCGAGCACGAGGGAACGAGGAGCAGCACGGCGACCGTGGTCGCCGCGATCTGTCCCTTTCCCTCTCGCCACCCCAGCCTGCGCTCCTGACCCGCTCGGGCTCAGTCGTTGAGCTGCATGGACTTCACCTCGAGGAACTCCTCCAGGCCATACCGCCCGAGCTCACGACCGACCCCGGACTGCTTGTAGCCCCCGAAGGGTGCCTTGATGTTGAAGCTGCCGCCGTTGACGTCGACCTGGCCGGTCCGCATCCGACGGGCGACCCGCTGGGCCCGCTCCTCGTCGGCCGACCACACCCCACCGGCGAGGCCGTACGGGGTGTCGTTGGCGATGCGGATCGCATCCTCTTCGTCCTCGTAGGGGATGATCGACAGCACGGGGCCGAAGATCTCCTCCTGGGCGATGGTCATGTCGCTGGACACGTTGCCGAACACCGTCGGGCGCACGAAGTACCCGGTGTCCAGGCCGTCGGGCGCCTCGGGGCCGCCGGTGGCCAGCGTGGCCCCCTCGTCGACGCCCTTGCGGATGTAGTCCTGGACCCGGTCGCGCTGGGCGGCCGACGACAGGGGGCCGAGCATGACGCCGTCCTGGTCGGCCGGTCCGACGGGGAAGCCCTCCGCCGCGGCCGCGGCGATGGCGACGGCCTCGTCGTGCTTGTCCTTCGGCACGAGCATCCGCGTGTGGGCCGTGCAGGTCTGGCCCGAGTTCAGGTAGCAGGCGAACACGCCCTTGGGCACGACCTCGGCGAGGTCGGCGTCGTCCAGGATGATGTTGGCCGACTTGCCCCCGAGCTCGAGGGCGACCCGCTTGACGGTGTCGCTGGCGAGGACGCTGACCCGCTTGCCGGCCCGGGTGGAGCCGGTGAAGCTGACCATGTCGACATCGGGGTGGGCGGCGATGGCCTCGCCCACCACCGGCCCGAAGCCGGTGACGAGGTTGAACACCCCGGCGGGCAGGCCGACCTCGTCGATGACCTCGGCCAGGATGAAGGCGTCCAGCGGGGCGATCTCGCTGGGCTTCAGGACGACCGTGCAGCCCGCGGCGAGGGCCGGGGCGACCTTGTTGACGATCTGGTGGAGGGGGTAGTTCCAGGGTGTGATGCAGCCGACCACGCCGATCGGCTCCCGCACGACGAGCGAGTTGCCGATCCGCTCCTCCCAGGGGAAGTCCGAGAGGATCTCGACGTAGGTCCCCATGTTCCCGACCGGCAGGCCGGCCTGGATCATGTTGGCCCACATGAGGGGCATGCCCATCTCCTCGGAGATGACCTGGGCGATCTCCTCGGACCGGGCGCCGAGGCCCTCGGCCAGGCGCTGGATGAACTTGCCCCGCTCCTCGGGCTCGGTCCGGCCCCAGGTCTCGAACGCCGCCTTCGCGGCGGCGACGGCCTTGTCGACGTCCTCGGCGGTGCCCTCGGGGATGCTGCCCATGACCTGCTCGGTCGAGGCGTTCACCACCTCGATGGAGCCGCTCCCGGTGGAGGGCACCCAGGCCCCGTCGATGTAGATCGTGTCGTGGTCGCGCACGAGTCCCCCTGTGGTTCGTGTGTGGTCGGGCTGCGCTTCTGGTGGACGCTTGACGGTACTCGCGCCGCTGACGATCGCGTCAGTCAGCCGGGGTGAGCAGTCCAGCCCGGCCGAGGGCGACGACATCGGCCGGGTCGCCGCGCTGCGCCAACGCCTCCCGTTGGCGTCGGGCCCCGTTGCCGTCCCGCAGGATCGCCTCGGCCAGCGCCGTGACCTCCTCCCGGTCGCCCGCCTGGTCGAGAGCCCCTCCCACCCTGGCCAGCAGCTCCCTCACCACGTCCGCGGCCGGGAGTGGCGCGGCCGAGCTCGGCGACACGAGGTCCTCCGCGAGGCCGTAGCGGGCCGCCCGCCACAGGGACGCGCCGAGCAACGAGGACGAGGCGGTCCCGACCGGCACCCCGGCGTGGGCGTCGGCCACACAGGTCCTGACCAACGCCCGGGCGAGGCCGGCCAGGCACACGGCCGCGTCGACGTCGAGGCAGACGTCGGTCGCCCGGAACTCGAGGGTCGGATAGCGATCGGACGGTCGCAGGTACCAGTACAGGTGGGTGGCGTCCTCGATGGCGTCGGCCTCCCGGAGCTCATCCACCACCTCGTCGTACGCCGCCCGATCAGCCAGGGCGGGGGGCAGGCCGGCCGTCGGCCACCGTTCCCAGATCTCGAGGCGGTAGGAGTCGTAGCCGGTGTCCTCACCGTTCCAGTACGGAGAGTTGGCGGCGAGGGCCAGCAGGACCGGGATCCACGGCCGGACCCGCGTCATCACCTCGACGACGCGGTCGGGATCCTCGATCCCCACGTGGATGTGGCACCCACAGATCACCTGCTGACGGGCGACCCGTTGGTACCGGTCCTCCATCTCCCGGAAGCGGGCCCGGTCGTCCTCCACCTGCTGGTCCTGCCACGAGCTCCAGGGATGGGTGGCCAACGGCAGGATCCCGCACCCGATCGCTTCGGCGACGCGGTCCAGCTCGGAGCGGAGCCGGACCAGTTCGGCCCGGACCTCGCCGAGGTCGGCACAGACCGGTGTCGCCGTCTCGACCTGACACCGGTTCAGCTCTGCGGTCACGCGGTCGCCGAGCGAGCGTCGAGCCGCCGGGACGAGCTCGTCGGACCGGGGGACCAGCTCGCCGGTCGCCCGATCGATGATCTGGAACTCCTCCTCCACCCCGAGGGTGGTGCCGTCCATCCCGCATGTCCTTTCGTCGAGCGTCCTTTCGGGCGCGCCGGTCACCCGGTGGGCTGGGCCTGGCGCTCCCGGAGCTCGTCGCTGACCGCCACGATCCCCGGTACGTCCCGAGCCAGTTGCGTGGCCAGGACCCGACCTCCGGGCCCGACCTCTCCCCGGAGCGAGGCATAGCCGTCGATCACCCGCACGTCGACCCCCCGGGCACCGACCCGGTCGTCACCACTCAGGCGGGCCCGGAGCCACGCCTCCTTCATGACGTCGCGGGCGTCGCCCCCGACGGCCCGCGGCAGGGCCTGCGCGGTCCACGTCCCCCAGTCCCAGAGGAGCTCACGGTGGCGGAAGGCGAACCAGGCGGCGCCACCGGCCGTCGAGAAGGGGAGGAGTCGTCGGAAGAGTCGCATCGTTTCGCCCTCCTACCCACGCCGCGCCGAAAAGGACCACGGGACGACCGGAATCATCGCGATGTCCCCTCCGGCGTCTCACTCGGGCCCCAAGGGGGCAGGTACGGGTGAACGCAACGACGCGGACGACGAGACCTGGGGGTTTCCGATGAACGACCGACCGAGCCGACTGCACCTCGAAACCACCCGTGAGGCGGGCCTGTGGACGCTGTCCCCGGTCAGCGTGCTGGCCGGGGTGGTGAGCGCCTACGGCGTGTTCGCCATCGTGGCCGCGATCGCGGGGGCGGTGCTGACCTCGATCGACGTCAACACCGAGTTCCGCACCAACGACTGGACCGGCAGCGGGGCCGTGGCGGCGCTGACCAGTGCCCTCGTCCTCTTCCTGGCCTACCTCTTCGGGGGCTACGTCGCCGGTCGCATGGCCCGGCGGGCCGGGACGCTCCACGGCGTCATGGTCTTCGTGGTCAGCCTGGTCATCGGCGCCGTCGCCGGCGGCGTGGTCAGCACCCTGGCCGACAGCAACGACGTCGAGCGCAACCTGCGCAGCATCGGCATGCCGACGACGACCGACCAGATCACCGACGTCGCCCTGGCGGGGATCATCGTGTCCCTGGCCGCCGTGCTGGTCGGCGCGGTGCTCGGCGGGCACCTGGGTGAGCGCTGGCACACCAAGCTGGCCCGGCGGGTGGCCGATCCCGAGATCGGCACCACGGCCGAGGAGCGGGCCCGCCTCGACGAGGAGCAAGCCGAGCGCCGCGACCGCATCGCCCGGGACGACGCCTTCGACCGGGATCTCCGCGAGCAGGACCTCGACCGCCGCGACCGCGTCGATCTGCGAGAGGACGACGAGGTTCGCTACACCGAGGCGGAGTGGCAGGCGCGCGAGTCCGCCGACCCCGAAGTCGACGTCCGACGATGACCTGAGGGACTGACATCGATCAGTCGGACCGAGGGGGTCCGGCCGGTCGTGTCAGTCCTCCAGTTCGGGGCGGTCCCGGTAGTGGTCAAGGGCCTCCGGGTTGGCCAAGGCCTCGACGTTGCGGACCTCGTCGCCGTGGATCACGGCCCGAACGGCCAGCTCGGTGATCTTGCCGCTGCGGGTCCGCGGGATCTCGGGGACGGCGATGACCTTGGCCGGGACGTGGCGGGGCGTGGTGTTGGCCCGGATCTGGCGGCGGATGCGGTCCCGGAGCTCGTCATCGAGGGTCTCGCCGTCCCGAAGGACGACGAAGAGCACGATGCGGGTGTCGCCGTGGAGCTCCTGGCCCACGGCGACGGCCTCGGTCACCTCGGGGACCTGCTCCACCTGGCGGTAGATCTCGGCCGTGCCGATGCGCACGCCCCCCGGGTTGAGGGTGGCGTCGGAGCGGCCGTGGATGACCAGGCCGCCGTGCTCGGTCCAGGCCGCGAAGTCGCCCTGGTGCCAGGCCCCGGGAATGCGTTCGAAGTAGGCCGCCCGGTACCGGCTGCCGTCGTCGTCACCCCAGAAGCCCAGGGGCATCGACGGGAACGCCGTGCGGCAGATCAGTTCGCCCTTGTCCCCCGGCGGGAGCGCGGCGCCGGCGTCGTCGACCACGTCGATGTCGAGCGCGAGCGCGGGCCGCTGGATCTCGCCGCGGTAGACGGGGCTGGTCGGGTCGCCGGCGACGAGGCAGCCACAGAGATCCGTGCCGCCCGAGATGGAAGCCAGGTGGACGTCGGCCTTGACGTGTCCGTAGACGTAGTCGAAGCCCTCCGGGACGAGCGGGGACCCGGTGGAGGTGATGGTGCGCACCGACCCGAGGTCGTGGGTGGTCACGGGCTCGAGCCCCGTGCGGTCCATGGCGTCGATGAACTTGGCCGACGTCCCGAACAACGTCATGCCGGTCGCGTCGGCGAAATCGAAGAGCACGTTGCCGTCGGGGTGGAACGGTGAGCCGTCGTACAGCATC
>DATDAH010000172.1:0-17939 GCA_036525535.1 Acidimicrobiales bacterium
CCCGAGCTGTCGGCTCGCTTGGCCGCCTCCCCCTACGCCACCGAGCGAGGCGAGTTGGCCCTGTCGTTCTACGAGGACGGCGTGATCCTCACGTACGCGGACGGTGTGGTCACCGACGTGCGCCGGGACCCCGACCCGGCCTTGGACGCGATGGATGACGACAAGGCCGGCATCGCCCCCGACGCGGTGCCTGCGCTGTTCCTCGGTCGGTTCGGCGCCCGCGAGCTCGAGGTCCGCCAAGACGACGTCGGCTTCGTCGCCGACCGCGACCTCGTTGCCACCCTCTTCCCCCGGCTCGTCACCGACCTCTGTGCGCCCCTCTGAGGGAGGGGCCCGGTCCGTACGCTCTGCCCATGGTGAGCACGTCCGAACGCCTGCCCGAGGGCGAGGCGAAGGCGAAGGCGGTGCGGGGGATGTTCGACGCCATCGCCCCTCGCTACGACCTGGTCAACCGGGTGATGACCTTCGGGCTCGACCGGAGCTGGCGCCGCACCACCGTCGCCCGTTTGGGGCTGCCCGCCGGCTCTCGGGTGCTCGACCTCGCCACCGGGACCGGCGACCTGTGCACCGAGGCACAGGCCCAGGGACTGAGGCCGATCGGCATCGACCTCGCCTTCGGCATGCTCCAGGCCAGCCACGCCTGCGCGCCGCGCGCGCAGGGCGACATCACCCGCCTCCCCGTGCCCGACGGGGTCGCCGACGGGGCCGTGTGCGGGTTCGCCCTGCGCAACGTGGTCTCCCTCGACGCCCTGTTCGCCGAGTTGGCCCGGACCCTCCGTCCCGGCGGTCGGATCGGCCTGCTCGAGGTCGATCGCCCGTCGAACCCACTGTTCCGGTTCGGCCACCACCTGTACTTCGATCGGATCGTCCCTGTCATCGGCGGCGTGCTGTCCGACCGGGACGCCTACCGCTACCTCCCGGCGTCGACCGCCTACCTCCCCCCTCGCCTCGAGCTGCTGGAACGCCTGGGGGCCGCGGGCTTCGAGCGCATCGAGCACCGCTCGTTCCTGTTGGGCTCGGCCCAGCTCATCACCGCCACCCGGAGCTGAGGGCATGACCCTCCTCGCCCGCACCCGGCGCCTCGACCACGACGTCGACCTCCTCACCGTGGCCGGCACCGATGGCGTGCTCGTCTCCCGCGACGGCGTCGGTCTGGCCGGGCGGGGCACGGTCCTGGAGATCGACGTCACCGATGTGGGGGCGGCGCAGGCCGAGCTGGCGGCGATCACCGTCGACGACGAGGTCGGCGGGCCGGGGACCGGCCCGGTCGCGTTCGGGGCGTGGCCGTTCCTGCCCGGGCCACGACGCCGCCTGCGGGTACCGGAGGTCATCGTCGGTCGGGACGACCGCGGCAGCCGCTGGGTCACCACCGTCGGCGACGTCGACCCGACCCCGGTGCTCCGCGACGAGGAGCTCGCGCCGGTACTGCCCGAACGGGTCACCGTGCAGGCCACCCAAGCCGCCGACGACTGGTGCGCGGCCGTGGTCGCCGGGCGGGACGCGGTCCGGGCCGGAGAGCTGCGGAAGGTGGTCCTGGCCCGGCAGCTGGTCGTCGAGAGCGATCGCCCCTTCGACCGGCGCGGCGTCCTGCGCCGGCTCGCCGCCGCCTTCCCGGGCTGTGTCCTGGCCGCGGTCGATGGCTTCGTCTGTGCCAGTCCCGAGACCTTGGTCTCCCGTCACGACGACGTCGTGCGCTCGCACCCGTTGGCCGGTACGGCCCCCCGGGGTGGGGACCCCACCGCCGACGCCCGCCTCGCCGCCGGCTTGCTGGCGTCGGCCAAGGAGCGGGCCGAGCACCAGGTCACGATCGACTTCGTGCACCAGACCCTGCTGCCCTGGTGCTCGTTCCTCGACGAGGAAGCGGAGCCCTCGGTGGTGGGTGTGGCCAACGTGCAACACCTCGGGACGATGGTGGAGGGACAGTTGTCGGACCCCGTTCCGTCGGTCCTGGAGATGGTCGAGGCCCTGCACCCGACGCCGGCGGTCGGCGGTGACCCCCGAGATGCCGCCATTGCCTTGATCGCCCGGCTCGAGACCGGCGATCGGGGCCGCTACGCCGGCCCGGTCGGCTGGGTCGACGGCGCCGGAAACGGCAGCTGGGCTGTCGGCATCCGTTCCGCCGAGCTCACCGGCACGACGGCGACGCTGTGGGCCGGCGTCGGCATCGTCGCCGACTCCGACCCCGTCGCCGAGCTCGAGGAGACCCGGGCCAAGCTCCAGGCCATGTTGGGGACCCTGGTCCGGCTCTGAGGCTGGACGATCGTCCAGCCCGATCGGCTACAGCTCGGCGAGCGCCTCGGCGACGGCGGCGTAGAGCCGTTGGTGGACGGCCACGTTGGCCTGGCGGTCGGTACGGACGACCCGCACGCGGCTGGCCGACACCGGCTCGGCCACCGCCGCGGCCAACTCGTCGAGCGACTCGACCGGGGAGGCGTCGACGCCGTGGGCCCGGGCCACCTCGACCAGGTCCAGGCCGTGGGGGGTGCCGAAGAGGCGCTCGAACTCCTCGGCCGGGAGCTGCTCGGCCTGCGGCAGGAACGAGAAGATCCCCCCACCGTCGTTGTCGACGACCACGACGGTGAGCGGGCATTCCCGGTCGGCTGCGCCGAGCAGGGCGTTGGTGTCGTGCAGGAAGGCCAGGTCCCCCACCAACGCCACGGTCGGCTGGCCCGCCAACGCCACCCCGACCGCCGTGGACACGACGCCGTCGATCCCGTTGGCGCCCCGGTTGGCCAGCACCCGACCCTCGGTCGTCCCGCCGAACCACTCCACGTCTCGGATGGGCATGGAGGAGGCGACGACCAGGGTGGCGTCGCTGGAAAGAGCGCCGAGCACCGCACGGGCGACACCAGGGTCCGACAGCTCCCGACCCAGCGCGCCGTCCAGCACCGCCTGGGCGACATCGTCGGCCGCCCGCCACCCGTCCAGCCACTCCGCCGGCGGCGGTTCCCGGTCCTCGGCCAGGAGGCCGGCGAGGCGGTGACTCGCCGCTCGATCCGGATCGACGAAGGCACCCGCGCCATCGACGACCACCTGGATCGGGACGTCTCGCAGCCACGCGGCCAGCATCTTCGACGTCGGGCGGGCGCCCACCCAGACCACCGCCTCGGGTAGGTGCGCCTCGGCCCACGCCCCGGATCGGGCCAGGAGGTCGAAGCCGGCAACGGTCCTCGGACCAAGGCGGCGACAGCCGCTCAGCGGATCAGCGAGTACGGGCCACCCGAGTACCTCCGCGACCCGGGTGACGACCGTGGGCTCGCTGCCCCGGCCCGCCACGATCACGCCGCGTCGACCGGCCAGCTCCTCCACCACAGTGACCGTCGTCGGCATCGGGACGGCCTGGTGCCATGGGGCGCCGTCGGCTCGGCCTGCCGGCAACGCGGCCGGCTCGCCCAGCAGCGGTTCCGTGAACGCGAGGTTCAGGTGGACGGGGCCCGGCCGGGATCCCGTCGCATCCAGGACCGCCCGGGCGGCCAGCGAGCGCCATGACCACGCGGCCGCCTCCCGCGGCACGCCCGGCTCGACCATGGCCCGCGCGGACCGGCCGTAGAGGCCGGCCTGGTCGACGGTCTGCGGGGCCCCCACGCCATGGAGCTCCGGCGGTCGGTCCGTTGTGCAGGCCAGCAGGGGCACACCCGCCAGGTCGGCCTCGGCCACCGCGGGGTGCAGCTCGACCGCCGCCGTGCCACTGGTCGTCACCACCACCGCGGGACGGCCGGTCGCCAGCCCGAGGCCGAGGGCCAGGAAGCCCGCCGACCGCTCGTCGACGTGCACGTGCACCCGGATGCGCTCGTCCCGGGCCAGCGCCACGGTCAACGGCGTCGACCGGGACCCAGGAGCGACGACGGCATCGGTGACGCCACCCCGGGCGAGCTCGTCGACCAAGGTGGCGCAGAACGTCGCAGCCACCGTCGACTCGTCCACGGCCCAGGACTCTAGGGTCGCGCCGGTGAGCAGCCCGCCTCTGGTCCTGGCCCACGGGTTCACCCAGAACGCCCGGTGCTGGGGGCCGTTCCTCACCGCCCTCGGCGATCAGCGTCCGGTCGAGGCCGTCGACCTCGCCGGCCACGGGTCCACGCCGGTTGCTCGGGACCTGACCGAGGCCGGCCACCGACTGGGTCGGGCCGGCGGGTGGGGTTGCTATCTCGGCTACTCCCTCGGCGGTCGGGTGGCCCTGCACCTGGCCCTCACCCAGCCCGACCTGGTCACCGCTCTCGTCCTCATCGGCGCCCACCCCGGCATCGAGAACGGCGACGAGCGAGAGGCTCGCCGACGAGCTGATGACGAGCTGGCCGACCACCTCGAGGCGATCGGGCTCGACGCGTTCCTCGACGAGTGGCTGGCCCGGCCGCTGTTCGCCTCACTGCCGCCGGAGGCGGATCAACGCACCGAACGGCTGACCAATGACCCCGCGGCTCTGGCGACGACCCTGCGCCACCTCAGCACCGGGCGTCAGGTCCCGCTCTGGGACCACCTCCCGAAGCTCTCGATGCCTGTGCTCATCCTCGCCGGCGAGCACGACGAGACCTATCGGCGCCTCGGTCGTCAGGCCGCAGCGACCATCGGGCAGAACGCCAGTTACGAGAGCGTGCCCGACGCCGGGCATGCCGCCCACCTCGAACAGCCGGCCCACGTGGCCCAACGGGTCCGGGCGTTCCTCACGGCCTCCGGCCTCTGAGTCAGCCGCCGAGGGCCAGGCCGAACGCCAGCAGGACGCCCGTGACCAGCTGCGCCTTGCCCGTGGCACCGAGGACGGGAATGAGCTCGGGCCCCTTGGCCCCCGCCTGCACCCGTCGGATGGGGGGGATGGCGAACCCGATCCCGACCAGGCCCAACAGAGCCGGCATCCGGGCCGTGACGCCGAGCACGACCACCAGCAGGAAGACGTCGACGAGCATGGTCACGTACACGATCCGCGTCGTCCGGTCGCCGAGGCGCACGGCCAGCGTGCGCTTGCCTGCTTCGGCGTCGGTCGGGATGTCCCGCAGGTTGTTGACCACCAGCAACGCGGTGGCCAACAAGCCCACCGGGATCGCGGCACCGACGGCCAGCGCGGTCACCTCGCTGGTCTGCACGTAGAAGGACCCGACCGTGGCCACGAGGCCGAAGAAGACGAAGACGAAGACCTCCCCCAGGCCGAGGTACCCGTAGGGCTTGGGACCGCCCGTGTAGAGCCAGCCCGCGGCGAAGGACAGGAGGCCGACGAGCACGAGCTCCCAGCCCACAGCAGCAGCCAGGGCCAGGCCGAAGACGGCGGCCAAGCCGAAGGACGCCAGGGCGGCGGTGCGCACCGCGGAGGCCGACGCCAGGCCCGACGCGACGAGGCGCACGGGACCGACGCGGACGTCGTCGGTGCCCCGCACCCCGTCCTGGAAGTCGTTGGCGAAGTTGGTCCCCACCTGGATCGCCAGGGCCACGATCAAGGCGGCGAGGAACCGCCACATGACGATCCCCTCGCCGACGGCGACCGCGGTGCCGACGGCGACCGGGACGTCCGCGGCAGGCAGGGTCCGGGGTCGGGCGCCGGCCACCCAGGGGTTCATCCGGACCGCGCCGCTGACGTCGTCAAGGCCGCTTGGGGAACTGATCGAAGTCGGGACGACGCTTGTTCACGTAGGCGTCTCGGCCTTCCTGCGCCTCGTCGGTCTGGTAGTAGAGCAACGTGGCGTCGCCCGCCAGCTGCTGGATGCCGGCGAGTCCGTCGTCAGCGGCGTTCATCGAGGCCTTGACCATGCGCATGGCCAGGGGCGAGTGCGCGAGCATCTCCTGACACCAGGCCACGGTCTCCTCCTCGAGGGCCTCGAGGGGGACCACGGTGTTCACCATCCCCATCTCGTACGCCTCCTCTGCGGTGTACTGCCGGCAGAGGAACCAGATCTCCCGAGCCCGCTTCTGGCCGATGCTGCGGGCGAGCAGGCCGGAGCCGTAGCCGCCGTCGAAGGACCCCACGCGGGGCCCGGTCTGACCGAAGCGGGCGTTGTCGGCGGCGATGGTCAGGTCGCACACGACGTGCAGGACGTGGCCCCCGCCGATGGCGTAGCCCGCCACCATGGCGATGACGGGCTTGGGGGTGCGCCGGATCTGGATCTGGAGGTCGAGGACGTTGAGCCGTCCGATCCCCTTCTGGGCCACCTCGTCGTCGCCGAGGTAGCCGTCGTCACCCCGGATCCGCTGGTCGCCGCCGGAGCAGAAGGCCAGGTCGCCCTCGCCGGTGAAGATGATCACACCGACCCGGTCGTCGTCCCGGGCCCGGTTGAAGGCGTCCTGGAGCTCGAAGAGCGTCTGGGGCCGGAAGGCGTTCCGGACCTCCGGACGGCAGATCGTGATCTTGGCCATGCCGTCGACCGTCTCGTACCGGATGTCCCGGAACTGGCCTGCGGCCTGCCAGTCGGCAGCCGGTCGGATGGTGGTCTCAGTGGACGTCACGGCCACAGAGTGTGCCGCTCAGGCAGTGACCAACGCACCTCCGTCGACGACGAGGGTGTGACCGGTGATCCAGGAGGACAGGTCGCTGGCCAGGAAGAGGGCGGCGCCGGCGACGTCCTCGGGCTCGCCCAGGCGCTTGGTCGGCAGTCGCCGGGCCAGGGCCTCCTCGTGGGCCTCCCAGAGGGCGCGGGCGAAGTCGGTCTTGACCAGGCCGGGGGCGATGGCGTTGACCCGGACCTTCGGGCCCAGCTCTGCGGCCAGGGTCTTGGTGAGATGGATGATCCCCGCCTTGGTCGTGTTGTAGATGCCGATGGACGGCTCGACGGAGAGCCCGCCGACCGAGGCGATGTTGATGACCGAGCCGCCGTGCTCGGCCATCGATGCCCGGTGGGCCAGCTGCGTCCAGACCAGGGGCCCGCGCAGGTTCACCTGGAACGTCTTGTCGTAGCGGGCCAGGTCGATGTCGATCGCCGGGCCCATGTACGGATTGGTGGCGGCGTTGTTGACCAGCACGTCGACCCTGCCGAAACGCTCGACGGTGGCCGCCACGCACGCTTCGGCCTCGTCCGGATCACCGGCGTTGGCGGCGAAGGCGGCCACCTCACCGTCCATACCGGCCGCGGCCTCGTCGAGGGCATCCTGCTTGCGGGACGAGAGCATGACCTTCGCCCCCGACGCCGCGAGGGTGGCGGCGATGGACCGCCCGATGCCCTTCGAAGCCCCGGTGACGAGCGCGACCCGTCCTTCGAGATCGATCTGCATGCGGGCGAACGTAGCCGTCGGGCTGGGTAGGGTCCGGCGCCGATCGACGAGGAGCCCAGACCATGAGCTACGAGCAACCCGAGGATCGACGGGCGCGCCGGCTGGCCGCCGTTCGGGCCGAGCGGGGATCCGAGGAGCGGGCCCGCCAGATCGCCGAGCTGGAGGCAGAGAAGGCGAAGCCGAAGGTGCGGGCCCGGTCGGCCACGCCGAGCGTTCGCAAGTCACCGGAGTCGAGTTCCACCTTCTTCGGCTACCCGTGGGCCGAGTGGTTCGAGATGCGCGACGCGGGCCGGGCCCGGCTGAACACGTGCGCCGCTGAGCGACAGCTGATCGCCTACGGCGACCTCTGGGCGGCGATCGCCGAGACCGTGGGTCGCGAGCTCGGGAGCCAGCACCTCGCCCTCCCCCGTCTCCTGCGGGACATCGGAGATGTGGCGATCAAGGACGGCGAGCCGAACCCGATGGCACTGGCTGTCCAGAGCACCGGCGATCAGGAGCCCGGCGCCGGGTTCTTCCGTACGGCGGTGGCCCTGCACGAGCTCCCCGCCGTCGACGAGCCCGCCAAAGGCGTGGATTGGGCCATGACCGATGCCCAGCGGACGTACTGGCGCACCCAGGTCGACGCGCTGTACGCCTACTTCGCGTCCGACTGAGCCGGGCGGCCGCCCGCCCCGTCGGTACGGTGCGCCGCATGGCCAACCGCCTCGCTGCCGAGCCCAGCCCGTACCTGCGCCAGCACGCCGACAACCCGGTCGACTGGTACCCGTGGGGGGACGAGGCCTTCGCCCGGGCCCGTGCAGAGGACCGGCCGGTGTTGGTCTCCATCGGGTACTCGGCCTGCCACTGGTGCCACGTCATGGCCCACGAGTCCTTCGAGGACGATGACACCGCGGACCTGATGAACCGTCTGTTCGTCAACGTGAAGGTCGACCGCGAGGAGCGGCCCGACGTCGACGGGGTGTACATGGACGCCGTGCAGGCCATGACCGGCCACGGTGGGTGGCCGCTCACCATCTTCGTGACCCCCGAGGGCAAGCCCTTCTACGGCGGCACCTACTTCCCGAACGAGTCGCGGCACGGCATGCCGTCCTTCCGCGACGTCTGCCGAGCCGTCGACGAGCACTGGCGGGAGCACCGCGACGACGCCTCCGCCCAGGCCGAGCGGCTGACGGAGGCAGTCGCCCGCAGCGGAGGTCTGGAGGCCGACGCCGTTCCCGGGCCCGAGACCCTCGATGCCGCGTACCGGGCCCTGCGGTCCCAGCACGACGAGGAGTGGGGCGGCTTCGGCCGCGCCCCCAAGTTCCCGCAGACGATGAGCCACGAACTGCTCCTCCAGGCGCACGCCCGCACGCACGAGTCGAGCCTGCTCGAGGCGGTGGTCACCTCCCTCGACGCCATGGCCTCGGGGGGCATCTACGACCATCTCGGGGGCGGCTTCGCCCGCTATTCGGTGGACGCCTTCTGGATGGTGCCCCACTTCGAGAAGATGCTCTACGACCAGGCCCTGCTGGCCCGCCTCTACCTGCACGCCTGGCTGGTGACCGCCGAGGCCCGCTTCCACCAGGTCCTCGCCGAGATCGTCACCTACGTCCTCCGGGACCTCCGCCATGCCGACGGCGGCCTGTACTCGGCCGAGGACGCCGACTCGGAGGGCGAGGAGGGGATCTTCTACATCTGGCGGCCGGAGGCCATCCGGGAGGTGCTGGGCGATGCCGCCGACCAGGCCATCGAGTGGTACGGGGTCACGCCGCAAGGCAACTTCGAGGGCTCCAACATCCTCCACCGCCCCGTTCGGGGCGACCTGATCCGGCCCCCGGAGATCGAGGCCGCCCGCGAAGCCCTCTTCCTGGCCCGGGAGCGACGGGTCCGTCCGGGCCTCGACGACAAGGTCCTGACGGAGTGGAACGCGCTCATGATCGCCACGCTGGCCGAGGCCGGGGCGGCGGCGGACGAGCCCGCTTGGGTCGACGCCGCCGTCCGTTCGGCCGAGTTCCTGCTGGCCTCGCTGCGGGACGCCGACGGCACCTGGATGCGGGCCTGGCAGGCCGGCGACGGCGGTCGCCCGGCCGCGGCCCGGCACCACGCCTACGCCGTCGACCATGCCGCCTTGATCGACGCCTTCACCCGGCTGGCCGAAGCCACGGGTGAGGCCCGGTGGATCGCCGAGGCCCGGAGGGTGGCCGACACGCTGCTCGAGCGCTTCTGGGACCCGGACAAGGGTGGGCTGTTCACGACGGGCGAGGGCTCCGACACCCCCGTCGTGCGCCAGAAGGACTTCTTGGACAACGCCACCCCGGCCGCCAACAGCCTGGCCGCCGCGGGTTTGCTGCGGCTGGCCGCCCTGACCGGCGAGCCGCGCTACCGGGATCACGCCGAGCAGATCCTGGCCCTCTTCGCCCCCCTCGCCGCCGACGCCCCGGCGGCGTTCGCCCACCTCCTCGGCGCGCTCGACCTGCACCACGGCGGCATCACCGAGGTCGTCGTCGCCGGCGATCGCCCCGACCTGGTCGCCGAGGTGCAGCACCGGTACCTGCCTTCGGCCGTCCTGGCCTGGGGCGAGCGCTTCGACAGCCCACTGTGGGAGGGCCGGGACGACGCCAAGGCCTACGTCTGCCAGAACTACGCCTGCCGACTCCCCGCCTCGACGGTGGACGAGCTCTCGGCTCAGCTCGAGGCATAGGGCTGGACGAACTGGCGCCTGATTGAGGTGTCAGAGCGCCTCGATCGGGCGCCAGAACGAGAACCGACCGAGGACGAGCGGGGTCACCAGCGGCCGCGGTGGACGACCTCGGCCTCGGGGCGGCGGGGACGGGTGGCGGACCGGCCCGGGAGTGACGGCCGCGGGTGACCGAGGGCGACCACGCCGATGACGTCCCTGCCCTGAGGGACGCCCAGGGCCGCCCGTACGGCGCTCTCCTGGGCGAACAGGCCGAACAGCAACGCACCCAGCCCGGCGTCCACGGCGCCCAGCAGGAGCGTGTGCACGGCCATCCCGCCGTCGACCAGCCAGTAGGGCATCGTCCAGGCTTCAGCCGCGGACCCCAGGCCCGTCATCGCCTTGTCGGGCTCGGCGTAGCGGTCGAGGTAACGCTGCTGGTCGGCCAGCACCAGCACGAGGACCGGCGCGACCAGGAGGTCCGGCCAGGCGAACCCGTCTCGCCGATCGGCGGGCAGGGCGACATCCCAGTAGCGGGCTGTCTCCTCGGGACCGACGAGGACGATGAGCTCGGTGCCCTGGCTGTTCCCGGCCGACGGCGCCCGCAGGGCGTCGGTCAAGAGGCGGTCGAGGACCTCGGCATCGATCGGCTCGGACGAGAACGCCCGGACCATGCGGCGTCGATCGAGGACTTCACGGAAGTCCACCGGCGCGGCGGCGCTACTTGGCCAGTTTCTCGAGATCCTCGGCCAGGGCCCAGCCCGAGATCACGATCGAGTCGCCCCGCTTGTGGTCCAGGGGCTCGAGGAACTGGGCGAAGGCCGGGTCGATCTTCTCGGGCTGGAGGGTCTCGTGATCGAGCACGGCGGGGAAGCTCTTGTCGCCCTTGGCCAGGAACGACCGGTCGTCGTAGTCGCCCGTCTCCACGCCGAAGCGCTTGGCCAGCCGGGCTCCCCAGGCCCGCTCCTCGCCCGAGGCCCGGTGCTCGGGCCGGGGGATGATGTCGCTGAGGTTGGCCAGGGCGTTGAACCCGGACACGTCGTTGATGCGCATGCCGACGAGCACGTCCTCGTCCGGGAAGGCCATGAGCGCGCGGCGCATCTGGTCGGCCATGATCGCCCGGAGCACGGCGTCGCGCTTGCTCGTCCGCTTGATGGAGGCGAGGCCGATGAGCACGCTGGGCGTGCCCCCGATGCGCTCGAGCGTGCAGAACGAGAAGCCCTTCAGCGGGTTGCCGTCGCGGGCGAGGCTCACCAGGACCCAGGCTTCGGCCGCCTTCGACAGGAAGCCGATCTCGTAGCCCGAGGGGCCGTCCGCGCAGAGGTCAGCCATCTCGGCCAGCTCGGCGTCACCCAGGGAGGTGCAGTCCTTCGTGTCGACCTGGATACCCATGGCTGCGGAAGAACCCCCAGAACGGTCGTATCGGACCTCTCTAGTCCAGCGCCCACAGCCCGATCGCGCAACTCGGCAGCCGGGACTTCTCAGAAAATCCTGTCGGACGGGGGTCAGGCCCGGACCGCGTTCGACCCCAGGAGGACCCGCAACTCCGCCACCAGGCCGTTGCTGGCGTCCACCCAGAGGTCGTCGGCGAGGCGGACCCGCTGACGATCGCTCAGCTGCAGGACGACCTCGGATGCGCCGGGATGGTCGGCCAGGACACCCTTCAACCGACGGAGGAGGTCGTCGTTGACAGCCGAGCGGGTCAGGTCGATGGTGACCGACGGTGCCTCGACCACGGGCTCGAAGCGCTCCAGCTCCATGGCCATGACCCGCGCGGTGTCCTCCTTGCGGTCGACCCGGCCCCGGACGATGACGATGGCGTCGTCCTCCAACTTGTGGCCGTGCTCGGTCATCGTCTTGGGGAAGACCATGACCTCGATGGCACCGCGGAGGTCCTCCAGCTGGAACACGGCCATCAGGTCGCCCCGCTTGGTCCACTTCCGCTGGAGCCCGGTCACGACGCCGCCGACCGAGCAGACCGTCTCCTCCTCGCCGCCGAGGATCTCGTCCACGGTGCCGTCGGTGCGCCGACGCAGGGAGGACTCGACGCCCATCAACGGGTGGTCGCTGATGTAGAGGCCCAGCATCTCCTTCTCGAACGCCAGCTTGAGCTTCTTGTCCAGCTCGCCTTCGTCGATGCGGGGGCGGTCGTCGAACACCGGGCCGTCGTCGATCGAGTCGAAGAGGCTCATCGCCCCCATGTCGTGCTGCTTGCGCTTGGCCACGGTCAGGTCGATGATCCGCTCGTAGGCGGCCAGCAGGCCCTTGCGGGTGTGACCCAGCAGGTCGAAGGCGCCGGACTTGATCAGGGCCTCCACGGTCCGCTTGTTCAGGGCCGCGGTGTCCACTCGCTCGCAGAAGTCGTAGAAGTCGACGAAGGGCCCGCCGGCTTCGCGTTGGGCGAGGATCAGGTCGGTCACCCCCTCGCCCACGTTGCGCACGGCGGACAGCCCGAACGGGATGGATCCCAGGGTCCCGGCCGTCACGTCCTCGGGCGGCACCGCGGTGAACTTGGACACCGACAGGTTGATGTCGGGCACGCGGACCTCGATGCCCATCGTCCGGCACTCGGCCAGGTAGATGGCGGCCTTGTCCTGGCTGTCCTTGACCGAGGTCAGCAGCGCGGCGAGGTACTCGACCGGGTAGTGGGCCTTCAGCCAGGCCGTCTGGTAGGCGATGAGGCCATAGCCGTAGGCGTGGCTCTTGTTGAACGCGTAGTCGGCGAACGGCTCGATGATGTCGAAGAGCTGGTCGCCGAGGTCCCGGCCGTACCCCGTGGTCTCGCAGCCGGCGACGAACTTGTCGCGCTCGGCCCGGATCATCTCCCGGATCTTCTTGCCGCAGGCCTTGCGCAGGTTGTCGGCCTCGGCCAGGGAGTACCCCGCCACCTTCTGGGCCACCCGCATGACCGACTCCTGGTAGATCATCAGGCCGTAGGTGTCACCCAGGGTCTCCTCCAGGTCGGGGTGGAGGTAGGTGACCGGCTTCCGCCCGTTCTTGCGGTCGGCGTAGTCGTTGTGCATGTTCGCCCCCATGGGCCCGGGGCGGTACAGGGCGACGAGGGCGGCGATGTCGTCGAAGCTGTCCGGGGCCAGGGAGCGCATGAGCGCCCGCATCGGGCCGCCCTCCAGCTGGAACACCCCGATCGACTCCCCCCGGCACAACATGGCGAGGGTCTTCTGGTCGTCGAGCGGGACGTTGTCGATGTCGACGTCCTGGCCCCGCACGTCCCGGATCAGCTCGAGGGTGTCCTCGATGACGTCCAGGTTGCGCAGGCCGAGGAAGTCCATCTTGAGCAGGCCCAGCGACTCGATGCCGTTCATCTCGTACTGGGTGACGATCGGGGCGTCCTCGGGGGCCTGGCCCGACTCGGGCTTGCGCTGGACGGGGGCGTACTCGGTGACGGGCTGGTCGGTGATCACCACGGCGGCGGCGTGGATGCTGTCCTGGCGGCGGAGGTTCTCGAGGCCGGTGGCCACGTCGATGACGGCCCGGGCGTCGCTGTCGGACTCGTAGACGGTCCGGAGCTCGCCGGCCATCTTGTACCCCTCTTCGAACTTCTCGGTCTTCTCCAGGCAGGCGTGCAGTGGCGTGTCCCGGCCCATGATCAGCGGTGGCATCAGCTTGGCCACCTTGTCGCCCAGGGCGTACGGGTACCCGAGCACCCGGGCGGCGTCCCGCACGGCGGCCCGGGCCTTGATCGTCGAGAAGGTGACGATCTGGGCGACCCGGTCCCGGCCGTAGCGCTCCGCCGCGTAGCGGATCATCTCGTCCCGGAAGCGGGAGTCGAAGTCCATGTCGATGTCGGGCATGGAGATGCGGGACGGGTTCAGGAAGCGCTCGAACAGCAGGTCGTACTTGATGGGGTCGAGGTCGGTGATGCGGAGGCAGTAGGCCACGCAGCACCCGGCGGCGCTGCCCCGGCCCGGCCCGACCCGGATGCCCTTGTCCCGGGCGTGCTTGATGAGGTCCCAGACGATGAGGAAGTAGGACGAGAAGCCCATGTCCTCGATGACCTGGAGCTCGAAGGCGACGCGCTCCAGGACGGCGTCGGGGAGCTGCTGGCCCCACCGGGCCTTGGCCCCCTCCAGGGTCAGGTGCTTGAGGTAGGCGGAGTCTTCGCTGAAGCCGTCGGGCAGCGGGAACCGGGGCAGCAGCGGCTTGCCGAACTCGATCTCGACGTTGCAGCGTTCGGCGATGAGGAGCGTGTTGTCACAGGCGCCCGGGTAGTCGGTCTCGGGGAACAGGCGGCGCATCTCGTCGGCCGACTTGAGGTAGTGCTCCTCGCCGTCGAACTTGAAGCGGGTCGGATCGCTCATCATCGAGTTGGTCTGGACACAGAGCAGGGCGTCGTGGGCCTTGGCGTCCTCTCGGGCGACGTAGTGGCTGTCGTTGGTGGCCAGGAGGGGGGCGCCGAGCTTGCGGGAGATGGCGAGCAGGCCGGGCATGGTCTGACGCTGCCTGTCGATCCCGTGGTCCTGGATCTCGACGAACAGGTTGTCCTTGCCGAAGATGTCCTGGAGGCGACCGGCCCGGGTCAGGGCTTCGGCCTCGTCGCCCGTCATCAGGGCCTGCAGGACGTGGCCGCCGAGGCAGGCCGTGGTGGCGATGAGACCTTCGCTGTGCTCGTCGAGGAGCTCCCAGTCGATGCGGGGCTTGTAGAAGTACCCCTCGAGGAAGGCCCGGCTGGCCAGCTGGATCATGTTCCGGTAGCCGGTCCGGTCCTGGGCCAGCAGGGTCAGGTGGTAGTAGAGCTTCCGGCCACCCTCGGTGTCGCCTCCGGAGTCGTCCAGCCGACCCCGCCGCGCCGGGCGCTCGGCCCGGCTCTCGTGGGCCATGTAGGCCTCGGTGCCGATGATCGGCGTGATCCCGGCGTCACGACAGGCCTTGTAGAAGTCCAGGACCCCGTACATGTTGCCGTGGTCGGTGATGGCCAACGCGGGTTGGCCGTCGGCCTTGGCCGCGGCCACCGCGTCGCCCACCCGCGCCGCACCGTCGAGCATCGAGAACTCGGTGTGGTTGTGGAGGTGGACGAAGGACATTCCGGACGATTCGGTCGCAAACATTTCCCCACTCGGCCCACAGGCGGTTTCCACAGCCTGTGGAGGAAATCACACCCGTGTGATTCCCCGCGGCGACCGTAACCCGCCCACCGCCGGTGGGCAAGAAACCTGTCTAGAGGTAGGTCCCGCCGCCCGGCGAGGGGTCACCCGGCTCACCGGGCTGGCCGCCGGGGGGCAGCTGGCGGCGCATGTCCTCGAGCTGGTTGCGGGCCGCCATCTGCTGGGCGAACAGCGTGGCCTGGATGCCGTGGAACAGGCCCTCCAGCCAGCCCACGAGCTGGGCCTGGGCGATGCGGAGCTCGGCGTCGGTGGGCGTGCCCTCCCCGAAGGGCAGGGCCAGGCGGTCCAGCTCCTCCCGCAGGTCCGGGGACACCGCGCCGCCGATCTCGGCGATGGAGGTCTCGTAGATCTCCCGGAGCCGGTCCCGGCTGGGACCATCGAGCTCGGTCTGGCGGACCTCGTCGAGGAGCTGGCGGATCATGGTGCCGACCCGCATGACCTTGGCCGGCTCGGCCACGTTGTTGTGGCCTTCGCCTGCGGTCTCACCATCGGTCGTGGGCGTGACCAGCTCGGGGGCGACAGGCTCGGCGGCGTTCGGGTTGCCGGTGGGGACGTCGGACATGATCGGCCTCTCTGCGGAGCGGGCGGGACCTTGGACGCTAGGCCTGCGTCGCCAGCAACGGCACCCACATCTCGGCTGACGTGAGCGAGCCGTGCCGCCCGATCAGGTGATAGGGCCCCGAGTCGTTGGGGTCGTCGAAGGCCACCGGCTCCCGGGCCACGAGGGCCACGTCACCCAGCCGACCGGCTGCCGCGGGGGTCAGCTTCCCGAGCCACTGCTCGGCCTCGATCTGCTCCAGGCTGACGACCCAGGCGGTGTCGCCGTGGTGGGCCGTGGCGGCGTCCAGCAGGGCATCGGCCTGACCGGACCGGGCGTGCAGCCACCGGAAGCGGGCTTCACCCGACTGGAGGCGCACGTGGCGCAAGACGTCGGCCGCGGGGGTGATGACGTTGTCACCGACGTCGACCTGGCCGTGGTCCGAGGTGACGACCAGGGTCGCGCCGGGAGGGAGCGTGTCGAGCAGGTCGGCCACCAGGCGGTCGGTGGCCCGCAGCTCGGCGTCGTAGTGGTCGGCCAGCCCGTACTCGTGGGACACCTTGTCGATGCCCTCGTAGTAGGCGTAGACGAAGGGCTCCCCGGCCCCGACGAGTCGGCCGACCTCGGTCACCAGGGTCGACGCCATGCGGTACGGCGTGAGCCGGGTCTGGTTCAGGTGGGCCAGCGTGAAGCCGGAGTGGGCGAACTCGGCCCGGGTCACCACGGGCGGGCGCTCGGCGCCGAACGGGGCGGCGGACTGGATCGAGGTCGGGGGGACGACCTTGCGCATGTCACCGTCCGGGGTGGCCCAGCGCAGCACGTTGAGGATGCTGTCGTTGACCACCATGCGGTAGCCGACGATCCCGTGCTCGCCGGGGGACAGGCCGGTGGAGATCGAGGTGAGGGCGCAGGCGGTCGTGCTGGGGGCCACGGTGCAGATGCGACCGCCCTCCATGCCCGCCATCGTCGGGGCGAGGGCCAGGCGCTCCTGGAGCTGGTCCCAGCCGAGGCCGTCGAGGACGAGCAGCACGACCTGGTCACTCTCGACGGCGACCGCGGGCAGCCAGGAGGGGGCCTGGTCGAGCTGTCCCAGCAGGGCGGGCACCACGTTGTTCACAGTGGCGCCGTCGTAATCGGGCACCACGGGTTGATCACCCACCCGGCATCCTTCCGTCGGCTGGGCAACCTACTCAGCCGAGGGCGGGCTCCACCACCGCGACCGGTCGCGCCAGGGACTCCTACGATGGGCCGATGCCGGTGCGGTCCGCGTGAAGGTCTCGACCAGGGGCGACTACGCCAGTCGCGCCCTGCTGTCGCTGACCCTGCACCAGGACGAGTCCGGGCCGACCTCGGTCCGGGACATCGCCGAGCGCACCGCGCTCCCCCAGCCCTACCTCGAGCAGATCCTCCTCGCCCTGAAGGGCGCCGGCCTCGTCCGCTCCAAGCGGGGTGTCGGCGGCGGCTACGTCCTGGCCAAGCCCCCGTCGGAGATCACCCTCGGCGCCATCGTCAGCGCGGTGGACGGCCCCATCGCCGCCGGTGACTTCGGCCAGCCCCACCAGGACGGAGCCTGCAACCACGAGGGCCAGTGCGTCCTCCTGGCCGTCTGGCAGGACGTCGGTGCCATCCTCCGCACGCACCTCGAGGCTCTCACGCTCGCCGACATCGCCGCCATGGCCCGCGGCGAGAAGCCCTGGCCCGACGCCTAGGACAGCACCGCGAGGACGGCCTGGAGGTCCTCCGGCAGGGGTGCGGTGAATTCGCACCCCTCCCCCGTGACGGGGTGGGTGAAGGCGAGGCGGCGGCTGTGGAGGAAGGGGTGGTCGAGGGGGAGGCCGGAGCGGTCCCCGTACGCCCGGTCCCCGATGAGGGGGTGGCCGATGGCCGAGAAGTGCACGCGGATCTGGTGGGTGCGGCCGGTCTCGAGCCGCACGGCCAGGAGGGTGGCGGGCTCGGGGTCGGCATACCGATCCTCGATCTCGTAGTCGGTGGCTGCGGGGCGACCGTCGGGGGTGACGGCCTGCAGGGTGGGACGTTGGGGATCCCGGCCGATGGCCGCCTCGATCCGGCCCGTGGCCTCAGGCACCGTGCCCGCGACCAGCGCCGCGTACTCCCGCTCGATGTCGTGGGCCGCGATCATGGCGCTGAGGCGTTCATGGGCCTGCTCGGTCCGGGCGACCACGAGGAGGCCGGACGTGCCCCGGTCGAGGCGGTGGACGATGCCCGGACGGGTCCGGTCCGGGCCGACCCCTACGAGTCCGGGGTCGAGGCCCAGCAGGCCGTGGACGAGGGTCGGCTCGTCGGTCCCCGAGCCGGGATGGACGACCAGGCCGGCGGGCTTGTCCACCACGTAGAGGTGATCGTCGGCGTGGACCAGGGACACCACGACTCCGGCATCGGCCTCGACCGCGGGCTCGATCGGCGGCTCGTGGTC
>DATDAH010000173.1:0-5719 GCA_036525535.1 Acidimicrobiales bacterium
ATCCGGATCGAGTACGGCGACGGCGGTGAGGCCGACGTGAAGAAGGCGCTCGTGGGCTTCCGGGACCGCTTCATCGTCGAGGTCGACGGCGGCGAGGACCTGAAGGTCCACGGCAAGATCACCGATCACGAGTACAAGATCGACCGTGACGGCGACAAGATCGCCGAGATCTCCAAGAAGTGGTTCCGTGTCCGGGACACCTACGGCGTCGAGGTCGAGCAGGACAAGGACAGCGTTCTCGTGCTGGCCGTCACCGTCGCCGTCGACGCCCTCTCCCACGACCGCGGCTGATCCGAACTGGCGATTGATCCTGGTGCCCCAGGCCCGAAATCGGGCGCCAGTTCGGGGTCAGCGGGGGTCGCGGCCGTTCCAGGCGACGAGGCGGTCGATGAGCGGGGCGTCGTCGGGAACGTCGACGGCGGCGGCGAAGGGCGGAGTGAAGTCCTCCATGCCCTCGGGCATGTGCTCGCGGGCCTCCTCGAAGGACTCGGCGCGCCCCTCGGCGGGCAGGCCGACCTGCATCGCCGCCAGCGCCAGCTCGAGCACCGCTGGGTCCCAGTCGGGGGACTGCCCCGTGGCCGTGGCGAGGTCCCACGAGTGGACGCTGAGCTCGTTGCTCCACATGATCAGCGTGGCCGACCCCGGCAGGGTGGCCCAGGGCAGCTCGATCATGCGGTCGAGGGTGGCGTCGTCGGCCCAAGCGGCGGTGACCTCGTCGCCCGTTCGGTCCCACGCCTCGACCCAACCGTCGTCGGCCACGCCCTCGACGACCTCTGGCACCGAGAACGGGCTCTCGCCCCGACCGACGTTGCGCACCCGCTGGGCCACGGCCAGCAGGTGACCGGCGAGGGTCCGCACGTCGTACTCGGTGCACGGCGTGGGGAGGTCGAACTGGTCCGGCCCGATGCCGTCGAGCACCGTCCGGGCGGTGGCGAATGCCCGGCCGAAGACGGCGCGGGGGTCGAGCTCGGTCGGGGTCTCGGTGTTGGTCATGGAGGCACCGTCGCACCCCTTCCGGCCAGATCCTGGCCGGAAGAGGGGAGTTCCATGGCGCACGCCCGTCGTTAGGATCGTCGGCTCATGTTCGAGACGCTTTCTGACCGCTTCGACGGGATCCTCAAGCGCCTGCGGGGCCGGGGCAAGCTCTCCGAGGCCGACGTCGACGAGGTCCTCAAGGAGATCCGGGTCGCCCTCCTCGAGGCCGATGTCGCCCTCTCGGTGGCCCGCGACCTCGTCGAGCGCATCCGGGTCCGGGCGATCGGCGCCGAGGTCAGCGAGAGCCTCAGTCCCGCTCAGCAGGTCATCAAGATCGTCAACGAGGAGCTCACCGTCACCCTCGGCGGGGAGACCTTCAAGCTCACCTACGCCAGCAAGCCACCGACCGTCGTGCTCCTGGCCGGCCTCCAGGGCTCCGGCAAGACCACCACCTCAGCCAAGCTGGCCCGCTGGTTCAAGCAGCAGGGCCGCAACCCGTTGCTGATCGGGGCCGACCTCCAGCGCCCCGCCGCCGTCGAGCAGCTGCGCACCCTGGGCGCATCCATCGACGTTCCCGTGTTCAGCGAGCCCAAGGACCCGGTCAAGGTGGCCAAGGCGGGCATGAAGGAGGCCAACCGCCTCGGGCGCGACGTGGTCATCGTCGACACCGCCGGTCGCCTGGCCATCGACCAGGAGCTGATGGCGCAGGTCCGGGACATCTCCAAGCAGGTCAAGCCCGACTACACGTTCCTCGTCGTCGACGCCATGACGGGTCAGGACGCGGTCCAGACCGCACAGTCCTTCCACCAGACCCTCGAGCTGGACGGCGTCATCCTCACCAAGCTGGACGGCGACGCCCGCGGCGGTGCCGCCCTCAGCGTCAAGGAGGTGGTGGGCCGGCCCATCGCCTTCGCCACCACGGGCGAGAAGATCGAGGACCTCGACCTCTTCCACCCGGACCGCCTGGCGGGCCGCATCCTGGGCATGGGCGACGTCCTCACCCTCATCGAGAAGGCCGAGGAGGTCTACGAAGCGGAGCAGGCCGAGGAGGACCTCGCTCGGCTGATGGAGGGTCGCTTCACCCTCGACGACTTCCTCGACCAGCTCCAGCAGCTCAAGAAGATGGGCCCGCTCAGCGGGATCATGGGCATGCTCCCCGGCATCCCCAAAGAGGTGAAGGACGCCGAGATCGGTGACGACGAACTGGCCCCGGTCGAGGCGATCATCCGGTCGATGACCGTCGCCGAGCGCATCGACCCGAAGATCATCGACGGGTCCCGGCGCCGGCGCATCGCCGACGGCAGCGGCACCTCGCCCAACCAGGTCAACCAGCTCATCAAGCAGTTCCGGCAGATGCAGCAGATGATGCGCAAGATGGGAGCCGCGCCGGGTGGTCCCGGCGCCAAGGGCCGCAAGGGCAAGCAGAAGAAGGGTGGTCGCACCACCACCAAGGGCGCCGCCCCGATCCCCAAGGTGCCCCTGGAGCTCCCCGGCCTGAACTGAGGTCGCCTCCGCTCCCTGGAGCGGCGCCGGGTCGGCACCGACGCGGCCACCCCGCGACCAGCCGGCGGGTCAGGAAAGATCCTCGGTGAGCGGTAGCCTTCCGCGTCGCTCGCCGGGGAGCCTTTCGTCCCCGGTCGACAGCTCTCGAACAGACCAGCGAGGAACCAGCACTGTGGCCGTGAAGCTCCGCCTGATGCGGATGGGCAAGAAGAAGCAGCCGACCTACCGGATCGTGGCGGCCGACAGTCGCTCGCCGCGCGACGGTCGGTTCATCGAAGTCGTCGGCGTCTACGACCCCCGGGCCGAGCCGTCGGTCATCAAGGTCGACAACGAGCGCGCCGTGCACTGGCTGCGCCACGGGGCCCAGCCCACCGAGCGGGTACAGAAGCTCCTGCAGATCGCCGGTGCGTGGGACGAGTTCAAGGGCAACGCCCCGGCCACCCCGCCCGCCGTCCCGGCGGAGGGGCCGGCGGCCGAGGCCGACAGCATTCCTGAGGCTGCGGAGGCTGCATCATGAGCGACGAGGGCTACGACGACACGTACGAGGACGACGATGCCAACGGCAGCGACGACACGGGTGACGACGACTACAACCGCAGGGACCCCAACCTGATCGAGGGGGCGACCGCGGCCACGGTGCTGGAGTACATCACCAAGGCCGTCGTCGACGATCCGAGCGCGGTCGAGGTCGACAGCGTCGAAGGTCGGCGGGGCACCGTGAGCCTCGAGGTCCAGGTGGCCGACGACGACATGGGTCGTGTGATCGGCAAGCGGGGCCGCGTGGCCAACTCCATCCGCACCGTGGTCCGGGCGGCCGCGGCCCGGGACGGCGTCGAGGTCGACGTCGAGTTCGTCGAGTAGCTCCGGGCCGCCCCTGCTCGAGGTCGGGCGGGTGGCCAAGGCCCATGGCCTCCGGGGGGAGGTCGTGGTCGCACTCAGCACCAACCGGCCCGAGCGCGTGGCCACGGGCACCGTGCTCCACACGGATCGGGGGCCGTTGACCATCACCGCCTCACGACCCCACCAGCACCGTCACATCGTGCGCTTCGCCGGCGTCGACACCCGCGAGGCGGCCGACGCCCTGCACGGGGCGATCCTCTCGGCCGAGCCCCTCGAGGACCCGGATGCGCTCTGGGTCCACGAGCTCATCGGGTGCGTGGTCGTCGACCAGCACGGGGTCGAGCACGGCGCAGTCACCTCCGTCGAGGTGAACCCGGCCAGTGACCTGCTGGTGCTGGACGGTGGCGGCCTGGTCCCGCTCACCTTCGTGACCGAGCGGGCCGACGGGCGGATCACCGTCGACGTGCCCGACGGCCTGTTCGACTGACCGCCGTGCGCATCGACGTCTTCACCATCTTCCCGGCGATGGTCACGACCTTCAGCAGCGAGAGCCTGGTGGGGAGGGCCGCCGAGGAGGGCCGACTCGACCTGCGGGTCCACGACCTGCGGGACGCCACGACCGACGTCCACCGTTCTGTCGACGACTCACCCTTCGGCGGGGGCGCGGGCATGGTCTTCATGCCGGGCCCGGTGTTCGACTCCGTCGAGACAGCCGACCCGCCGCGACCCCTGCTCCTCCTGGGCCCCGGCGGTCGACGCCTCGATCAGGCCTACGCCTCCGAGCTGGCCGCCCTCGACGGCTTCTCCCTGCTCTGCGGGCGCTACGAGGGCGTGGACGAGCGGGTCCACACCCACCTCGTCGACGGCGAGTTGTCGATCGGCGACTACGTGCTGGCCGGCGGAGAGGTGGCGGCGATGGTGGTCATCGAAGCCGTGGGCCGGCTGGTGCCGGGCGTCCTGGGCAACGAGGCGTCGGTGGAGGACGAGTCCTTCTCGACCGGGCTCCTCGAGTACCCGCACTACACCCGTCCGGCCGACTTCCGCGGCTGGGAGGTCCCCGAGGTCCTACGTTCCGGCGACCACGCCCGCGTGGCCCGCTGGCGCCGGGCCCAGGCGCTGGCCCGGACGATCCAGCGCCGTCCGGACCTCGTCGCCGCCCGGGGCGGGGTCACCGAGGAGGAGCGCTCCTGGCTGACGGAGTTCGGGCTGGGCCATCTGGTCGATACGCTCTCCTGACCGTTCGACCACTTCCCCCGGGTCCCCGAACGACCCTCCCCTGAATCCCGGGCGCACAGGAGCACGTGCACGATGCAGCCAACCGATCTCATCGACCAGGCCAATCTGCGGGACGACGTCCCCGATTTCGCCCCGGGCGACACCCTGAAGGTCCATGTCCGGGTCGTCGAGGGCAACCGCGAGCGAGTGCAGGTCTTCGAAGGGGCGGTCATCGGCCGCCAGGGCAGCGGCGTGCGGGAGACCTTCAAGGTCCGCAAGCTCTCCTTCGGGGTCGGCGTCGAGCGGACCTTCCCGGTCCACTCCCCGATCATCCAGAAGATCGAGGTCGTCCGGAAGGGCGACGTGCGCCGCGCCAAGCTCTACTACCTGCGGGATCGGGTCGGGAAGCGGGCCCGCATCAAGGAGAAGCGCGACAGCTAGCCCGGTCATGGTCTCCCGGCGACAGCAGCTGGGGGCCGAGGGGGAGGCGCGGGTCGCCGACCACTACGAAGCGCGTGGCTACACCGTGCTGGAGCGGAACTGGCGCTGCCGCGACGGCGAGCTGGACCTGGTCCTGCGGAGCGGTCGCACCCTGGTGATCTGCGAGGTCAAGACCCGCAGCTCCGCCGCCTTCGGGACGCCGGCCGAGGCCGTGACCCGGGCCAAGCAGGCCAAGCTCCGCCTGCTCGCCCGCCACTACCTGGAGACCGCTCCGTTCCGCCCCAGAACGATCCGCTTCGACGTCGCCGCCATCCTCGCCGGCCAGATCGAGATCATCGAAGCCGCGTTCTGATCCACCCAGCGTGTCGCCGGCGACGCACTTCCGTGCCCAGAACCGTCAAGGCCTCCTGACATCTGGCCGGGAAGGGTGCCCCGCTACCGGACCGTTCCGGGGCGGCGGCGGGCCCGGTGCTCCCAGCAGCCCTTGTGCCAGTGCCGGCGCAGGTCGGGGGCCAGGCGGGGCACCGCGACGACGTGGAAGGTGCGGGGCGGGATGTCCTGGTTGCAGCCGGGACAGATGTAGGCCTTGGTGGCCTCGTAAGGCTGGACGAAGCGAGTGTCGCAGTCGTCGTCGAGCGGTCCGGCGGGGCTCATCCGAAGACGGCCCAGGCGACCAGGAGGGCGACGGCCACGACCGCGCCGACGACCATGGCGATGTCGGCGGCAGAGACGCTCTGGGGGCGGA
>DATDAH010000174.1:0-18357 GCA_036525535.1 Acidimicrobiales bacterium
ACGTTGATGCCGGCGACCACGACGTTGACCTCGCCGCCCTGCTGCGTGTGCTCGACGAGCCGGCGCAGCACCCGAGCCACCCAGTCGAGGTTCTCGCTGCCTGAGTCCATGGCGATCTTGGCCCCCGCCGAGAGGGCGAACCACTCGACCGGCGCCTGCAACCGCTCGGCCAGATCGATGGCCCCGAGCACCAGTCGACACTCGCTTTCGGTGATCGACCCCATCGCCTTGGTGGCATCCCCGAGTACGGCGACGCGGGTGAGGCCTTCGGGGTAGCGCTCCGTCGGCGTGCTGACCACACCGACGACGACACCCGCCTGGTTCTGGCCGGCGGGACGATCGACGGGCACGAGCTGACCGTCGTCGTCGAGATCATGCTCGACGAACGTGCCGCCTTCCCCGCGTAGCAGGGGCAGGAGCTCGTAGGGGTACACCAGGCCTCGGCGGCGGGTCTGGATCAGCTTGCGGGTGTAGTCGTCGAGGGGCTGCATCGGTGCGGTCGGCGGCTCGGTGAGGCGCACCGTGACCCCGCGACCCGGTTCGTATCCCAGGCGCATCACCGTCTCGACAGGCTCCTCCGATCCCGGTCCGGCGAGCTGCCCGCTGACGACGATCTGCTCCAGTCCCAGGCCCTCGGTGAGGGGGGCCAGCCGGCGGGCGACCGCGGTGAGCTCGTCGAGGGGCAGGTCGACGAGGGGCCAGATGTGGAGCAGGACGCGATTCCACTCCAGTCGGTGCGCGCCGGGGAGCTCGGACCGCGCTTGGCGGATGGCGTCCAGGCAGCCGGCGAGGACGTGCTCGACCTCCGGCAGGGCGACGACGCGGCCGGCGTCGTCGCGCACCGGCGTCAGGTCGCGGACCTCGGCGACGGCGATCAGCCGCTGGTCGGACGGGGTGTCTCGGGCGACGCAGTCGAAGAGGTGGATCTCGCCCGGAGCCCGGAGGGGGCGGATCTCGAAGTTCTTCAAGCGCCACATCTGCAGGCGACGGGCGATCATCGGGTGCAAGCCGCGGAACTTGATGTCCTCGGCGAACGTCTCCGGATCCGGCTCCGACGCCATCCAGTAGGGCCGGGCCCCGTCAACGTCGGCGCGCCGGAAGGTGAGGAGATCGACATCTGCCCCCGACGGGATCACCGCGACCCGTCGGATCGAGCCGGGCAACGCCGCGCCGGCGAGCAGCTTGCGGAGACGGGCCGCCTGCGAGTCGGTGTCCACCGTGCTCCCGGCCGGGAACGACAGGTAGAGGTCGACGGTGACGGTGTCGGGCGCGGCGACCGATGCCGCGACCGAGGCCGCGGTGCCGAGCGCATCGGCGAGACCGTCCTCACGGGCCCGGACCGCGACCACGTGCACGGTGCGGCCGTCGTGGACGTACTCGGCGCGGCACACGTCGGCCGGGCCGACCCGCTCCACCCGCACGCCCCCCAGGGCGCGGATCTTGTAGTACCGCCTGGTCAGCACGGCCAGAAGGGGGCCGGGCGACTCCGTGTCGGCGAGCAGGTTCTCCTCGGCCAGGATCGGCCGGAGGGGCAGCGCGCAGTCCACGAGCTGATCCATCAGCTCGGGCCGCTCGTCGGTCGATTCGAGGAGCCCGGCGGCGAGCTCCTTCATCGTGGCCGAGACCTCGGCCCGTGATCGATCGATGAGCGGACGGTCGAAGCGGCTGTAGCGGACCCCTCGGGCCAGGCCGGCGATCGCCGGGTAGCGCCGCCGGGTCGACTCGATGAACCGATCCAGTGTCTCGCGCAGCCCGGTCGACGACAGCGGGCCCTCGAGCAGTGCCACCACGATCGGGAGCTGCTCCTCGCGCCGCTGTTGGGCGACGAAGATGCGCAGCAACGCATCCTCGAGAGCTGGGCTCGGGTCGAGCCCGACCAACCCGTAGTGGGAGAGCGCCCGCAGCAGTCGGTCGCTGAACCATTGCGGCAGACCCTCGCGCTCGACATCGAGCGATCGCAGGTACGTGTTGAGGTGCTCCGGGGAGGCGCGCGTCTCGCTGGTGTCGGCGTCCAGGTCGCGGCGCTCGGGGGCGAGGGCGCAGAGATCGGCGAAGGCGTCGAGGATCGCCAGCGCGTCGGCGCCCGAACGATCGTCGTCGTCCAACAGACGGAGGGCGGCGGAGGTCGGGACGTCGAAGCCGAGGACGGAGGCAAGGACCAGATCGAGCCCAACGTCCGCCGCCGGGTCCGCCCGCAGGTCCGCGAGGGCGATGCGATCCGTCACGGGCTTGGCGGCATCGTCGTCGCCGACCGGTTCGATCCGGAACAACGGCGCGCCGGCGTCGACCTGCACGTTGCGGGCGACGAAGACGTCGCGGACCCGACCGCTCACCGGTGCCGAGATGGCGATCTCCATCTTCATCGCCTCGACGACCGCCAGGCGGCTGCCCGCCTCCACGATGTCGTCGGGGGCGACATGGACGCCGACGACCAGAGCCGCCGCCGGGGCTCGGACGATGCCGGCGTCGTCCCGGGAGAAGCGGTGAGCGACGCCGTCGACTTCGATCAGGTGGTCGCTCCCCTGTGTCGAGGACACGACCATGAAGGTGCGCCCGCCGATCGTGAGCCGGCAGCGGGCCCGCCCCATCGGCTCGACCTCCACGACCGTCGTGATGCCATCGAGCTCGACCTCGTAGCGGGTCGGGCCGACGCGCCGGACGGTGACCCGGCACGACTGCCCACCATGACGCAGCTCGACCTCCCGACCGATCTCGGTGTCGGCCTGGGGGCGGCCGCGACTCGCCCAGCTGAGGAACGCGGCGCGATCGAGCGCCGACTGGAGCTCGACGGCGTCGAGCGCGGCGGCGACGAGGGCGACATCGGCCAGGCGCGTCGGCAGGTGCTCGTCGGCTGCGGTGAGCCGGTCGAGCCACCCGGTGTCAACCGCGCCATCGCGCACCTCCGGGCGGGCCAGGAGGTCGAGGAGGAAGGACTTGTTCGTGGTCCCGCCGCGCACCAGCACCGTGGTCTGCGACAGCGCCCGGTTGAGGCGGGCCAGCGCTTCGTGACGGTTGCTGCCGCGGGCGATGATCTTGGCGATCATCGAGTCGTACTGCGCCGGGATCACGTCACCTTCGGCCACGCCGGTGTCGACGCGGAGGCCGGGTCCGACAGGGAACGTCACCGTCTCGATGGTGCCCGGTGCGGGGGCGAAGGCGCGCTGGGGATCCTCGGCGTTCAGTCGAGCTTCGATGGCGTAGCCGACGGTCGGAGGCGGATCGCCTTCGAGTCGGCCCCCACCGGCCACGTGGATCTGCAGCTTGACCAAGTCGAGCCCGGTCGTGAGCTCGGTGACCGGATGCTCCACCTGAAGGCGGGTGTTGACCTCGAGGAACGCGAACCGCCGTTCGGCCGGTTGGAAGAGGAACTCGACCGTCCCCGTGTTCTCGTACTCGGCCGCCTTGGCCAAGCGGACCGCGGCGGCCCGCAGGTCGCGATCCTCCTCGGGCGTCAACGCGATGCACTGCGATTCCTCGATGACCTTCTGGTTGCGTCGCTGCATGCTGCAGTCGCGGACACCGACCGCCCACACCGTGCCGTGGGTGTCGGCGACGACCTGTACCTCGACATGACGGGCATCGGTCACGACCCGCTCCATGAAGACGGTGGCGTCGCCGAACGCCTTGAGCCCCTCCGCTCGGGCACTGGAGAAGGCCTCGGCCAGTCCGTCGTCATCGTCGACCCGCCGGATCCCGCGGCCCCCGCCGCCTGCCGTTGCCTTGATCATCAGCGGATACCCGATCGCGGCGGCGTGCCGGCGCGCCTCGTCGATCGACCCGACGGGTCCGCCGCTCCACGGCGCGACCGGCACCTCGGACTCCTCGGCCAGCAGCTTGGCCGCGATCTTGTCGCCGAGCCGGCGCATGACGGGCGGACGGGGACCGATGAACACGATGCCGAGCCGTTCACACAGCTCGGCGAACTCCGGACGCTCGGCTACGAACCCCCACCCGACCCACGCCGAGTCGGCCCGCGCCGCGACCAGCGCCTGCTCCAGGGCGTCGAGGTCGAGATAGGGGCTTCCCGCATCGGGCGGCCGCCCGTCGTCGATGCACACCGCCTCGTCGGCCTCGCGCACGAACATCGCGGACTGTTCCGCCCTCGTGTGCAGCGCGATCGCCCGAATGTCGTCGCCGTGCTCGTGGCGCAGCTCCCGCACGGCGTTGACCAGCCGCATCGCGGCCTCGCCGCGGTTGACGATGGCGACGCGGCGGAGCCCTCGATCCATCGACGGCGATGCTAGGTGACGAGCTCGGGGCCGCTCAGGGCTCGGGGACCTCGAAGTGGGCGTCGCGCAGGGCGAAGGCCTCCTTGGTCCCGTGCTCGGCCCGGGCCTTGACGAAGTTGAACTCGCCGTCGTCGAACTGCAGGTTCGTGCCATAGGCGTGCAGGAGGGGGCTGAGCACCTGCTCGCCCTGGTACGCCGACAGCTGCTCGATCAGGCGGAACGCCTCCTTGGCCAGCACGATCCCGTCCGCCGGCATCCGCGACGCCTTCTCGGCCCACCACGCCGCCCGGGTCGTGACCGCGTCGGCCTCGACGACCTCGGTGAACACACCCAGATGGGCGATCTCGCCGGCTTCGATGGTGTCGCCGGTGAGCAGCAGGCGTCGGGCCAACACCGGTCCGAGACGGTGGAAGAAGAGGTGCAGTGACCCGAGGGCCGGGCCCAGGAACCGGGTGGCGGGCATGCCGAGCTTCGTGTCCGACGCCACCACCGAGATGTCGGCCATGAGCGCCAGCTCGAAACCCCCGCCGAGGGCGAAGCCGGCGATCTCCGCCACCGTCACCTTCGGGTAGCCGAGGAACGACTGGTAGAAGTCGAACGTCTGGCGGTCGACCAGCACACGACGTCGTTGGCTCGGCCGCCGTCGCTTGGCGCCGTTCTCGCGGCGGTCCTTCTCGCCGTCGCCGTACCAGGCGTAGGCATTGTTCATGTCGGCGCCGGTGCTGAACACACCGCCCTCGCCGCGAAGCACCACGACCTTGGTGTCGTCGTCGTAGGCGAGCTCGTCGAGGTACGCGCCCATCTGCTGGCGCATCGCGGGGTCGTAGGCGTTCTTCCGGCTGGGGTTGTCCAGCGTGATGCGAGCGATGCCGGAGCTGTCGTCTCGCTCCATGACCACTCGACCGTCGGTCACCGAAGGGCCTCCTGAGGCAGGATTCTTGGCGTGGATGTGGTGATGACCGTACGCTTAACATCTACATGTTTCAAGTGAGCACTCTCGGGGAGGTGTGATGGAGTTCGGCTTGGATCCGGGTCAGGTCGAGCTCCAGCAGACCGTTGAGCGGTTCTTCGCGGACCGGTTCCCGCTCGCCGGTGTGGGTGATCGTGAAGGGGCACCGGTAGACCGCGGGACCTGGGCGGCTCTGGCGGCGATGGGCCTGTTCGGGCTCGTGACGGCCGAGGATGCGGGCGGGAGCGGCCTCGGCGTGCTCGAGGCCGCACTGACCTTCGAGCAGGTGGGGTCGTACCTGGTTCCGGGCCCACTGCTCTGGACCGTTCTCGCCGCGCCGCTCGTCGACGGCGCCGCGTCGGGAGATCGGATCGTGGGTGGGATCGAGGCCGACTCGATCGAGGACGGATGTGCCGCAGTGGAGCACGCAACCGACCTCGACGTGCTCCTCGTCGTCGAGGAGGACCGGGTCATCGCCCACCGCACCACCGACCTCGCGCCACCGGAGCCCCTTTCGCCGCTCGACCCGCTCACACCGGTCGGCCGGTTCGTCGGCCTCGGTGGGGGCGAGGTCGTGGGCGGCGCCGACGCGGCCACCGAGCTTTGGCGACGGGGCGCCGTCCTGGCCGCGGCCGTGCTCGTCGGCGTGGCCTCCCGCGCCCTGGAGACCGCCCGCGCCCACGCCCTTGAACGGCACCAGTTCGACGTCCCAATCGGCTCGTTCCAGGCGATCAAGCACCTCCTGGCCGACATGTACGTCGCCACGAGCCTCGCCCGGAGCTCGACCTACGCGGCGGCTGCCGTCCTCGACGATCCCCGGGCGGATGAACCCGGCCGATCGGCCGCGTCGGCCAAGCTCCTCGCCGCCGACGCCGCCATCAACGGTGCCGGCACCGCCGTCCAGGTCCTCGGGGGGATGGGCTTCACCTGGGCCATGCTCCCGCACTACCTGCTCAAGCGGGCGTGGATCCTCGAGCAGGCCTTCGGGTCGGCCGACGATCACGCCCTGCGGCTGGGCTCGACGCTCGTGCCGTCGCCATGACCGCCACCGGCTGCTAGGGAGGTCCGATGGAGCTGGAGACGATCCTGTACGAGGTCGAGGACCGGACCGCGATCATCACCCTGAACCGGCCCGACCGGCTCAACGCGCTGAGCCCGCAGATGATCGGGGAGCTGCGGGAGGTGTACGCCGCGGCCGAAGCCGACGAGTCGGTGTGGACGCTGATCGTCACCGGCAACGGACGGGCCTTCTGCACGGGGGCCGACGTGACCGAGATCCCCGAGGACGGCCGGGTCCTCTACGACGAGCCCTACTTGTCCACCTACCCGCAGTGGGAGGCGCCGCAGGAGGGAACTCCGCCCTTTCGGACCATGGCCAAGCCCATCGTCACGGCCGTGAACGGGCTCTGCTGTGGGGCGGGGCTCGACTGGGTCACGACGGGGGACATCACGATCGCGTCCGACCGGGCCGAGTTCTTCGACCCTCATGTCAGCATCGGACTCGTGTCGGGTCGGGAGATGGTCCGGCTGGCCCGGGTGCTGCCCACCAACGTCGCCATGCGGATCGCGCTCACCGGTCGCCACGAGCGCATGAGCGCCCAGCGGGCCTACGAGCTCGGGATGATCTCCGAGGTCGTCGAGCACGATCAGCTCCTGGCCCGGGCCAAGGAGGTCGCCGGCCTGGTCAACCGCAACGCGCCATTGGCGGTCAGGGGGACCCGGCTGGCCATCCGCAAGAGCCTCGACCTCCCGCTGCAGGAGGCCGAGATCCTCGGGGAGGCCTTCCGCGAACGGGTCGTCCGCACCGACGACGCCAAGGAGGGCCCGCAGGCCTTCGTCGAGAAGCGAGAGCCCAAGTGGACGGGCTCATGAGCGGCGCGAGCCGATCGGCGGCCAGAAGAGGGCCGCAAGGCGATGAGCCGTCAGGCGAAGAGCCAGAACCAGAGCGCGACTTCACGACCATCCGCTACGAGACGTCGCCCGACCGCGTCGCCACCATCACGCTGAACCGTCCCGAGGTGCTGAACGCCTTCGACCGGCAGATGTGCGAGGAGGTCCGAGCCGCCTGGCGCCTCGTCAAGGACGACCCCGAGGTCCACGCCGTGGTCCTGCGGGCCGAGGGCGACCGGGCGTTCTGCGCCGGCCTCGACGTCACCAAGAGCTACGGCCAGCCCGACGACGTGTGGAACCACGAGGACCCGGGTGAGCTGCTGAGCCCCAAGTGGCAGAAGGTCTGGAAGCCGGTGGTCTGTGCCGTCCAGGGGCTGTGCACGGCCGGCGCGTTCTACTTCGTCAACGAAGCGGACATCGTGATCTGCTCGTCGGAGGCCACGTTCTTCGACTCCCACGTGACCGCCGGGATGGTTTCCGCGCTCGAGCCGGTCGGCCTGATGCGCCGGATCGGCCTGGCCCAGACCTTGCGCATCGCCCTCTCCGGCAACGACGAGCGAGTGGGGGCGGAGACCGCGCTGCGCATCGGGCTGGTGACCGAGGTGGTCGGGCGCGACGAGCTCTGGGCGCGGGCCCACGAGATCGCCGTCGGCATCGCGGCCAAGCCCAGCGCGGCCACCCAGGGCACGGTGCGCGCCATCTGGGAGTCGCTCGACCGGCCGTACCGCGCCGCCATGGAGCAGGGCCTGCTCTACACCCGGCTCGGGAACCCTGCCGGCATGGCCGAGGTCGCCGAGCACCCACCCCCGAAGACCGAGCCGAGGATTCGTTGACGGGGCTGCCCGAGCGCATCGGTGCCGTACTCGCCGTCGATCCGACGGCGAACGCCATCGAGTTCGACGGCCGGTGGCGGACCTGGGGTGAGGTGGCCGACACGACGGACCAGGTCGCCGACCTCGTGGACCGACCCGGCCTCGAAGTAGGAATCCTCCTGCGCAACCAGCCCGCGTCGGTGGGGCTGCTCCTGGGTGTCCTGCGGGCCGGGGGCTGCGTCGTGACCGTGAACCCGGGCCGCGGGGCCGACCGGACGCGCGAGGACCTGGCCGCGCTCGACCTGCCGGTGCTCGCCGGTGCTCCCGACGACGTCGCCGCCCTCGTGCCCGACGGCTCCCGGGCGACGACGGTGGCGGTGACCGATGTCGGGATCCCGCTGGAGGTGACGCCCGGCTCAGCGAGAACCGGTCCCCGACCCGGCGTCGCCGTTCGGATGCTGACCAGCGGCACGACCGGGCCGCCCAAGCGGGTCGACCTGTCCTACGCCACCCTCGAGCGGGTCCTGGTCGGGGCCAAGCACTACGAGTCCAACCGGGACGCCACCCTTCGCCTGCGCTCGGGTGTGGCCGTGGTCAACTCACCGCTCGTGCACCTGGGTGGCCTGTTCCGGGTGTTGCAGTGTGTGAGCGACGGGCGCTCGTTCTCCCTGCTGGATCGCTTCACGGTCGACGGTTGGGTGGACGCCGTCCGTCGCCACGCACCGGCCACGGCCAGCCTGGTGCCGACCGCGCTGCGCATGGTCCTGGAGGCCGATGTCGACCCCGCCGCCCTGTCCAGCCTGCGGTCGGTCGTCTCGGGGACGGCCCCGCTCGACCCCCTCGACGCCGACGCGTTCACGGCGCGGTTCGGGGTCCCGGTGCTCGCGGCCTACGCCGCCACGGAGTTCGGAGGCGGCGTCGCCGGGTGGAACATCGACGACTACGGGGAGTTCTGGGCGACGAAGAAGGGGAGCGTCGGCCGAGCGCATGCCGGCTGCGAGCTGCGCATCGTCGACGCCGAATCGGGCGAACCGGTGGCCGTCGACGAAGAGGGGCTGCTCGAGGTCAAGGCCGGCCAACTGAATGACGGGGCCTGGGTGCGGACCACCGATCTGGCTCGGATCGACGACGACGGGTTCCTCTGGATCCTGGGCCGCTCCGACCAGGCGATCATCCGCGGCGGCTTCAAGGTCCTGCCGGAGGACGTGCGGGCCGCGCTGGAACGGAACCCGGCGGTGCGGGGCGCCGCGGTGGTGCGCCGCGACGACCGCCGCCTCGGCGCCGTGCCGGTCGCGGTCGTGGAACTGCGCGGCGACGCCGGGGACGTGGGGCCCGACGCTCTGCTGGCTGACGCCGGTCGGGTCCTCGCCGCCTACGAGCTGCCGACCGAGATCCGCATCGTCGAGGAGCTGCCTCGGACCGACTCCGGCAAGGTCGACCTCGTCGCCGTCGGCCTGCTCCTCGACGGCGCCACCGCAGGGGACTGACGGTGGACCTGCGCTACGCCGAGGCCGACGAGGCCTTCCGCACGGAGGTCCGGGACTGGTTGGACGAGGCCGTTCCGGCGTACGGGCCCCCACCCCCGCCGGGGGACTGGGAGGCGCGCCGCGCCTTTGACACCGGTTGGCAGCGTCGCCTCCACGAAGCCGGCTTCGCCGGGGTGCAATGGCCGGTCGACTACGGGGGCCGCGGCCTTCCCGCCTCCCAGCAGCTCGTCTACCTGGAGGAGTACGCCGCCTCGGGCGCTCCCTATGTCGGCATCAACTTCGTCGGGCTCGCCCACGCCGGTCCCACCCTGATCGCCGAGGGCACCGAGGCGCAACGCCGCCACCATCTGCCCCGGATCCTCCGGGGCGAGAGCGTCTGGTGCCAGGGCTTCTCCGAGCCCGAAGCCGGGTCGGACCTGGCGTCGCTGCGGACCCGTGCGGTCCGGGAGGGCGACGAGTACGTGGTCACCGGCCAGAAGATCTGGAGCACGCGGGCCCACGTCGCCGACTTCTGCGAGCTGCTCGTCCGCACCGATCCCGACGCGCCCAAGCACAAGGGGATCACCTGGCTGATCCTCGACATGCACCAGCCCGGTGTGGATGTGCGCCCCATGAAGACCATCGACGGCGAGAGCCACTTCTGCGAGGTGTTCCTCGACGGCGCCCGCGTCCCCGTCACCAACCGGGTCGGCGAGGAGAACGACGGCTGGCGGGTCACCAATGTGACCCTGCGCTTCGAGCGGGGCACCGCCTTCGCCCAGCACATCATCACGCTGCGGTCCCAGCTCCAGCGGATCGTCGCGCTGGCGGGCGACGCCAGCGCCCGCCCGGACCTGTGCCGCCACCTCGGTCGTCTCGATGCCAGGGTCGAGGCGCTCTGGCGGATGACCCAGCGCTGCGTCACCGAGGCCGAGGCGACCGGGCTCCCGTCCCCGCTCGGCTCGGCCGTGAAGCTCGGCTACAGCGAGCTGGGCCAGGAGATCGCGGCCCTCGGCATGGAGCTCCTCGGCCGGAGGTCGATCGCTACGAGCGGGGACGACACCGAGGACGCCAAGCTCGTGCGCGACTACCTGTGGTCGTTCCAGTACACGATCGCGGCGGGCACGTCCCAGATCCAACGCAACCTCATCGCCGAGCGGATCCTCGGCCTGCCGAAAGGCCGCTGATGGAACCCTGGGTTTTCGGCGTGGAGCCCCTCGAGCAGACCACGGCGATCGCGGACCGCCTCCGCCGCCTGACCGGCATGCTGCTCGCCGCCGAGGACGATGACCCCGCCCTGGACCGTCTCGTTGCCGCGCTCGACGAGGTGGAGGCGGCGCTCGCCGCGAACCTGCCGGACGACCTCGAGCCCCGGGTCGGAGCGGCCGCAGGGCGTGCGGGTCGCGTGTACCTCGACCACGGCCGGGACATCGGCGCCTACAACCCGTCCTTTCCCGAGTACGACCTCACCGTCGACGGGCCGAGAGCGACGGGCACCGTCACCTTCCCGATCGCCTACGAGGGCCCGCCGGGCTTGGTCCACGGCGGGTTCCTCGCCCTGTTCGCCGACTGCATCGCCCAGCACCACAACTGTGAGGTGGGGGTCGCGGGCAAGACCGTGTCGCTGGCGATCCGGTACCGCCGGCCGGCGCCGCTGCTGACCACGCTCACCGTGGTCGCCGAACGGCGGGCGGAGGACGGCCGCATCCACTCGATCATCCGGCTGCTCGACGGTGACCACCTCCTGTGCGAGGCGGAGGTCGAGGCCGTGGCCGGGGAGCGGACCGCCATGCCCGCGGTCTCCCCCCGCCGGGGCGCGCCGTGAGCTCACAGGACGACGCCGAGACCATCCCCGCCCTCCTGACCCTCCGCCGACGCACGGCACCCGATCGCCCGGCCCTCGTCACCGAGGACGCCGCCATCACCTACGCCGAGCTGGACGACGCCAGCGCCGACCTCGCGGCCCGGCTGGTGGGCGACGGGGTGGCCAAGGGCGACCGGGTCGCCCTGCTGGCCCCCAACGGCATCGGGTGGGCGGTCACCGCCTACGCGGTCCTGCGGGTGGGCGCGGTACTGGTCCCGCTGAGCACCCTGCTCCGCCCGCCCGAGCTGCTCGCGCATCTCGCGACCGCATCGGTGTCCCACCTCCTCACCGTCCCGACCTTCCGCGACCGGTCCTACCTCGACGACCTGGCGGCGGCGGCTCCGGGCCTCTCCGAGGTCGTCGGATCGGGCGCCCGCCATCAGGCTGCGCCGGACCTGCGGCGGGTGTGGACCCTTCCCGAAGGGGTCCCCGACCGAGGCGTCCCGCCGGCTGTGGTCCGCGCCATGGAGGACCGGGTGCGGCCGGCGGACGACCTCGTCGTGCTGTTCACCTCGGGGAGCACGGGCCGCCCCAAAGGCACGATCCACACCCACGGCGGCGGCCTGCGGGCCACGGCCGCCGGGCTGGAGGCCCGGGGCATAGGCCCCGGCGAGCGTCTCTACATCCCCATGCCCTTCTTCTGGACCGGGGGGTTCTGCGGCGGGCTGGTCTCGACGCTGCTGGCGGGGGCCACCCTCCTGACCGAGGCCGAGCCGGACCCCGGCCGCACCCTCCGGCTCCTCGAGCGGGAGCGGGTGACCGTGTTCCGGGGCTGGCCGGACCAGGCCGCCGAGCTGGCGGCCCACCCGGCCTTCGCCGCCGCCGATCTCTCGTCGCTGGGCGACGCCAGCCTTGGCGCCGTGCTGCCAGCCGAGCGACAACCGCCCCCGGGCGCCCGGGCGAACCTCTTCGGGATGACCGAGACCTTCGGCCCGTATTGCGGGGACCGCCTCGACACCGACCTCCCGCCCGACGAGTGGGGAAGCTGCGGTCGTCCGTTCGCCGGGATCGAGGTGACGATCGCCGAGGACGGCGAGATCTGCGTCCGCGGGCCGAACCTCATGCGCGGGGTGTGCGGGCGGTCGCGCGCTGAGGTGTTCACCCCGGAAGGCTGGTTCCGGACCGGCGACCGGGGCCGGCTCGATGACGCCGGGTACCTCTGGTACGAGGGTCGCCTCGACGACATGTTCAAGGTCAAGGGGGCGTCGGTGTACCCGTCCGAAGTCGAGGCCGCCGTGCGCGCCGTCGACGACGTCCGCCAGGCTCATGTCACCGAGGTCGACGGTGATGTCGGCGCACTTGTCGTCACTGCCCTCCCGGTCGACGCCGTCGCCGCGGCCACAAAGGAGCGACTGAGCGCGTTCAAGCGGCCCACCCGGTGGCTGGTCACCGCCGACGCCAGCGCGGTTCCCCTGACGGCCACCGGCAAGATCGACAAGGCTGCGCTGCAGATGATGCTGGCCGAGGGTGCTACAAAGCTCTAGAGGAATTGCCGCCACAGGCCTTCCGGGAGGAGTGTGTGCCGATGTCCGACGACGTCCTGGTCGAGCGCAGCGACGGCTTGGTCACCGTCACCTTCAACCGTCCGGAGCGGAAGAACGCGCTCGACGCCGGCTGCTGGCAGGCCCTCGACACGGTGCTCGCCGAGGTGGCGACCAGCCCCGCGGACCGGGCGCTGCTCCTGACCGGCGCCGGTGGCAACTTCTCGTCGGGGGCAGACTTGTCCGGCGACGGGTCGGGGGGGCTGGCCGGCGGTGAGATGCAGCTGATCGTGACCGAGATGCGCATCGTGGGCGAGATCATCCGCCGGCTCCAGCGGCTGCCCAAGCCGACGCTGGCCGCCGTCGACGGGTTCGCGGTCGGTGTCGCCTTCGGCCTGGCCCTCGCCTGTGACCTGGTGGTGGCCAGCGACCGGGCCCGGTTCTGTGCGATCTTCGCCAAGCGGGGCTTGGCCCTCGACGGCGGGTCCTCCTGGACGCTCCCTCGCCAGATCGGGCTCCGGCGGGCCAAGCAGATGGCGTACTTCGGGGACATGGTCGAGGCCCCGCAGGCCCTCGACTGGGGCCTGGTGAACGAGGTGGTGCCCGCCGAGGAGCTGGCCGAGACCGCGCGGGCGTGGGCCCGCCGGCTGGCCGCCGGTCCGACCACGGCCCTCAGCCTCAGCAAGCGGCTGCTCGACGCCAGCGCGGGGTCGAGCTTCGAGGAGGCGCTGGAGGGCGAGGCCCGGTCCCAACACATCACCTACACGACGGCGGACATGGGCGAGGGCATCAGCGCCTTCCTCGAGCGGCGCGAGCCCCGCTTCACCGGGAAATGACGGAGGAGAGGCCGATGGCGACCGCGATCGACTGCCTGGTGAACGTGGGCTTCGCCGACGAGATGCAGCCCGAGTGGATGGTCCGGGTCAAGGAGGACTACTTCAAGGGCGACGACTCGTTCTTCCAGAGCCCCGAGCTGCCCGAGCTCCTCGAGAACATGGACGCCAACGGGGTCAGTCGGGCGGTCCTGATGACCAGGATCGGGGCCGTCGACGACCGGGCCCAGCGCTATGCCGCCGCCGAGCCCGATCGCTTCGCGCTGGCCGTCGGCGGGCTCAACCTGCTCAAGCCGATGAAGGCGTTGCGGGGGCTCGAGTCCTTCGTGCGCGACAACCCGGTGGCGTACACCGTGGTCGGACCCAGCTTCTGGGGCGACGCCATGTACCCGCCCGGCGACGCCGTCTACTACCCCCTCTACACGAAGTGCTGCGAGCTCGACCTGCCGCTCTGCATGAACACCGGCCTGCCCGGACCGCCGATCCCCGGTGAGGTGCAGAACCCCATCCACCTGGATCGGGTCTGTGTTCGCTTCCCGGAGCTGCGCCTGTGCATGATCCACGGGGCCGACCCCTGGTGGGACGTGGCCATTCGCCTGATGCTCAAGTACCGGAACCTGCGGCTGATGACCTCGGCGTGGTCGCCGAAGCGCCTGCCCGAGGCGCTCCTCCACTTCATGCGCACGAGGGGCACGGACCGGATCCTCTTCGCGTCCGATTTCCCGGTGCTCTCGATGGAGCGGTGCCTCGGTGAGGCGGCCGCCCTCGACCTGCCCGACGACGTGCGGTCCGCGTGGCTCCACGACAACGCCGAGGCCTTCTTCTTCGGAAAACCAGACTGACCCAGAGGGGGATCCCATGGACGCCAGACCGTTCGACGCCGACAACCACTACTACGAGCCGCTCGACGCGTTCACCCGGCACCTCGACAAGGCGTTCCGTCAACGGGCCGTGCGGCCCGTCCAGGACGGCAAGCGCGTCGAGTTGCTGGTCGGAGGGCGGGTCAACCGCTTCGTCCCCAACCCGACGTTCGACCCGATCATCGTGCCCGGCTGCCTCGACCCGCTGTTCCGCGGTCAGATCCCCGAGGGGGTCGACCCCCGCACCCTGATGCAGGTGGAACCACTCCGGGCCGAGTACCAGGACCGTGAGCGCCGGCTCGAGGTGATGGACGAGCAGGGCCTGGGTGCGGCGCTGCTCTTCCCGACGCTCGGGGTCGGTGTCGAGGAGGGGCTCCGGGACGACATCCCGGCGACGATGGCCGCCATCTCGGCGTTCAACCGGTGGCTCGAGGAGGACTGGGGGTTCGCCTACGAGGAGCGGATCTTCGCCCCGCCCTTGCTCTCCCTCGCCGATCCCGCGGCGGCGGTCACCGAGCTGGAGTGGCTGCTCGACCACGGGGTGCGCATGGTGCACATCCGGCCCGCGCCCGTACCCGGTCCGAACGGAACGAGCCGATCACTGGGCGACACGGCGCACGACCCGGTGTGGGCCCGTCTGGCGGAGGCGTCGGTCCCGGCCGCCTTCCACCTCGGTGACAGCGGCTACAACGCGCTGATCGCCGCCGCCTGGGGCGGCAAGGCCACGTTCGGCTTCGGCAACCACGACGCCCTGGGCCAGGTCCTCGTCGGCGATCGGGCCATCTTCGACTCCATGGCCGCGCTGATCATGCACGGCGTCTTCCAGCGGCACCCGGCGCTGCGGGTGGCGAGCATCGAGAACGGCTCGGACTGGCTCCCCCTCCTGGTCAAGAAGCTGCGCAAGCAGGCCAACCAGACGCCGTGGGTGTTCGCGGAGGACCCGCTCGAGACCGTGCGCCGGCACGTGTGGGTCACGCCGTACCTCGAGGAGGACCTCGCAGCACTGGCCGACCTCATCGGCGTCGAGCACATCCTGTTCGGCTCGGACTGGCCCCACGGCGAGGGGGTGGCCCAGCCCTTGGACTTCCTGAAGGAGCTGGCCGCCTTCGACGAGCCCGCGGTGCAGCGGATCATGCACGACAACTGCGCCGAGCTCCTCGGGTCCGCCGCGTGAGCGACGGGAACGGGCAGGGGGCGCCGCGGCCCCACGCCGAGCTCTGGGACGAGGTCCAGGGCTGGCTCGAGGCCAACTGGGACCCCGATCTCACCGTCGACGCGTGGTGGAAGACGGTGGCCGATGCCGGCTGGACGGCTCCGCATTTGACCCCCGAGCAGGGGGGGCGGGGCCTGAGCCGCCGGTCCCCGGCCGTGGTCCGCGCCGCGTTCTCGTCGTTCGGCGCACTGCGCCCACCGGGAGGCCTCGGCCTGCTCATGGCCGCCCCCACGATCCTCGCCCAGGGCACGGCCGAGCAGGTCGACCGGCTGGTGCCGCCCATCCTCGACGGGAGCGCGGCCTGGTGCCAGCTCTTCAGCGAGCCGGGTGCGGGCTCCGACCTCGCCGGGCTGACGACGCGGGCGCACCGGGATGGTGACCGGTGGGTCATCAACGGGCAGAAGGTGTGGTCCAGCCAGGCCCTGCAGTCCGACTACGGGATGCTGCTCGCCCGCACCGACCTCGACGTCCCGAAGCACAAGGGCATCTCGTGGTTCGCGTTCCGCCTCGACCAGCCCGGCGTGACGATCCGGCCCCTACGGGAGATGACCGGCGACGCCGTCTTCAACGAGGTGTTCCTCGACGACGCGGTCTGTGACGACCGGGATCTCATCGGGGGCGCCGGCAACGGCTGGGCGGTGACGCAGACGACGCTGCACTTCGAGCGCACCGGCATCGGCGCCGGAGGCGCGCACGCCGGGTTCCCCGAGCCCGGCGCCAAGGGCGGCATGCTCGGGCTCCGGGCCGGCGCCGCCGCTCTCCTCGAGGCGCCCAACGCCAAACTGACCGTCGACCACCTCGACGTGACCAGGCTGGCGAAGGCGGTGGGGACGTCGGCGGACCCCCTGTTCCGCCAGGACCTGGCCCGGCTCTACACCTACGCCCAACTCGGTCTGTGGAACGCCCAGCGGGGCAAGGCCGAGGCGCAGCGTGGTGGCGGTCAGGCGGTGGCCAGCATCGGCAAGCTCACCCAGACCCGCATCGTGAAGCTGGCGGCCCGGCTGGGGGTGGAGGCCCTGGGGCCCCACGGGCTGCTCACCGGTGAGGACGGCGTCGAGGACGGCGTCTACGCCAAGGCCCTGGTGTTCTCGCCGGCGTCGTCCATCTACGGCGGCAGCGACGAGATCCAGCGCAACATCATCGCCGAGCGCTCGCTCGGCCTGCCCCGGGACGAGGCGCCGGATCGGGGCCGACCGTTCGGCGAGGTGCTCCGGGAGCGGGCCCAGTCGCGCTAGCCGGCGCCGGTTAGTGTCCCGGCTCGATCCGGTGCCGGCGACGCATCGGCCAAGGGGGTCCGGGGTGGACAGCTACGAGACGCTCCTCTACGAGGAGCGGGACGGTGTCGCCATCGTCACGCTGAACCGGCCCGACGTGCTCAACGCCTTCAACCGGGCGATGCAGGCCGACCTCAGGGCCGTCTGGCGCTCGCTGCGTCGCAACGACGACGTGCACGCCGTGGTGCTGACGGGCGCGGGGGAGAAGGCCTTCTGCACCGGCCTCGACCGGGGCGAGAGCATCGAGGAGTACCTGGCCGACCCGCGCCAGGCCCAGGGCACCGGCGTGGTCGGCAGCCCGTTCATGTTCGATGACCCCGGTGACAACATCAACCCGAAGTCGAACGACCTCTGGAAGCCGGTCATCGCCGCCGTCAACGGCATGGCCTGCGGCGGTGCGCTCTACATCCTCGGAGAGGCCGACATCATCGTCGCGGCGGAGCACGCCACGTTCTTCGACCCCCACGTCACCTACGGCATGGTCGCCGGCTTCGAGTCGGTGCACCTGATGCAGAAGCTGCCCCTCGGCGAGACGCTGCGGGTCGCCCTGCTCGGCGCCCGCGAGCGCATGAGCGCCGAGCGCGCCCACCAGCTCGGTCTGGTGTCCGAGGTCACCCCGGCCGACGAGCTCATGGAGCGTGCGCTGTGGGTGGCGACGGCGATCGCCGAGGCCCCCGTGCTCGCGGTGCAGGGGACCCTCAAGGCCATCTGGATGGCCCACGAGGTCGCCCGGCGCCAGGCCCTCGACCAGGTCTCCACCTGGGTCTCCCTCGGCACCGAATACGACAACATCGAGAGCGGCCAGCAGGCCTTCCAGAACCCGAAGAACCGCGAGTGGCGCCTCCGCTGAGGGTGCCCCTCGTCGGTCACGAGAGGCCCTGACCGTGGCCGACCAGCGCCCCTCGTTCGCCATCATCGGCGGGGGCATCGGTGGGGCCGCCGCCGCCCTGAGCCTGCACGAGATCGGGGTCGAGGTCGACGTGTTCGAGGCGGTGGGCGAGTTGCGCGCCCTGGGGGTCGGGATCAACCTGCTGCCCCACGCCGTGCGCGAGCTCGACGCCCTCGGCCTGCTCGACCAGCTCCGCGTCCGGTCGATCGCGCCGGAGGTGCTCGTGTACTGCACCCGGCGGGGCCAGGAGATCTGGCGGGAACCGCGGGGCGCCGCCGCCGGCTATCCGTGGCCGCAGCTCTCCGTCCACCGCGGCGTCCTCCAGGAGGTGCTGCTGGACGCGCTCGTCGACCGGCTCGGCGCCGACCACCTCCACCTCGGGCACCGCCTGGTCGAGGTCGACGAGCGGGGGGCCCGGCCGGTCGCCCGCTTCGACGGTGGCGCTCGGGCCGAGGCCGATGTCCTCGTCGCCGCGGAGGGCATCCACAGCGTGCTGCGCTCCCAGCGCTACCCGGACGAGGGCCCGCCGCTGTGGAACGGCTCCCTGCTCTGGCGGGGCATCGCCGAGGTGGAGCCGCTGCTCGACGGGCGGACGAT